>CAYMSU010000455.1:0-5126 GCA_964393165.1 uncultured Enterobacteriaceae bacterium
CGGCCACCCACTGCGGCGCGTACGCGTCCCAGTACCGGATGTTCTCCTGGACGTGCTCGGGCATCCGCTCCTCGACGAGGGGGGGAGTGCGGACGTCCTGGTCAGCTCGGTGAGACGGTGGGGGCATCGTGGATGGCCTGCGCTTCGTGCGGTCGCGTCACAGCTCGCCGTCACGGTACCACTTGCTCTCCCCGGCCACCTTGTCCGGATCGTCGAGCAGGAGCTGCAGCGCATCGGGCCACGCCAGCGGGAGCTCCTCGGGGGTCGCGTCCAGGCGCTTGAACTCGCCGCCCACCGTCTCGGGCTCGGGGAGCGTGCAGGCGAGCAGCAGGGGGAGCAGCAGAGCGGACATCGGGTGCCTCCAGTCGGTGCCCCCGACGTACGCAGCCACGCCGCGCGTCGGCAGGTCGTGGGGTCGCGAGGGGGCCTCCCGGCCGCGCAACGGGCGTGGTGCGGAGGTAGGACGCGGTCAGGGAGGGCCGGTGGAGAGCGCCTGGGTGGATCTTTCGGTGTTCCTCGCGCTGTGGCGGAGCGGCTCCGCGACCCGCGCCGCCGAGCGCCTCGACACCTCGGTGTCGACCGTCACGCGGCGCCTCGATCGGCTCGAGGCTACGCTCCAGACCACGTTGTTCGTCCGCACCTCCGACGGGGTGGTTCCGACGGCCGCGGGCCGAGCGCTGCTCGCCTACGCGGAGTCCGCCGAGCGCGCGCAGTCCGCCGCCCGGATCACCCTGGCGGGGCTGCGGGAGGGGCCTGCGGGCGTGGTGTCGGTGTCGCTGGCGGACGACATGGTCCACCTGATCCTGTTGCCCGTGCTCCCGGAGCTGTCGCGGGCGTTCCCGGACCTCGTCGTGGACCTGCGCCACGGTCCCGGGCTGGTCGACCTGATGCGGCTCGAGTCGGACATCGCGATCCGCGTGGTGCCCCCGCGGGAGGGCGACGAGCTGGTCGCGCGGCGGCTGCGCGACGTGGGCTACGCGGTGTTCGCCCGCCCCGCGTACCTGGCCGAGGTGGCGGACCCGAGCGATCCGGCGGCCCATCGCTGGGTGTCGTGGACGGAGGAGCGCGAGCACCTGGCGGCGGCGCGGTGGCTTCGGGAGGCGGTGCCGAGCCCGCGCTACGCGATGCGGAGCAACGCGCTGCCCACGATCCGGCTGGCTGCGGCGGCGGGGGTGGGGGCGGCGGTGCTTCCGCTCACGTTCGGGCGGCTCACCCCGCACCTCGCTCAGGTGGCGGTGGACGGCCCGCCGATGCCGGTCGAGTCGCTGTGGCTGGTGACGCACCGGGCGCTGCGATCCACGCCGCGGGTGGCGCCGGTCTGGGACTGGCTGGTCTCCCACCTCCAGGGCCCAGGCGACGACGCTGCGCCTGCCGTGGTCCGGGATCGGCTGCAGGCGACCTACGGGGTGACGTTCGAGCCGCCTTGATCGGCCTGGCTGGATCCGGTGGGGGAGTGGCGGCGACACTGCGCCCGTCGTCGCGGCGCGCGGACCCCTCCGGGGCCGCGTCTGCCGCGAAGCGCGGCGCTTGCGAGCGACGGGCGGCTTCGTCCCTGCCCGCGCTGGGAGGCAAGCGGCCCCGAATCAGACACCGGCCGAGTGTCTGATTCGACCCCGGTTGCCTGCCGAGCAGGGGTCCGGGGGCGGGGGGGCGGGGCTGCGGCCTCCGATCGCGCCCAGCCCCCCCGAGGCGTCGCGGAGGGAGCCGCCGCCGCCAGGAGGCCGGGCTCCCCGCGCTCGGGGCCTGTCGCCATCCCGATCCGACGCGCCGCCCCTCCGCCGCACCCGATCGCGCCCGCTTCCCCGGCCATGCGCAGGTCCCGCGACACGCGCAGGGAACCTCTCGCTAAAGTGCCCACGCGTCACGAGGGAGTCGCGGCATGCGTGAGGTGGTCCGTCATCGCTTCAGCAAGGACCAGGTGCGCCTCGGGGCAGGCGCGAGCGCCATGGTCGCCCTGCTCGCTTCGTGCGCCTTCAACGGCGAAGACCTCGGCATCCACGTGGGCGGCTCCTACAACCGGCGCAACGTCGACCCCACCGACTTCACGGTGGCCATGATGAGCGATCCGCAGTTCGCGTGGGAGTGTAAGGAAGAGGCATGCAAGGAAGCGGCCAAGAGTGCCCGCCTGCACGCGCCCGTCGGGTCCCCCTCGCGGCTCGCGCTCGCCGGCTGCTCGGGCGACGACCACAAGGCCAAGCAAGCCCGGGTCAGCAACGAGTGGCATCGCGACAGCCTCGTGGGGCTGGCCGAGGACGTGGGAGACAACTTCGCCGGCATCGTCGTGAACGGCGACGTCACGGCGTTCGGGTGGGCGGGGGAGTGGTCCGAGATCAAGCGGATCTACCGCGAGGGCGTGCTCGCGGACTACCCCGTCTACACCGGCCTCGGGAACCACGACTACGCCAACAACGTGGATGACTGCGGGTGGTACGCCGTCAGCCCCCTGGCCCAGGCCGACCGCGCGAGGAACCACTGCGCGTATCGGTCGGTCTGGCACCTCAAGACCGTGGTCTCCAAGCTCGAGGAGGGGGGCCACGAGATCGACTTCGACGCAGAGCTCGACAACAACCCCACGAACGCCACCCCCTGGCGCAACGTCTCGGGGAGCCTGGCCTACTCCTGGGACATCGGTCGGGTCCACTTCGTTCAGCTGCACAACTACCCCGCCTACGAGACCCGGTTCACCTACGGCTACCGGGGCGGGGTGCACTCCTTCCAGGTAGACATCCAGCCCTCGTTCGACTGGCTGGAGGCGAACCTGCAGGGCCTGGCCGCGGATCGGGTCATCGTCGTGAACCTGCACGACTGGGACGACCACATGACCGCTGAGCACCGGACCACCCTGGCGGGCGTCCTGGCGCCGTACAAGGACCGCGTCGTGGGGATCTTCGCCGGGCATCGCCACCACGAGATCGGCAAGACCGGGAGTCTGGCCGTCGATGGTCACGACGTGCCCGTCTTCCACTGCGGCTCGGCGGACTACAACAAGTACCTGCGCGTGGACTTCCAGGACGACCGCGCGGCCAACGCGATCACGATGAAGGTCTGCGAGGTGAGCTCCGTCCACGGCAACTTCGCGGCTCCCGCGGCGGACTGCTCGGAGCACCGGACCGCCCTGTAGACGCTCGTACGGGCGGCCGCTCCCGAACGTGGCCTTCGGCCGCACCCGTCTGCAGGCCTACGGGCGGCGGCTCCCGAACGTGGCCTTCGGCCGCAGCCGTCTGCAGGCCTGGTCGGATCAGCTCGGGATGTACCGGAGGCGGAGGGCCGTGTCGTCGGTGACCGTCCCCGAGGGCCAGACCCCGAAGTAGATGCAGAACTTGTGCTCGTCGGCGCGCGGGAGGTTCAGCCGCAGCCAGGCATCCCGGTAGTGGTCGGGATCCTGCTCGCTGGTGACCAGCCCATCCGGCACGTCGAGGAAGCGGTTCTCCGTCGTCTTGTGCGTGCGGACCAGCGCGAACAGGTACTGCGGCGTGGCCACCACCGGAGCAAATCCATCGTGGTCTCGGCCATCTCCACCTCCAACGGCAAACCGCAAGAGGGATTGTGGCACATCCCGCCGTGGCAAGGGATGGCGGTGCGCCCAGGCGCCCGACGCAGGTCGCCGAGTCCCGACACGAGACCTGGGTGTCCTGCATCCACTCGCCGAGGCGAGCGCAGGAGACCCAGGTGTCCCGTCGTGGCTCGGCGAGAGGCGAGGGCAGGACCCCGGAGCCCTGCAGCGACCCGAGGGCGGTCACGATCTCCCCCCGGCGGTCACGTCGTGTCTCCGCCAGGAGCGTCGCGGGCCCGGCAGGTCCCGTGCGCGGCCGCCCCGACCCGCCCGCGGGGGTCCGGGGCCTTGACCACGCGGCACGGTGACCTGGCGCGGGGGACCTGGGTTTCCGTCACAGAGGTCGCCGAGCTGCGCCGCCAGACCTGGGCCACCGTCGAGGACCTCGCCGGGCGGTGGGGGGACCCCCAGGTTCTGGTACGCTCGCCCGGCGCCGCGCTGGGGAGCTCCCATGTCCGATGTCTTCGAGGCACCGAAGTCGCTCGGCACGAAGAACGGAGGGCGCCGGCCCTCCGCCAACACGACGCTGCGGCTGATCGGGTGATCACTTGCGTCTACGGCGTCCTGGCGACCGGCTGCACGGGGCTCGGGTGGCTGGCGATGGCCGCGGTCGACACGCCCGCCACGCCCGCCACCGAGCTCTCCACCGAGGCGCGGTGGACGATCGTTGTCAGCGCCCTCCTCTACGTGCTCGCGCTGGTGCCCGGCGCGTTCGCGCTGCTCGCCCGCCCGGCGGCGCGCCCGCTCCACCTGGTCTGGGCGGTCGCGGTGCTGGCCGTGGAGACGCTCGCGATGGGGATCTACTACCGGGACAATCCCGAGAGCTACGCGCTCGCGCTGGCGTGCAACGTGCCCGTGTTCATGAGCTGGCCGTTGCTGGTCCTGGTCTTGTTCAGGCGTCCCGTTCCGTCGGCGGCGCGGGGGTCGGCGGCCGCGCGTCAGTCCGTCGACGACGCCCGGCGGTAGCGGATCTCGAACGAGATCGGGGACGGCAGCTGCGGCGACCGGGTGGTGCGGGTGACCACGAGGGTGTCGCCCGTGAGCGCGAACGTGTGCGCCACGCAGGCTCCCTCCTCGTCGCAGGCCTCGCTCCGGAGCTGCCCGTCGGCGAGCCAGCGGCGCACGGTGGCGGGCTTGCCGTCGTCCGTCTTCAGCGGCACCGGGGCGCCGTCGAGCCGCGTGGCGAGGCCCTCGGGCCGCCGCGCCGAGGCGATCGTCACCTGCTCGCCGGCCGCCGCGATGGTGAGCCACGGCGAGCCGTGGATGGACTCCTGCAGCCGGCGCCGGGCGATCCCCCGGAACAGCGCCGAGAACTGGGCCGCACCGTCCTCGACGGCCTGGCCCACGGCCTGCTCGACCACCTCGGCGGGAGCCTCGAAGCGCCCGATGTACTCCCCGAGATCGGCGCCCTGCGCCGAGGCCACCACCCACACCCAGCCGATCATCTCGCCTCCGCCGACGCCGCGTATCCTGCCCCGGGACGGGTGCCTCCGGGAGAGGTCGACCGCCGCGTGTGGTTCCGGCGGGCCTACGCCTCCTCGGAGGGCGCTTTCGCCGGGTGGTGCGGGATCAG
>CAYMSU010000456.1:0-5114 GCA_964393165.1 uncultured Enterobacteriaceae bacterium
GCCGGTCACGTCCGTCACCTTCTTGATCTTCGGCCCGGAGCCCGGGAGGAGCACGATGATCATGACGATCAGGAGGACGAGGAGGACCACGCCCCCGACCACGCCGAGGATCCACCAGGGGAACGGCTTTCTGGCCGGGGCCTCCTCGGGGACGGTGACCGAGAACGGCGGGCCCTCGGTGTAGCGGTCATCGGGATCGTCGTTGTCCGACAGGAGCACCCGGAACGAGTAGGTGCCGGGCGCGATGTTCCGCGGCACCAGGATCTTGATCGTGAACGAGTTGGTGCCCCCGGCATCGAAGTCCAGGTCGCGCGGGCGGATGTTCGTCCAGCTCGCGTTCGCCGGAGCCGTGCCGACGACCGTGGCGCGGGCGTTCAGCGGGCCCTGCTCGAGGTTCCGGGCGGTGTACTGGAGCTCGCCACGGCGCTTGGCGTCGAGTGTGACCTCGCCGCTGCTGCCGCCGCCGTGGGTGATTTCGAACAAGGGGCTCATCGAGATGCTCCAAAGCGTCGCCGCGGAGCATAGTCCACTGCCGGGCGCGGGGGCCAAGCCTCAAGGGCGGAACGGGGCGAAACGCGCGTCGAGCGCCGCCCGACGGTCCGCGACCGCGTCGCAATATCGGGCATTGGCGAACAACCTGCAAGGGTCAGCCCAGTCCGCGCGGTAGGCCATGTCCTCGTGGCGCGCGTAGCGGGCCTCCCAGAGCTTCTGGTTGCGCCGCGGATCGATCTCCACCACGGTGGTGTAGTCGCCAGGGCTCGCGGAGTGGCACTCGGCGTGGCCCATGCCCACGAGCACCCGGCCGCCCGGGAGCCAGTCGACGCTGCCGAGGGTGCCCTCGTACCAGTCGTCCTCGGTCCAGGCCCACAGCAGCGTGGCGGTGCCCGAGGACTCGTCGAGCGCGTACTCCGAGGCGCGCGAGTACTGCCGGCCCCAGCCGTTGTCGTAGACGAGCAGCCGGTCTCCGGTGGTCTGCAGCCCGTGCTGGCACTGCGGGAACTGGTCGGCGCCGAGCGGCTCGCCCGACACGTCGAACAGGGTGAAGTCGCCGCCCGGGCCGAAGGTCCACCGCCACTCCCCGGTCGCGACGTCGATGGCCACGACCTGGGACAGGAAGCACAGGCTCACGTACAGCACCTCCTCGTCGCCCACGGTCGCGATGTCGGCCCAGTTGGCGTGCCACACGTCGCCCTGGCCCGCGGGAAGGTGCCCCTCGTCGAAGCCGCGCTGGCTGTCGTAGGCGAAGTCGGTGGTGCCGCTCACCGGGTCGAGGCGGCGGACCCCGAAGCCGCGGAACCGCCGGTCGCCGTTCCGCACCCAGGGCTCCTCGAGGGTGAGGAAGCGCCCGTCGTCGAGCTCCTTGCCGTCGTGATGGAACCGCTGGTCGAGCTCCTCGCCGATCGCCTCGATCGAGTCGTAGCGCTCGGCGCCGCCGAAGAGCTCCAGCTGCCGGGGGCGGCCCGCGGGATTCGGGGTCCAGCCCCCGCCCCACGTGAACCAGTCCTCCCCGTCGGGGCCCTCGTGGTGGGCGAACTCGAGCGACGGCCCGGCGCGCGGGTCGGCGTGCCCGTGCCAGCGGATCCGCCCCTCGCGGTCGACGACGATCAGCCGCTCGCCGGTCGGCTTGCAGTCGATGCGGTGGTTGAGCAAGACGTACTCTCGCCCCGCGCCGGGATCGAGGGTCTCGGCCACGAGCTCGGGGAGCCCGTCGTCGGTCAGCGGCGAGGTGGTGACCTCGAAGGGGTGGACGGCCTGGATGCCCTCGGGCGCGAGGGCGGCGGCCTCGCAGGTGTAGCGGGTGTCGGCCAGCAGCCCGGCGACGCGGAGCTCGTGGGACCGACTCGCCGCGGTGGCCTCGACGACGTGGGCCTCGTCGGGCTCGGGCCCGGTGCACAGCACGGCTGCGGGGGCGGGGGCGGAGAGCTCGAGCAGGATCTGCAGCTCGTTCGCGTTCCACGGCTGGGACGGGATCACGTCGACGACGGTCGCGGGCCCCCCAGGGGGCCTGGACGACGTGTCGAGCGCGTCCCGCAGCGGGTCTGCGGGGTCGCTCGAGCAGGCGAGCAGCCACCACCACGGCATCGATGACCTCCCGTCGCGAGGGTACACTGCGCGCACGTAGTCAGCTGGAGGAAGCTTCCATGGACCGCTCCGTGAACGTGCTCGGAACGCCGCTGAAGGCGTGCTCCCAGGCGCCGCTGACGGGCTGGTTCCGCGACGGGTGCTGCAACACCGACGACGCGGATCGCGGCTGTCACACGGTCTGCGCGCAGGTCACGGCGGAGTTCCTGGCGTTCTTGAGGGACCGGGGCAACGACCTGATCACCCCGGCGAAGCAGTTCGGCTTTCCGGGCCTGCGGCCGGGCGATCGGTGGTGTGTGTGCGCGGGGAGCTGGGCGGAGGCGTTCGAGGCGGGCGTGGCGTGCCCGGTCGACCTCGAGAGCACGCACGAGCGGGCGCTGCGCAAGGTCTCGCTGGACGGGCTGATGGCCCACGCGATCGCCGAGGAGGCGTGACGCTGCGCAAGCTGGAGGTGGCGGCGGTGCTGGCGGCGGGGCTCGGGTTCCTGGTGCTGCCGAAGCCTCCGGCGGCGGTGGCCCCGCTGGCGGGGTTCATCGTGGTGACGATGGCGGCGGCCGGGGCGTGGCTGGTCTGGCGGGTCCGCCGGGAGCCTGCGCTGATCGCGCGCTGGGGGCTGGATCCGACGGTGGGCCGGGGCCCGCTGCTTCGCGTGCTGCTGCCGCTGGGGGCGGTGGCGGTGGTGGGGAGCGCGGCGGTGGCGGTGGCCGCGGGGCGCTCGCTGCTGGTGCCGTACCTGTGGCTGTCGCTGCTGGTGTACCCGGTCTGGGGGCTGGTCCAGCAGTGGCTGGTGCAGGCGCTGGTGGTCGACAACCTGCGGGTGCTGACGGGGCTGTCGCGGGGTGCGGCGTGTGTGCTGGGGGGCGTTGGCTTCGGCCTGCTGCACGTGGAGCACCCGCTGCTGGTGCTGGCGACGGCGGGCCTGGGGGCGGTGTACGTGCTGCTGTTTCAGCGGTGGCGCAACCTGTGGCCCCTGGGGGTGGCGCACGGCTGGCTGGGCAGCGTGTTCTACCCCTGGGTGCTGGGCCGCAACCCGCTGGCGGAGCTGATCGAGCTCCTGTGATCGGTGAGGTCCAGCCGCACCATCGCCAACACCTGTGTCCGACGGACTGCTAGGGCGTCCGTCGTGTGACGAGCCAGGAGAGGTCACCGCACCCATCCGCGCAGTCGCGCGTGCGGTAGGCGCCCGCCACCAGGAACGTGAGGTCCTGGCCGCCAACCGTCAGGTCCGTGGACTGCCCGCTCCGGAGCGACGCCTTCACCGGCGTCCCCACGCGCACGAGGAAGTGGTCGTTGACGTCGTTCGGGGAGTCGCGCTGCACGCAGGTGTCGTCGCCGTCGACCTGGGCGGCGATCCCGCCTCTGGCTGCGTCGTCGAGGACGGCCTGGGTCTCGTCGACCAGCAGCAGGCCCTCGTCGTCGGAGAGCACGATCGCGTCTTCGACGCCTGGAGTGCGCTGCCAAGCGCCCGAGCGGCGAGGGCCCGCTCCGCAGGGGTCATTGAGAGCGCATGAATCTCCGTGGCCAGCGTGATCCGGAGCTGAAACGGTCCACGTTGCCTGAACACGATCTGAGCTGCCAGGAACGCCTTCAGTGCCATGGCGGCGTCCTCTCGTTTGACCGCTCGCCGGCACGCCGCGACGATGTTGTCCAGCTCGGCGATCATCGCATGGACGCGTTCAAAGCCCCCAGGCGCGTGGACGGCGTCCAGCGACTCTCTCGTCCCCAGCCGGGCCTAAAAAGCGCCATGTCGGAGCTCGGCCAGGCTCCGCTGGCCAAGCCCGTCCAGTTTCTCCGCGGCGTACTCCTGGATCGAGACCAATTGCTCGAATCGACCTTCGCCGCCGACGCGGACGAGCGACTTGTCGACCAACGATTGCATGGCCTCCGTGGCCCATAGGCGTTCGAGGGAGAGCACGTTCTCCGCAGCGTCCAGGGTGAACCCCCCCTCGAAGACAGAAAGCTGCGCCAGGGCCGCCTTCTCGTCGTCGGACAGAAGATCCCAGGACCAGTCCAGGGTTGCGCGGAGCGTGGCGTGGCGATCGTGTCGGCCCTTGCCGCGCAGCACCCGAAAGCGGTCGCCTAGCCGGGCCCTCAGCCGATCCGGGGGCATGACTCGGACTCGTGCGGCCGCCAACTCAATGGCGAGGGGAAGCCGGTCCAGCACGTCGACCAAGTCGCCCACCACCTCGGGGTCGGGGGCGTAGCCGGCGTGGGCCTGCGCTGCCCGCGCGTCGAACAGGGTGACCGCATTCAAGCGGTCGAGCGGCGCCAGGTCGACCGTCGTCTCTCCGGGGACCCCGAGCAATTCACGGGTCGTGACCAGGAATTGGGCCTCCGGCGTCCGATCCAGCCATCGCCCGAGGGTGTCTCTCGCGTACTCGGCCACCTGCTCGAAGTTGTCTAGGATCACGAGGCAGCGTGCCCGCCCCGCGATCGCATGTCCGAGTTGAAGGACCGGGTCGCCCCGACCGAGGGGAACGTCGAGGGCGAGGGCCACGGCGTGAGCGATTCCGTGCACGCTGCGTGCGTCGGAGAGGTCGCAGAACCACACGCCACCTGGCCACGACCCCCGCCATGTGCTGCCGTAGTGGGTCGCGAGCCGGGTTTTGCCCGTGCCCCCGATGCCGAGCAGGCTGACGAGTCGAGCCCCCCCGTCGAACAGCTCGGACAATCGGCGCAGCTCCTCGGTGCGGCCCACGAACGCATCGCGTTCGGCAGGCAGGGCGATGGCCTCCGGGGTGGCGAGCGTCTGCCCGCCCCGCGCCAGCGACATGACTCGCGCGGCGACCGACTTGGCGAGGCCGTCGACCTCGATGGGCTTGGCGCCTCGAGCCACCGTTTCGGGGGGGTTCTCGCGAAGCAAGACCTCGGCCACGTGCAGCCCGATGCGTGCCTCAAGCGGCTCGGGCAGTCCGGCGAGGGTCGCATGGTAGGCCATCGCAAAGGCGGCGGCCGCGGCAGGTTGCTCGAAGAGAAGGAGGAACCCGTCGGTCTTGTCGATCTCTAGGCCGCCGTGCCGCGCGAGGAGCTGG
>CAYMSU010000457.1:0-5108 GCA_964393165.1 uncultured Enterobacteriaceae bacterium
GGCGCCGCGTCGTACACGACGGTGCGCGACCAGTCGCCGGCCGACGCGGCGCCCGTGTCGGGCCCGGATGCGGCGTCGTCGTCGGGGCTGCCACAAGCGACCAGCACAGAGAGAGCAAGCCATCGGGACATGAGACCAGGACTCCGGGAGTGGGGGACTCCGGGGGCTTAGTCCGCTCGATGCGCGTTCCGGAGTGCTTGCGACACCCTGCGCCATTCCTGAAGCCGCCTGTCCGCCGGAAGCGACGAAGGCGGGTTGTTCCCCGAGCCAGGTCCGTATGCCAAGATCGCACCCGAGCTCCGGAGGGAGCCAGTCCGGACCAGGAGGGCGCATGGGCGATCCCGACTACCTGATCGTCGGGAGCGGCCTGTCCGCCCTCACGTTCGGCGCGCTGATGGCGCGCGCCGGCCGCCGTGTGCGGATCCTCGAGGCCCACGAGGTCCCGGGGGGCTACGGCCACACCTTCGAGGCCGGCCCCTACCGGTTCAACGCGCAGCTCCACTACGTGTGGAACTGCGGGCCGGGGGAGATCGTCACCCGGGTCCTCGAGCGCCTCGGGCTCGATCAGGACGTCACCTTCGAGCGCTACGATCCCGACGGGTTCGATCACATGCGGATCCCCGGCTACGCGCTCGACGTCCCTGGAGACCTCGACGAGCTGCTCCGACGCCTCGTCGCGCTCTTTCCGGGCCACCGGCGCGCGCTCGAGAGCTTCCTCGACGACGTCCGCGCCACCGACGACGGCCTCGGCCGCTGGCCGCCGTCCTTCGCCCAGCCGCTCGGCCCCCGCGGGGGGCTGGCGCTGCTCCGCAACCGCGGCGCCACCCTGCAGGACGTGTTCGACCGCCACGGGCTGCCCCTCGAGGCCCAGGCGCTCCTCGGGCTGCAGTGGCCAGACTTCCTGCTCCCGCCCGAGTGCCTTTCGTTCCTCGCCTGGGTCATGCTCTTCTGCGGCTACGTCCGCGGCGCCTACTACCCCACCCACCACTTCGAGCACGTCGTCGACAGCCTCGTCCGCGTGATCGAGGCGGGGGGCGGCGAGGTGCTCTACCGCCGGCACGTCGACACGTTCCTGCTCGACGACGAGCGGGTCGTCGGCGTGCGGGCCGAGGTGCTCGCCGCCGCCGACTCGGGCACCGGCGAGTTCGAGGAGCACCGCGGTCGCGAGGTCGTCACCAACCAGGATCCGCGCCACGTGGCCGAGCAGCTCGGGCTCGAGCGGTTCTCCCCCCGCGTGCGGCGCCGCCTGCAGTACCGGTACTCGGAGTCCAACTTCATGGCCTACTGCGCCGTGGAGGGCCTCGACCTGCGGGCCCACGGGTTCGGGCGCTGGAACGTGTTCCACGCCGAGCACGCCGACCTGAACCGGGCGTTCGCCGCGATGCTCGACGGCGACTACTCGGCCCCCAGCTTCGCGATCACGACCCCGGGGCTGCTCACCCCGGACCGGTCGGATCGGCCCGAGGGAACCGAGCTGATCGAGTTCCTCACCGTGGCCGAGCACGGCCGCTTCCAGCGGCTCAAGAACGCCGACGCGCGCGCCTACCGCCAGAAGAAGCGCGAGATCTTCGAGCGCATCCTCGACGTCGTCGAGCGCGACTACGTGCCCGGGCTCCGCGACCACCTCGTGTACCGGAGCACGGGCTCGCCCACGACCAACGAGCGCTACGTGCGGACCCCTGCGGGGAACTCCTACGGCTCGGAGCTCACGCCGGACAACGTCGGGGGCGCGCGGCTCGACTGGCGCACGTCGGTTCCCGGGCTGTACTTCTGCAATGCCTCCTCGGGATTCCCCGGCTTCACCGGCACCCTGTGGACCGGCGCCCGCTTGTACGCCGCGATCACCGGAGACGAGGTGTGAGGGGCCGGGTGGCCGTCATCGGGGGAGGCGCGAGCGGGCTCGCCACGGCCTGGCTGCTCGACGCCCACTTCGAGGTCACCGTGTTCGAGGCCGCACCGGTGCTCGGCGGCCACGTGCGCACGCTCGGCGGCAACGTCCCCGCTCCGGACCTTCCCGCCGGCGTCACGCTCGACTGCGGGGTGCTCGAGTTCGATCGCAGGCACTTCCCGACCTTCCACCGATGGATGGACCAGCTCGGCGTCCCGGTCGTCGACCTCGACGGCGGCGAGACGGGCCTGTACCTCCTCGGCGGGCACTACGTGACGCCGGGCAAGGTGCTGCGGGAGGGGCTCGGGTCGCCCCAGGCGTGGATCGAGCTCGCGCGCCTGATCCCGATGGCGCTGCGGCGCAGGCGCTACCTCAGGCGGGCGAGCGCCGCCGAGGATCTCTACGACCAGCCCATCGCGGCGTTCCTCGACGACAGCGACTTCACCACCTGGGTCAAGGCGCTGCTCATGTACGCCTACAGCACCGACTACGCCGAGGTCGAGGCGCTCCCCGCGGCGCTGGCGCTGCCCATGCTGCGCGAGTTCCTCACCCCCAACCGGTGGACGCGGCTCCCCGGGGGCGCGTACACCTACGTCGAGGCGGTGCTCGCCCAGCTGCGCGGAGCCGTGCGCGCGAGCACGCCGGTGCACGCGATCCGGCGCACGCCCCGCGGAGTGGTCGTGCACAGCCCGCTCGGCGCCGAGGACTTCGACGTGGCGGTGCTCGCGGTCCCGCCGGGCGCGGTCTCGGGGCTGCTCGCCGACGCGACCCCCGAGGAGTCCTCCCGCTTCGCGGCGTGGCGCTCGGAGACCGTCACCACGGTGGTGCACTCCGACCGCGGGGTCTACGACCGCCGGGGCATCCACACCCCGTCGGAGTTCGACCTCGGGCCCACAACGGGGAGCGCCGCACCTGGTTCGTCGGGGCGTGGCTGGGCGACGGCCTTCACGAGGGCGCGGTGCGCTCGGCGGTCGAGGTGTCCGCGCGGCTCG
The DNA here is from genome assembly GCA_964393165.1 of uncultured Enterobacteriaceae bacterium. Lineage (GTDB taxonomy): Bacteria > Myxococcota_A > UBA796 > UBA796 > DRPG01. The sequence goes on from CAYMSU010000457.1 coordinate 2,881, forward strand.
GCGGCCGGGCGCTGTAGGCCTACTCGATCGCGCCCTCGAGGATCCAGGTCTCGAACGTGTCGAGATCGGTGTCCTTCAGGGTGCCGCCCTGGGGCATCGGGTCGCCGGCGCCACCGACGTCGAGGTGGGTGCCCTCCAGCTTGTGCCACAGGTACGAGTTCCGCAGATCCCCGGGCTCCACCCGATCCATGCTCGGAACGTCGCCCGACGCGACGTCCACGACCGCCGAGTGCACCGTCGTCATGTTCAGCCCGCCGTTGGTCGCGTCGACATGGCAGGAGCCGCACTCCTTGTCGACGATCGCCTGAATGTCGCTCGAGTCGTACAGCTCGGTGCCCACGTCCTCGTCCTCTTCCGCGTCGCAGTCGTTGTCGCGGTCGTCGTCGAAGTCGAAGCGGGTCGGGTGCACGAGGTGGGTCGTGTCGTCGCAGTCGTCGGAGTTGTCGACGTAGTCCTCGGGCTGCTCGCACTGGGCCAGGATGTCCGACTCCTCGCCGTAGCCATCGCCGTCGGTGTCGCCCCACCACTCGGTGAGCGGGTTGCGGAGCGGGTCCTTGTCGTCGCAGTCCTCGTTGTTGTCGACGTAGGTGGCGTCGGGGGCGAAGCACTGGGTCTGGGGCTTGCCGAGCTCGTCCCCGTAGCCGTCGTCGTCTCCGTCGAGGTACCAGGTGGGCGGGAGCCCCAGCTTGGGATCTCCGTCGTCGCAGTCTTCGCCGTTCGAGACCGTGCCCGGGGGGGCGAGGCACGCCGTCTCGCTCTCGTCGGGGTTGCCGAAGGTGTCGCCGTCGCCGTCGCTGAACCACGTCGGCGCGTTCTGGACGTCATCGTCGTCGTCGTCGACCAGGAAGTCGCAGTCGTTGTCGATCTCGTCGCACCGCTCGTCCGCGTCGGGGTTCACGACGATGCTCTCGTCGTCGCAGTCCGTGCTGTCGGCGACGAACCCCTGGGGGCGCTCGCAGGCCACCTGGGGCCGGCTCAGGTCCCCGAAGCCGTCGTTGTCTTCGTCGCGGTACCACTGGGGGGCCCGCCCTACCTCGGCGTCGGCGTCGTCGCAGTCGTTGCAGATCCGGACGCCGTCGTTGTCGTTGTCGTCCAGCGGGCTCCGGCCGTCGCAGTTCAGGTCCGCGAAGTCGTCGCAGGTCTCCTGGGCGGCGGGATTGACGCCCGCGTCCTCGTCGTTGCAGTCGCCGGCGACGAGGGCCGTGCCGTCGGGCTGGACGCATGCCAGCACGGGCTTGGTCTCGTCGCCGTAGCCGTCGTCGTCGAGGTCGGTGAAGAACGTGGACTGGTCATCGGGGTCGACGGACGGATCGGCGTCGTCGATCCGGCCGTCGCAGTCGTCGTCGAACCGGTTGCACAGCTCGGGGGCGCCGGGGGAGATGAGCGCGTCGTTGTCGGCACAGTCTCCGGCGATGCTCACGGCGTCGGCGGGGCGCTCGTCGGGGCAGCCGGTGAGCTCGGGCCCGGCGCCGAAGCCGTCACCGTCGGCATCGGTGTACCAGAAGACGGTGTCGCAGTCGGGCTCGCCGCTGCAGCCCGCGCCCACGACCGCGAGGCCGACGATGATGAAGATGCCGCGCATCGTTCCTCCATGGCCCGCCAATGTATCTCCGTGGCTGGCGGGTCCGCTGGTCCCCCCTCACGCCCCCAAGAACGGGCGCCTGACCGAGGCGGGGGCCCACCGGTAGTGCACCGGCGGGACCCCTCCCCACTCGGGGTCACGCGTCCAGTCGAGCTTGGAGTGCCCGCAGGGCACTGGCTGCGCGCTCGCGAAGCCGCCACGGCACCTGGTCGCTGATCGCGCTCACCCCGGGGTTGTGGGTCCAGCAGAGGGCCGAGTCGGCTCGCAGCATGGGCCCCGACAGGATCTGCTCAATGGGCGGGCCGGCGTCGGAGGTGACGCCGTCGTAGAGCCCGCCGATCCCGCGGTAGGTCGGCAGACCGCTGTCTGCCGAGACTCCGGCGCCGGTCACGAAGAGCAGCCTGTCGGCGCGGCGCAGCAGCGCGGCGACCTTGTCGAGCAGGTCGGTCATGGTCGGCAACCCCGGCGCGGACGGTAGACTGGGCCCGAGCGAGGCAGACGAGGACCCGGAGTTGTGCTCATGATCACGCGGTGGCCGACCTGGTGGATGCTCGTGGACGTCGTGCACGTGGGGGGTGGGGGGCTGCTGTATCTCGTGCGCGGCAGGGGGATGGGGGTCGCGGCATGACGGCCGCGACCTGTCCCC
>CAYMSU010000458.1:0-5097 GCA_964393165.1 uncultured Enterobacteriaceae bacterium
CGCGGCGGAGCCGCTGGCGCCCACGCCGCCCCCGGACGTCGAGGTCGTGCAGGTGCGCGCAGATGCGAGCCGGCGCACGCTGCGGGCCGCGCTCGCCGGAGATCCCCAGGCGAGGCGGGCGCCGCTCTGGGGGCTCCTGCTGGTCGACACGAGCGCGTATGCCCCGGTCAACATCGACTACTCGACGCGCACCGAGGTCGTGCTCGACGAGGCGGGCGCGCCCTCGCACGTTCGCCTCGAGATCCCGGTGGCGACCGATCTCGGCCGCTCGATCGAGGCGTGGGTGGTGGCGGACCACCACGTGATCTGGCGAGGCGCGATCACCGGGTGATCCCGCCTCGGGCGAGGGCTACGGCAGCGTGGCGAGGACCGCGGCCCAGTCAGCGTCTGCGTCTTCTTTGGTGGAGCACCCGAGGTCGTCGGCCATCATGTTGATGTCCTGCACCCGGCTCTCCGACGACGGGTGCGAGGAGAGGAACTCGGGGATCTGGTAGGTGCTCTTGGTGAGCAGCTTCTCGAAGAAGCCGGCGGCCCCGTTGGCCGCGTAGGGCGTCTCGCACAGGTAGGCGACGGACCACTGGTCGGCGTCCGCCTCGTCCTGGCGGCTGAACTCGAGGGTGAGCAGCGCCGCCGCGACGTCGGCCGCGAGGCCCGGCTCGTCCTCGCCGAACACGATGTCGAGCAGCACCGAGAGGCCCACCGCCTTGGTCAGCTGGCGGGTGCTGTGCCGCCGGTCGGCGTGAGCGACCTCGTGGCCGAGCACGCCCACGAAGTGATCCTCGGTCTCGAGGAAGCGCATGAGCCCGCTGTACACCCAGATCTGACCACCCGGCGCGGCGAACGCGTTGAGCGTCTTGTCGTCGTCGATCAGGTGGATCTCCCACGGAAAGTCGTTCGCGAACCGCAGCCGGCCGGAGTTGAGCACGCTGTCGAACATGCGGTCGAGCTCGGCGTAGGCTGCCGGCGCGTCCGCGCGGTCGACGACGGGGAACTCCTTCGGCTTGTTGTTGATCTCGTCCTTGAGATTCTGGCCGAGCTGGATGTCGTCTTGGACGGTGAAGACGTTGGGCGGGTTCTCACACGCGCCGAGGCCGATGGCCAGCGGCACGACCAATGCGGGCAGGCGCATCTGTCCTCCTCGAGCAGCATTGCCGGGACGGTTCTACCCCGCCGAGCCCCCCCGCGTCTCGTCGCGAGGCGGCGCGCCTCGCTGGACGCGGGCGACGAGCCTGCTCCAGGCGGGCAGGTCGCGCAAGGGGGCGAGGTCTGGCCGCACCGACACCATGTCGGCGACGACCTCAGGCGCGGCGCTCGCGGCCAGGCCCCGCTCCACGTGGGCGAACGCGTCGGAGGGCGGCGCGCCCGACGCGATCGTGACGCCTGCGAGATCGAGGTGCGCCCCGGCGACGAGGCGCGCGAGACCCTCCCGTGGGGCCGTCGGGAGCCCGGCGTGGAGGTCGACCGCCCGCTGCAGGCTGGCCTCGGCCAGGTCGAGGCGCCCCGCCCGCGACGCCGCTCGCCCCCGCCGCGCGTTGAGCACCACCAGCGCCCGACGCTCGGCCTCCGAGCGCGGCTCCTGGCGCTCGATCCCCCCGAGGTGGCGGAGCAGCGCCTCCACCAGTACCTCGTCGGTGCTGTGGGTGAGGAGCTGGCTGCCCCAGGCTTCGGCGAACGTCTGCGGCCACCGGCCGCCGAGCACCGATCGCAGGAGCGTGCCGAGGGCGTCCAGGCGCGCGTGGACGAGGTGACGGACGCCGACCTCGTGGCCGTGCGCGCGGGCGCGGTCGACCGCCTGGACGAGCTCCGGGCGGTCCCCCCGCTCGGCGGCGAGCGCCAGGCCGAGCACGGGATCCTGGGGTCCGCTGCGGAGCAGCGCGGCCGCCCCCTCGAGGTCGCCGTTGGCGAGCGCACGGCGGGCGGCCTGCCGCGGGTCGGGGAGGGGGGGCCGGGCCTCCGCACCGCGCACCCGAATCGTCTCGATCACCCCCTCCACCAGGGTGTCGTCGGCGCCGGTCGCGCGGAGCACGAGATCCCACTGCGACGGCGCCTGGCCCGCCGGGGGCAAGGCGATCGGCACCTGGCGGATCGCCTCCTGGATCTCCTCGCCCGGGCCCGCGAGGCGGCACGCGAGCCCCGAGCCATCGCCGAAGACCTTCAGCTGAACCTTCAGGAGCCCGGACTCCGTGGGGAGGCGGTGGCGCACGTGGGCGGCCCCGGCGTGGCAGTCGAGCCAGCGGCTCACGACCTCGCCGCCGCCCCGCGCCTCGATCCGGATCCCTCGGGACGCCCCCGACACGCGGTCGACGAGCGCGATGTCGAGTCCCCCATCCCACTCCGCGCGCTCGACCGCGAGCGCGAGGTCGAGCTGCAGCGCGCCCCCGTCGAACGAGAGCGGGATCCGGGCGAGCGGCCGGTGGCCGTAGGCCTCGACCCGGAGCCCGCCGCTGGCCGCGCGGTGCACGCCGAGGGGGGCCTCGACGACCCAGGCCTCGGTCAGCGGCTGCGCCAGGTCGAGGTCGAGGGTGGGACGGGCGTCGAGCATGCGGAGCTCGGCGAGGTGCCGTAGCTCGTCGTCGGGGAGCCGGCCCGCTGCGTGAAGCGCGCGGAGCAGCTCGAGCTCGCGGTCGTGCTCGTGGGCGGCGCGGAACGCGCGGGCGGCGGCGAGCTGGGCCCGCTGGGCGGTGTGGACGTCGGCCTGGTCGGCCGCCTGCAGGTAGCGCTCGGCGGCCTCGCGGTGAGCCCCCGCCTCCCCGTACAGGCGCGCTGCCCGCAGCAGCGCGTCGCGCCCGTGGGGTCGGCCCCAGTACAGCTCCGCGAGGCTCGCCATCGCGGCCGCCGCCTGCTCGGTGCGCCCGATGTAGGCGAGATCCTCGGCGCGGTTCCAGGCGGCCTGGAGCGCCGGGTCGGCGTCGCCGGGCGCGGGCCGCACCCGCGGAGGGCGGTCCGCGAGGACCGGGGGGCGCCCCCGGCCGGCGCCGAACACCCACACCGTGCCGTCGCTCGCGGGGTCGGCGACGAGGAGCTCGACCGCCGGATCGTCATCGACGTCGTGCAGCGCGAGGAGGCGCAGGTCGCGCAGCCAGACCTCGTGCAGGGACCCGTCCTCGGCCTGGACGAGCAGGAGCACGTCGTCGCCGCAGGTCGCCGCCGCGTCCGCGATGCCGTTTCCGTCGAGGTCGCCGACGGTGAGCGTGTCGCACGCGCGCCGCGCGATCCGGGTGGACGTGAACGCGCCGTCGTCGTCGAGCCGCAGCCGGAGGAGGCCTGCAGGCACGCCGAGCGGCGCCTCGTCGGGGAACACCCGGAGGTTCGCCCACTGGTCGCGCTTGTCGGCGAGGAGCGTGGGCTCGCCGCCGGGCGTGGGCAAGACCGCGAGGTCGGTGACCACGCCGAGCTTCGTCCGCCCCTCGAGCACGAGCTGCTCGGGGCGGGGGTCGGGACCTCGGCCGAGCACCCGGACGTCGTACGCTCCCCACTCGGCGGCCGCCACGACGAGCTCGTCGTGACCGTCCTGGTCGAGATCGACGACCTCGAGGGCGGTGATCTCCGAGGCGGCCGCCTGGGTGCGGGGATGCGGCACCTCGAACGCGGGCCCGCCCGTCGACAAGCGGAGCAGCTGCTGACCGGCGCCGAGGTAGTGCTCGGCGGCGCCATCGCCGTCGACGTCGCCGGTCGCGGCGTCGTACAGGAGCGCTCCGGGGAGGTGGGCCACCGACGCGAGCGGGCCTTCTCCGAGGGCGTCCCCCAGGCTGTAGCGGCGCGGCCGGAGGAGGTGGACGCCGCCCTCGGGGGCCGTCCCGAGCAGCCAGGGACGCTCCCCAGGCAGGCTGTACACGCGGGAGGCGGGCTGCAGCAGGCGGGTCGCCCGCACCCGGCGCAGCCGCGGGGTGGCCTGCACGAGGACCAGCCGATCGTCCTCGCGCTTCAGGGCGAGTGCGGCGTCGCTCCCGTCCCCGTGGGTGGGCCAGGGCACGATCGCGTCGGCCCGGTGGGGGGTGCGGGTGGCGCGCGAGAGCGCCTCGAGGACGGGCCCCACGGGGGTGTCCGCCCCGAGCTCGGCGGCGGTGCGCAGGTCGCGCTGGGCGGCGAGCGCGTCGCGCATCAGCGCGCGGACCATCGGCGCGTCTTCGATGCGGGCGCGCTTGCGCAAGGTGTCGACCACGAACAGCAGGCGGTCGAGCTCGTGCTCGTCGCGCAGTCCCTTCGCGAGGGCGAGCAGGGCCCGCTCCTGGTCGCGGTCGGGGGCCGCCGCGTAGGCCGTGCCGAGGGCGGTGAGGCGCCCCTCCCCGTCGCCCGCCCGCGCGCGGGCCTCGGCGCGGGCCAGCCAGCCGTCCACCAGCGCCGACGTGCCGCGGTGGTCGGGGTGCTCGGCGAAGTTCCGCCAGGCCCGCTCCGCCTCGGCGGGGCTGCCGTCGGCCTCGAGCTCGGCGGTGCGCTGGAGCACCGCAGCCAGGGCGTCGGCGGCGGTGACCTCGCGCTGTGCGGTGATCTCGCGCAGGGACTTGCGCCACACTGCGGTGCTGCCGAGCAGGACGAGCAGGGCGGTCAGGCACACGGCGGTGGCGACGAGGAGCAGGGAGCGGTTGCGACGCGCGAACCACCGCGCGCGGTCGACCAGGCTCGGTGGAGCAGCGCGGATCGGCTCCGCGCGCAGGCACCGCTCGAGGTCCTCGGCGAGCTCCCGTGCGGTCCCGTAGCGGTGGCGGGGGCTCTTCCGGAGCGCCTTCAGGCAGACGATCTCGAGATCGCGGGGGAGCTCCGGGACCGCCGCGCGCGGGGACGCGGGCTCGTGCTCGAGGACCTTGCGCAGGATCGCCATCGCGGAGGCCCCGTCGAACGGGGGCTCGCCGGTGAGCATCTCGTACAGGATCGCCCCGACCCCGTAGACGTCGGTGGGCGGGCCGAGGTCCTCGAGGTCGCCGCGGGCCTGCTCGGGCGCCATGTACATGGGCGTGCCGAGGACCTGGCCGGTGCGCGTGAGGCGCGCGCTGTCGGCAGAGTCGGTGGACAGGGCGAGGCCGAAGTCGGTGAGGCGGGGCTTGTCGCCGTCGAGCAGCACGTTGTTGGACTTGATGTCGCGGTGCAGCAGGCCCGCGT
>CAYMSU010000459.1:0-5093 GCA_964393165.1 uncultured Enterobacteriaceae bacterium
AACGCCCCGAGTTTCGAGCGTTATTCGCTCACAACTGCCGGGGTCGATATCCACGGCAAGACCGCGAGCACGGCCCGGACCGCGTCCTCGCTGTCGAACCGCAGGCGCGTCACCCGTCGTCTGCCTCGAGCGCGGCACGCGACGCGCCCTCGGGCTCGGCCTCCGCCGGGGGCCCGTCCGCCTCGTCGGGCAGCCGCTCGACCACGACCTCCCCGACCTCCGACGGATCCAGCGCGCCCGCCGCGATCAGCTGGTCGACGAGCCTGCGGTGGTCCTCCTCGTGCTCGTGGGGCAGCGCATCGGCGTCGCTCTCGTACTTCACGACGACGTTCTTCTTCCCCGTCTCGGGGTCGATCCGGAGCTGCACGATCAGCTCAGCCATTCTCGGGTTCCTCCTCGGGGCCTGCCCCGACGATGCGGTCTAGCCCCGACGCGTCGATCACCTTGCGCTGCAGGAGCTCCTCGCAGAGCGCCTCCAGCTCGGCCCGATGGGTCTGGACGAGCTGCCGGGCACGGGCGTCGGCATCCTTCAGCAGGGTCATCACCGCCCGGTCGATCTCCGTCTTCACGGGCTCCGAGGGCGCCCCCACCCGGTACGACCCAGCGGTGACCTCGCCCATCCCGAGGACCTCGACGATCTCGCGGGCGATCGCGGTCGCGCGGTGGAGGTCGGCCGCCGCGCCGACGGACAGATCGCCCAGGATCGTCAGCTCCGCGGCCCGGCCCCCGAAGAGCACGCAGAGCCGGTCGAGGAGCTGCTTGCGGGTGATCACCTCGCGATCCACCGGATCCGCCAGCCGGACGCTCCCGAGGCTCCCCCCGAGGTCACCGACGATGGTGATCCGCTCGATCGGCGGGACGTGCTCGCAGTACAGCGCGCAGATCGCGTGGCCGCACTCGTGTATCGCGACGACCCGCTCCTCGGCGGGGGTGAGGCGGGGCCGCTCCACGTTGGCGCTGAGCGCCTGCTCCACGTCGGCAGGCCGGCTCGGGCCCGAGCGCTCCTCGCGCATGCGGATCCGGGCCAGCGCGCGGGCCATCGCGTAGAGATGGTCGCCGGTGTAGGGCTGATCGGTGCCCTCGACCGGGTCGCGGGTACGGCGCACGGCGTAGGTCAGCGCCTCGTCCGACAGCTGGAGATGGAGCTTCGCGTCGTAGATCTGCAAGATCTCCCTGCGGTCTGCCTCGTTCGGGAACGGCACCGCGATGTGGAACTCGAACCGGCCCGGCCGGAGCAGGGCGGGGTCGAGCGCAGACACGAAGTTGGTGGTGCCGACGACGAACACCATCTCGTTGTCGCGGAACCCGTCCATCTCGGTGAGCAGCGTGTTGACCATGGCGTGCTGCACGCCGGAGGTGTCGGCGGAGCCATCCCGTCGCGACGCGAAGCTGTCGAGCTCGTCGAAGACCACGATCGCGGGCGCGCTCTGACGCGCCTGGACGAACACCCGCCGGAGGTTCGCCTCGGACTCTCCGACCCACTTCGACTTGAGCTCGGGCCCGCTCACCACGAGCACGGCCGCCCCGAGGGCGGACGCGAGGGCCTTCGCGAACAGCGTCTTGCCGGTGCCGGGGGGCCCGTGGAAGATGATCCCGCGGGGCACGAGGCGCTCGATCCGCTCCGCCTGCTCGGCGGAGGTCGCCCGCTGGTGAGCCTTCACGAGGTCCACGATCTCGGTCTGGAGCTGATCCTTGACCCTGCGGTAGCCCCCCACGTCGCGGTGCAGGTCGAGATCGGGCACCGACACGTCGGAGGTGAGGGTGGACTGGCGGAGCTGGTCCCAGGCGGGCCGGGGATCGGCGGGGTAGTCCTCGCCGTCCAGCGCCGACAGCGCGCGGCGGAGCTGGACCGCGTTGACGCCCGAGACGTACTTGTAGAGTCGGAAGACGGGCAGCTCGCGGCCGAGCTTTCGCGCCTCCGCCTGCGTGACGAGCGCGCCGAGGCGATCCCGGGGCACCCCGAGGATCTGGACCTTGCGGGGAAACAGGTTCTCGATCACGTCGGGCACGGCGAGGGACAGATCCCGGAACGCGAGCCACACGAGGGTGGGGTTCTCGTAGAGAAGCGCGATCGCCTCGCGGGCCTCGCCCGACAGCCCCCCTCCGCTGACCCCGCCCATCAGCAGGTCGAGGTGCGGGATCACGAGGACGCGCTGGTCGACGGCCCCGCGCACGGCGTTCTTGAGGTGATGCAGGGTGAGGCCCATCATGCCGACGCCCTGCGGGTCGCCCTCCTGGGGCCGGCCGTCGAGGTAGACCGCGGCGAGGCCGGAGGCCTTGAGGCGATGGCGCAGGCACCGGTAGAAGTAGGGCACGAGCTGCTTGTCGCACGACACGAGCACCGGCAGGCCCCGCGTGAGCGCCTCGTGGGCCTGCGCGAGCTCGGCGGCATAGGCCGCCTCGGTCGCCGTGGTGCCGTCGAGGGAGGTCGGCAGCTCGTGCTCGGGGAGCGTGAGGCTCACACCTTCACCCGGATGGTCATCTCGCCCGACTCGGGGTTCTCCGCGACGTCGAGGATCTCGCCCATCTGCCCCGCGCGCTCCTTGAGCCCGTCCCGGGTCACCGCATCGGAGAGCTGGCGCAGCCTCGGCACGAGGTCCACGAGCGCCCGCTCGAGGTCCTCGGAGACCTGCTTGCGCGCCTCGGCATCTCTCTGCCGCGCCTTCGCCAGCGCCTCCTGCTCGGCCTTCTCGGCAAGGAGCGCGCGATCCCGCTCCGAGGTCTCCACGTAGGTCCGGGCGGTCGCGGTCGCCTCGATCTCCTCGACCTGATCGAGGGCACGGCGCAGCGTGACCCGCTGGGTCTTGGTGTCGATCTCGACCGCGACTCCGCCCACGTCCGTGTGGGCCCGCCCCGCGTCGTCGACCGCCCAGCCCTCCTCGCGCAGCCGGGCCTGGAGCAGCGCCGCGGTGCGGTCCGGCCCGAGCACGTCGAGGACCTCGAGGCGGACCTCCAGGCCGTCCTCGACCTTGGTTTGGTGGGTGAGCGAGGACGTCACCCGGATGCGATAGGCACGACTCATCCGACCTCCGGAAGGCGCTCCGCGCTGGCCACGACATCACGCAGCGCGGGCAGATTCCTCAAGGGTGCCTCGAATCTCGCGAGGCACCGCTTCGCGAGATCGTAGTCGTCGTCCACGAACCCCGTGCGACGCCACTGATCTCCCCATCGACCGAGGTGCTCGACGAGGGCTCCGGGGATCGCGACCCTTGCGCGGCGGGCACGGACCCAGCGAGACAAGGGCTCCTCGCCCCGGGCGACCGGCCACACGGCGGCCGGGAGGGCGGCGAGCGGCCCCGCGAGGTCCGCGAGGAATCCGACGTGCTCGGGGGCCTCGGCGAAGTGCGGGAGCAGCCGGTCGGCCCAGGCCCGCAGGGGCTCCCCGAGGGCGATCGACGGCGCGACCTCGGCCGCCGCCCGCACGGCGCGCGCCCACCCGCGCCAGGCGTCGTGCAGCCGCGGCTGGAGCACCCGGAGGAGCCCCCGGTCGCGGTCGAGCACGACCTCGACGTCGGTCTCGGCGAGGTCCACGGGGCCGTGCCGGGCCAGGTGCCGGCCGGCGAGCAGCCAGGCCCAGCTCGAGCGGCGACACGGCTCCGGCGGCGCGCCCCCCGCCACGTCGACGATCTCCGCGAGGCGCGCGAGCAGCAGCCCTTCAGCGGCGGTCGGCGGGCTCTGCAGCACCAGCGGCTTGGGGCGGCGCGCGCAGGGCTGCGCGTACAGCCAGTGCACGATGTCGAGCGCGGCCTCGCCGAAGGCGAGCGGCGGGACGTGCCGCCACGGGGGCAGCTCCGCGCCGAGCACGAGCTGGCGCGCCACGCCCACCCGCAGGAGGTCGCGCACCGCGACCTGCGCCTCCGCCGAGAGGCCCGTGGACGGCTTGTCGGCCCGGGCCTCGAGGGTCGCGAGGACCGGATCCCGCCCGTCGACGAGCATCGTGGCCACCTGGACGAGGGCCCGCTCCGCGGCCGTCACCGCCACGCGGGCCACCCCACGACCGTGAGCTCCTCCCCGTCGAAGCGCAGCTCGACGGTGCGTGGGCCCTCGAAGTCGGCGGGCCCGTAGCGGTCCGTCAGGAAGTGGATCCGCTGGTTCGTGGACCCCACCCAGCGCCGCTCGGGGTCGGGGCGGTCGCGGTCGTAGCGGCCGTCGACGAGCACGTCGACGCTAGCCAGGACCCGGTCGGTTGCCGGGTCGCCGCGGCCTCGGAGCTCCTCGAGGGTGTAGCCGGAGAACACGACGACGGACAGCTCGCCGGCCGCCTCGACGAGCGCCGCGAGGCCGTCCGACTGGTCGAACGGCTCGCCTCCCACGACGGTGAGCCCCTCGGTGCCCTGGGCGCGGACGACGATCGAGGCCGCGTCGACCAGCTCACCGCCGCGCGAGGAGAACAGCTCCGGATTGCAGCACTGCGGGCACCGGATTCGGCAGCCCTGGACCCAGACCGCCGTACGCCGCCCCGGACCCTCCGAGCGGGTGTCGACCACGACGTGAGCCACCCGCAGGAGCGGGTTCGCAGCAGGGGGCACCAGCACCTCCGAGGAGCCACCCTACCGTGCTCACTTGCCCCACCCTCCTGCGCGGTTTCGCACACGGCCCGAGCAGCAAGGCCCGTGCGGGCTCGGAGCACGATGGCACGGCGTGTGCACAGACGGCGGTCGAAGGAGGCACCTCATGGTCGCCAATCGTGGCCGGAACTGGATCTACGCCAAGCGCGTCGAGGGTCGGTTCCAGCGCCTGCATCGCGCTTCCGGCATCGTCTTGCTCCTCATCCTCGTCGTGGCGCCCTGGATCCGGATCGCCGGACAGCCGCTGCTCCGGATCGATCTCCCCGGCCGCGAGCTGTTCCTCTTCGGCACCGTGTTCACCGCGGCGGATGGCTTCAACCTCGTCCTGCTGGGCCTGCTCGCGGCGTTCTCCCTGTTCTTCTTCACCTCGCTGCTCGGGCGCCTGTGGTGCGGCTGGTTCTGCCCGCAGACCGTGTTCCTCGAGGAGTTCGTGCGACCGATCGAGCACCTGGTCGAGGGCGACCGTCGGGTGCGGATGACGCGCGACGCGGGGCCCTGGACCTTCGACAAGATCTGGCGCAAGGC
>CAYMSU010000460.1:0-5088 GCA_964393165.1 uncultured Enterobacteriaceae bacterium
GGAGCAGGCGGCGCCGGACCTCCGCGGACCTCGGGCGGGGGCCGGAGGAGGCCCCGCGGAAGGTCCTGCATGCGCACGCGGCCCCCGGGAGTGAGGGCTGCCACGTAGCTCGCGACGTTCTTGAGCTCGCGCACGTTGCCCGGCCACGGCCAGCTGCGGAGGTGCACACGCACGTCGGGCTCGAGCACCGGCGGCCGCCTCCCCGGCGGGCAGGCCTGCTCGAGGAAGTGATGGAACATCGCCTCGACGTCGCCGTCGCGCTCCCGCAGCGGCGGCAGCGCGAGCTCCACGATGCCCAGCCGGTGGTACAGGTCCTCTCGAAAGGCGCCCTGTCGCACCCGCTCCCGGAGATCGCGCCAGCTGGCCGCGACCACCCGCAGGTCTGCCTTGCGCTCCTCGGTGTCGCCGACCGGTCGGTAGGTCCCCGCCTCGAGCAGACGCAGGAGCCGAGCCTGGGTCTCGAGCGGAAGCTCCCCGACCTCGTCGAGAAAGAAGGTGCCTCCCTGTGCCGCGTGAGCAAGCCCCTCGCGCCGCTGGTGGGCACCGGTGAAGGCGCCACGCTCGTGCCCGAAGAGCTCGGTCTCGACGAGCGACGGAGACAGCGCCGCGCAGTCCACGGGCACGAACGGCCCGGGCCGCCCCGAGGCCGCGTGCAGATGCCTCGCGACGACCTCCTTGCCCGTTCCGGTCTCGCCCGTGAGGAGCACGGGAAGCGGAGTGACCGCCACCTTGGCGATGCGCTCCCGCAGCCGGACCATCGGGGCACTCTGACCGAGCAGACGCGGCTCGGGCTCGCCCGTCGCTGCCCTCACCGGCGACGCGGGGCCCGCCAGCGCCCCTGCGGAAGCCGCCGCCCGCCACGCCGCTGCGGATTGGCCATCAGGTATACCCAGGCCAGCTGCAGGCGAAGGCTGGCCCGCACCTCGATCCGAACGCGCCGGTACAGGCCCTCGTCGACGCCCTCGTAGCGGTCCAGGAGGGTGAGCAGCGCAGGATCCCGGAGCTCCACCAGCTCCCCGTGAACCGTGCCGTCGCCGGGCCCGAGCGCCGGGTAGCCCGCAGGGAGCGCCCACAGCGCCCCGCGCACCGTGCCCGGAACCCGCGAGGCCGCGCCCAGCAGCCCCGCCTGGTCCTGGCCCTCCATGAGGGTGCCGTACACGAACAGCTTGTCGAGCTCCACCGCTGCGCCGCTCACCGCCGCCCTCCGCCCTGGTCCACCCATGACGCTAGCGCATCGGCGAGTGCCTGCAACGCCTCGCCGGCGTCGGCGCGGGGCAGCTGGACGGCGAGCGACTCGGTGAGCACGGCGAGGCGGCCCACCCGCTCGGCGATGCCGAGGGCCTCGGCCACCCCGACGAGCGTGTTGGCGCCGACTCCCCCGGTGGGTCGACGCGCGAAGACCCACCGCCGGTGGTCCGCGAAGCTGGCGAGGAACTCTCCGAGGGGGACCTGCTCGCTGGCCCCCAGGTGCACGCCCCAGCCGGTGCTGGCGTGGCCGACGGCGAGCCGGTGGGGCCGCTGCCGGTGGAGCAGGAGGAGGGCGGCGAGCAGCGCGGCGGCCGGGCAAGTGCGGACCGCGCGGGCTCGAAGCCCCTCCGCGTCCGCGGGTAGCGGGGCCGCGGCCTCCTCTGGTGCGCGCAGCCCCGCGTGGACCACCGCCGGAGCAGTGACCACGCTCGGCACCTCGCTGTCGACCTCGAGGCGGGCGACCGCCTCGGCTCCGCCGAGCAGCTGACGGAGCGTGGGCGGAAACGCCAGCGGCAAGCCAGGGAGGTCCCACGTCCGCAGGAAGGGCGCGGTAGCGACCGGTGGAGGCAGCGCATCGCCGCGAGCCACGGGGAACGCCTCGAGGCTGCGCTCGAGCAGGAGTCCGCGCAGCGCGGCCTCCACGTCCGCAGGGCTCGCGGGCCCCCCGAACAGCCAGCGATCCCACGCCGCGAACCGCTGGGCGAAGCCCGGGGGCCCGGGCTGGCCGCGGGTGGCCACCAGGAGACGAAGGTAGGCGCGGTAGTCGGGATCGGACAGGATCACCGACGAGGTGCTCGCCGACAGGGAGCGGCGGCGTACCGAGGCGGCGGTGATCACCAGGCGGTCGTCGTGGAGCACAGCGTCGCCGCGGGCCTGGGCGCGAAGTACGGCCTCCGCGGGGTCGACGGCGACGCCCGCCCGCGCCAGGATGCCCTCGAGGTGCGCGAGGCGGAGCTCGCCGTGGTCCAGGAGCTGGCTCCAGACGTAGCGGTAGACGTCCGGATCGTCGCTGCGAGCGCCAGCCGCGGGAGGCGGGGGCTCGCCGTCGCCGGCGGCCGCGTGACCGAGGGGGAGCGCGAGCTGCAGCTCGTCCTGCGCCGGTGGATGCGGCCGGGACCGTCCCACGGCGGGCGCGATCAGGCCGCGCACGGCACTGGCGCGCCGACGCACGGTGGCCTCGGCGAGGTCGGGCTCCCCCTCCCGGATCATCCGCTCCACGTGTGGCACGTCGGGTAGGCGCCCGTCGCTGGCGACCAGGAGGTCGGCGGCCGCGGGGTTCGACCAGACGGCCTGCACGTACAGCTGCTGCTGCCGCTGGCCGGCGTAGGCGTAGGCGAGCCCCAGGGCCGTGAGCCGGAGGGGGTCGTCCCCCATGGCGAACCCGAGCCACCGGGCGGCGTGGACGTAGTTGCGAACGGTCTGCGCCTGGACGCCGAGCGCTTCCCGGAGCGTGGGGGTGGTGCGCAGGCCGCTCGCGATCGCGCCCACCAGCCGCGTGAGCAGCTGGGGGTTGTTCGCGCTCGGCACGCGGTCGGTCATCGGCCGATGCCCGGGGGCAACTCGGGATAGACAGACGCATGACCGAGCCACGCCTGCACCGACGACTCACGCTGCTCCGCGGCAAGCGCCACGGCGCCTTCGATCACGACCAGTACTACCTGGAAGGCGCCAGGCGAGCCCGCGTGGCGCGGAAGGCGCGCTGTTATCTCCGCGATGGGCGGCCACTGGTGGTGAGTACTCCGCGGTGGAGCCACCCGCGCTCGTTCCTCGACGACCTCGCGGTCGACCTTTCCCTCGGCCAGCCCTCGCTCCGGTGTCGCACCCTGTCCCTGAGGCCCTTGGAGGGCTGCTCGCTCCAGAGAGCCTGGTCGTGGCTGGTGCACGCATTGCGGGCGTTCACTCACAACCCGAGCGCGGCCCCGCGCCAGGTCGTGCAGCGGGAGGGGTTCCGCCACGGGCTCGCGCAGCTGTTCCGCGAGGCGGAGGGCCGCCAGCGGTGCTGCCTGCTGATCCACGGGCTCGAGCATCTCCACATCGAAGCTTTGCACGATCTCGTAGCCACGTACGACGCCCACGTGCGCGAGCATCCCGGCACGCCCGCGCTCAACGTGGTCTTCGCGGGGTCCTTTCCTTCCTCCCCTCCCGAGGTCCACGGGGCGGAGCACCTGTTCCTCGACGACCACGAGGCCACCGAGGCGGTGGAAGCCCTCGTGGAGCACCACGGGCCGGAGGAGCTCGCGGCCATCCGCGCGGTGGTGCGCGAGGTGGGCGGCGTCCCCGAGGTCCTGGCCGTGCTCTCGCAGAGCGCTCCCACGGAGCTACGCGCGATGTCGACCGACCCGAGGCTGCTGTGGCACGCCCTGGGTGCCCTCGGCACCGAGATCCGCGAGGCGTTCGACATCGTGGCGGCGGAGCCCGACGGCAGCGCGCGTCTCGAGCAGCTCGCGCAGGGGCCCGTGGGTATGGACCCCCAGCGCGACCGGGCGCTGCTAACGTCGGGCCTGGTCAGGGTGGTCGGGGCTCCTCGCAGCCGCCACGCCGCAGTCACCGCGGCGCCATGGGTGCCGCCCCTCCGCGTCGAGCTCCGCTCTCCCATGTTCGCAGACCTGGCCGCAGTCTTCGCTTGAGCCGGCTGGTCAGCTCCTTTCGGAGAACTCGAAGTCGATCTCGTCGCCGAGCTCTGCCTCGAGGAAGGCCTTGAGCTTCTTCTTCATGCGGGCCTCGACCTGACGAATCCGCTCCTTGCTCACGCCGAAGTGCTCGCCGAGCGACGAGAGGCTGACGGGATCCGCCGCGACCATCCGCTGCTCCCAGATCATCCGCTCGCGATCGTCGCGCAGCGACGTCTCGGCGAACGCCTGCAGCTTCTGCTGCACGATGTCCGACAGCTCGCTGCGCGCCGCCTTGTCCTCCGGATCGTTCGGCTCCTTCTCCGGAACGACCTCCGACAGCGTGCGCCCCTCGGGATCGTCGCTCGTGGAGGCGTGCAGCGACAAGGCGGGCGCCCTCATGTGGCGGTCGACCGCGTCCACTTCGGTCTCGGAGACCCCCAGGTTCTCCGCGATCAGCTTGCTGGTGGGGTCGATTCCCTCCTTCATCAGCCGATCGCGCTCCTTCTGGAGCTGGAAGAAGAGCTTGCGGCCTGCGCGGGTCGAGCCGAGTCGCACGAGCCGGAAGTTGTCGAGCAGGAAGCGGAGGATCATCGCCCGAATCCAGTACTGGGCGTAGCTCGAGAACCGGATCTCGCGGGAGGGGTCGTAGCGCGACAGTGCCTCGACGAGGCCCACGTTGCCTTCCTGGATCAGGTCGAGCACGTTGGCCCACTGCCGGTGGTACTGAAACGCGATCTTGATCACAAGCCGCAGGTTGGCGGTGACGAGCCGCTCTGCGGCCTCGCGATCCCCGGACTCGACGAAGCGAAGGGCGTACTCGCGCTCCTCTTCCTGCGACAGCAGCGGGTACCGCCGCACCTCCGACAGGTAGAAGTTCAGGAGGTCCTTCGGACGCGCGCTCGCCGAGCGAGGCGGGGCCGGCAGGCCGGAGATGCCGGCGGGCACCTTCCGCTTGGGCGCGTCGGCCGTCTCGTCCGGAGAGATCTCGTCCTCCTCTTCTTCCTCGGACTCCTCGTCGCGCTCGTCCTCTCCCGGCTCGTCAAGCATGCGATCTCCCTGCCGGCCGCCCACGCAGCACGCGGTCGGCCCAGCCCTCCGCGATGAGCTCGCTCAGCGCTTCCGGCGTGCCTGCCAGGAACGGGCGACCCGGCTCGGACGCCTCCGGGGCGAAGGGCTCTCCGGCCGGGTCCCATATCATGCGACCGGCTTCACGGATCAGCAAGGCGCC
>CAYMSU010000461.1:0-5057 GCA_964393165.1 uncultured Enterobacteriaceae bacterium
TCATCGAGGAGCTCCAGGAGCGCGACGCGGAGGGGCGCGAGCAGTACCGCGGCCAGATCGTGCACCCCCAGCACTGGCCCGCGGACCTCGAGCTCGCTGGTCGCCGGGTCGTGGTGATCGGCAGCGGGGCCACCGCGGTCACGCTGGTGCCGGAGCTCGCCGCAGCGGGGGCCCAGGTCACGATGGTGCAGCGCACGCCTACCTACATGGTGGCGATGCCGTCCGAGGATCCGCAGGCCGACTGGCTGCGCTCCCGGCTGCCGCCGATGCTCGCGTATCAGCTGATCCGCTGGCGGAACATCCTCGGGAGCGGGGCCTTCTACCTGTACACGCGCGCGTTCCCGAAGCGCGCGCGGCGGCGGCTGCTCGCGGCGGTCCGCGACGCGGTGGGGGAGGCGGTCGACGTCGACGAGCACTTCTCGCCGCCGTACGACCCCTGGGACCAGCGGATGTGCCTCGTGCCCGACGGGGATCTGTTCGAGGCGATCAAGGCGGGCCAGGTCGACCTGGTCACGGGCCAGGTCGCGGGCTTCACGCAGGCGGGGATCGCGCTCGACGACGGGCGCAGGGTCGACGCCGACGTCGTGGTCACGGCCACGGGCCTGCAGATGCAGCTCCTCGGCGGCGCCACGCTGTCGGTCGACGGGGAGCGGGTTCGCGCCCAGGACTGCCGGCTGTACAAGGGCGTGATGCTGTCGGACGTGCCCAACGCGGCGTTCCTGATCGGCTACACGAATGCCTCGTGGACGCTCAAGTGCGAGCTCGCGGCTGAGTGGGTGGCGCGGCTGCTCCGGCACATGGGCGAGCGAGGCCACGAGATGGTGGTGCCCCGGAAGCGGGATCCGTCGGTGCAGGACGAGCCCGCGATCGGCCTGTCGTCGGGGTACGTCCAGCGGGCGATCGATCAGCTGCCCACCCAGGGCTCGCGGGCGCCGTGGCGCAACCACCAGCTCTACCTGCTGGACCGGTGGATGTACCGGCAGTCGCGGCTCGACGACGGCGTGCTCGAGTTCCGCTGACCCGGCATGGGCCTTGCGACGAGCGCCCTCACCACCCGGAGGCCCCCTTGTCCCGCATCCTCGTCACCGGCGCCACCACGGGCATCGGCCAGGTGCTGGCGGAGGTCCTGGCCGAGGGCGGGCACGCCCTCGTGCTCGCCGACCGCGACACGGAGCGGCTCAAGGCCTTGCGCGGGCAGCTCTCCGCCAAGACGGGCGCCACGCCGACGACCTGCGGGGTGGACCTCGGGTCCCTGGTGGACGTCCGGCAGGCGGCCTACTCGCTCGTGCAGCGCCAGGAGCCCCTCGACGGGCTCGTGAACGTCGCGGGGCCGGCGTTCCGGGAGCCCGCGCGGTCCGCCGACGGCCTCGAGGCGACGTTCGCCGTCCACGTGAGGGGCCCGTTCCTGTGGACCGCGCTCCTCCGCCCGCTGCTCGAGGCGGCGCCGCGGGCGCGCATCGTCGATGTCGCCGGGGTCTCGGCCTTCCGCGGCGAGCTCGACCTCGACGATCTGTTCTTCGAGCGCCGGGGGTGGCGGCGGGGACCGGTGGCGTGCACGGCCCAGCAGGCGCGGGTGCTCCTCGTCGAGGAGTGGGCGCGGCGCCTGCCCGCCCATGTCACCATCAACGCGGTGGACCCCGACCCGGGCGTCCTGGCCGGGCTCCGCTCGTCCCGGGGGCGCGTCGCGCCGATCCTGCGGCTCCTCACTGATCCCGAGCTGGAGGGCGTGAGCGGGCACCACTTCCGCCGCTTCCGTCGCCTCGACCCCACCGACGATCCGGCGCTGACCGGGGCGCTGTGGCAGCGCTGCGCCGAGCTGGTCGAGTAGCCCCCGTCGGTCGACTTCCCCCGCACTCCTGGGTCACCTGGCCCACCCGAGACCTTTCTCGGTGCGGGTCCGGTGCCTAGGTTCCCGACGACCCATCGATCCCGAGGAACCATGGCCGTCGAGACCAAGCTGTACGACGCGCTGGGGGTCTCGCCGAGGGCGTCGGACGACGAGATCAAGAAGGCGTACCGCAAGCTCGCGCGGCGCTACCACCCCGACGTGAACCCCGGCGACGACTCTGCAGAGCAGCGCTTCAAGGAGATCAGCGCCGCCTACGAGGTGCTCTCGGACCCCGACAAGCGCAGGGCGTACGACGAGTTCGGCGCCGACGCGACGAAGATGGGGTTCGATCCCGAGCAGGCGCGGGCCTACCGCGAGTGGCAGCGCCAGGCGAGCCGCACCCGACGTCCCTCGGGGGGGGGCTCGATGGACATGGACGACATCCTGTCCCAGCTGTTCGGGGACCAGGCCGGGGTCGCGTTCCGCGGCTCCGACATCCAGGCCGAGCTCCCGACGGACTTCCGCTCCGCGCTGGCCGGCGGCGAGCGGTCGCTGACGTTCTCGGACGGGCGGTCGCTGCGGGTGCGGCTGCCGCCCGGCGTCCGCGACGGAGAGACGCTGCGCCTGCGGGGCAAGGGCGCGCCCGGCCGCGGCGGCGCCCCCGCCGGCGACCTGCTCGTGACCGTGCGGGTGGCGCCGGATCCGGTGTTCCGCCGGGAGGGCGAGGACCTCCACCTGACGGTCCCGATCACGGTGGGCGAGGCGGTCCGGGGGGCGTCCGTCCAGGTCCCGACTCTCGATGGTGAGGTCAAGGTGACAGTCCCACCGGGCTCGCAGACCGGCCAGAAGCTGCGCCTCAAGGGTCGCGGGGTCGCCCGCGGCGGCACCCAGGGGCACCTGTACGTGGAGCTGCGCGTGGTGGCCCCCGACGGGCCCGTCGACGACGAGGTCGACCGCGCCCTCGACGTGCTGGAGCGCGCCTACGGCGGCGATGTCCGCGCGGCGCTGGCGGGGGGCGTATGAGCCGCTCGACGTGGACGCTGGAGGAGACCCTCGACGCGGTCGGGGCGAGCCCGGACTTCCTCGCGCAGCTCGAGGCGGAGGCGATCGTGGTCCGCCGGGAGGGCCGGTTCACGGTCACCCAGGTCGATCGCATCCGGGTGTGCTGGAACCTGCACCGGGAGCTCGGCGTGAACCTCGCGGGGATCGAGGTGGCGCTGCGGCTGCTGGAGCGCCTGGAGGAGCGGGAGCGGTCGCATCGTGCGCTGCTCGAGCGCTTGCTCGCAGAGCGGGGCGCCCGGTAGGCGGTAGGCGGTAGGCGGATCGCCCCTCACCGGAGGCGCTCAGGCCTCGGGATTGCAGACCTTCACGCCCCGCTGGACGGCCGGCCGGGCCATGAAGCGGGCGACCCAGTCCTGGACATGGGTGAAGCGCCCGTAGTCGACGAACTCCTTGCCTTCGTAGAAGTCCAGCGAGTTGATCCAGGGCACGGTCATGATGTCGGCGAGGCCGAACTCGCCGACCAGCCACTCCCGGTCCGCGAGGTGCTCGTCGAGCACCCCCAGGAGCCGGGTGACCTCGGCCCCGTACCGCTGCTCGCCGTACTGGTCGGTCTTGCCCTTGGCGAACTTGTAGAAGTGGCCGAACTGGCCGAACATCGGGCCCACGTGGCCGACCTGGAAGAACATCCACTGCAGCAGCTCGGCCTCCTCCCGCGGGGTCTGCGGGACCAGGCGCCCAGCCTTTCGTGCGAGGTAGAGCAGGATCGCCCCGGACTCCATGAGGACCACGGGCTCCCCGTCGGGCCCCCGCGGGTCGACGACGGCGGGGATCTTTCCGTTGGGACTGATCTTGCGGTACTCGGGCTCGTGCTGCTGCCCCGAGCCGATGTCCACCATGTGGGCCTCGTAGGGCAGGCCCAGCTCCTCGAGGGCGATGCCGGCCTTCTGCCCGTTGGGGGTGGCGAGCGAGTACAGCTGCAGGCGGTCGGGATGCTCGACGGGCCAGCGGGTGGGGAACGGCGTGGTCATGGAGGGCTCCAGCGGGCGTCTCGGATGGTCGTGAGCGCGACGCGCCCCGGTCCCTACCAACGCCGCGGAGCGCCCGCATGAACTACCGATCCCCGGCGTCACTCCCCTGGGGGGCCGGCGTCTCGCAGTTCCAGCACCACTCGAAGGTCGCCTCGTTGACCTCGCGGCAGCCCGGGCAGCTCCACCGGGGGTGAACCAGCTGAGGCCCATGGTAGCGCCTCACCAGCGCCTCGGCTCGCTCGCGGTCCGCCTCGGGCACCCACAGCGAGGGCCACGCTTCGCCAATCGGGATCTCGCCGCGCAAGCTGACCAGGTCTCCCCGCACGAGCGCACGGATCTCGTTGCCTTCCAGGAAGTGGCGGAGGAGGTAGGCGTCGGTAGGGCCGGCGCCTCGATATATACAGACGAGCGACATCGCGACCTCCGTATCCCCTGCCGCACGAGGCCGCGCGTGGGCTACGGGGGCCGCGAGCGCACCCCGAAGGTGACGAGTGCCGTGGAGCGAGCCGTGACGTCCGACGAGATCCGCAAGGCCTTCCTTGGCTTCTTCGAGTCGAAGGGGCACCAGGTGGTGCCGAGCGCCCCGCTGATCCCTCACAACGACGAGACGCTGTACTTCGTCAATGCGGGGATGGTGCCGTTCAAGGAGTACTTCACGGGCGCCGAGCCCGCGCCGTGGCCGCGCGCGGCGTCGTCGCAGAAGTGCCTGCGGGTCTCGGGCAAGCACAACGACCTCGACAACGTGGGCCGGACCCCCCGGCACCACACGCTGTTCGAGATGCTCGGGAACTTCAGCTTCGGCGACTACTTCAAGCCCCAGGCGATTCCGTGGGCCTGGGAGCTGCTCACGGAGACCCTCGGCATCGATGGCGACCGCCTGTGGGTCACCGTCTTCGAGACAGACGACGAGGCCTTCGAGATCTGGCGCGACCAGGTCGGCGTACCCGAGGGGCGCATCCAGCGCCTGGGCGTGAAGGACAACTTCTGGAGCATGGGCGAGACCGGCCCGTGTGGTCCGTGCAGCGAGATCCACTACGACCACGGTCCCGAGATCGACGCCGAGGCGGGCGGTCCGGCCACCGAGAGCGACCGCTACGTCGAGATCTGGAACATCGTGTTCATGCAGCACGACCAGCCTGCCGGGGGCGGGCCGCGCACCGATCTACCGCGGCCGAGCATCGACACCGGCATGGGGCTCG
>CAYMSU010000462.1:0-5037 GCA_964393165.1 uncultured Enterobacteriaceae bacterium
TTTGGGTCCCGAAGGCATTCGGGACAAGTTATGCCTACGTTTTCCGCCTAGCTTCGCTCGTCGAGATCATCCGGGCCCGCGCCCAGGCCATCTGGCACGAGGAAGGGCGCCCGGCCGGGCGCGACGAGGAGATCTGGCTACGCGCCGAGGCGGAGGTCGTTTCGGGCCACCATCACCCGGTCTGAAGCAGCTTCTCGGCGCGGGCACAGTCCTCGGGGGCCGTGTAGAGCCTCGAGATCACGCGGTCCTCGGCGTAGCGCACGAACACCTCGCTCGCCTCGCTGAGCGGCCGAACGCGCTCGACCGGCTGGTCGCCGGTGCGCTCCAGCACGAAGATCTCGGGAGCCGACCGGCGCTTCGCGCCCACGCGTGCGTAGCGGGACAGCCGCCCGGTGCTCGCGGTGTGGATCACGTCGATGCTCTCCGCCTGAAGGCGCTCCGCCGCGACCGCCAGATCCGCGGTTCGCGCAGTCCCGTGGCGCTCGAGCACGCGGCGGTAGGGCTGGTGCTTCGCCACCCGGCGGGCCCACGGGTCGTCGCTCTGCCGCAGGTGGGCGAGCACCGTGACGTCGTCGGTCTCCAGGTACTGGTCCAGGTCGGCGGGGAGCCGCCACGGACACTCAGGGGACTGCAGATAGCGCCGAAGTAGCTCTTCGTAGACCACCGACTTGTGGTGGAAGTACACCATGAGGAACATGTGATGGCGAGCGAGCAGGAAATGGTCGAAGGCGTACACCGCTCGCCCCTCGAGCGCGAGGTTCACCTGCCCGTTGGCCACCCACGTGGTCAGGTTCGACATGAGCCAGTGGATGTCGACCCGCCCGTACTGGGCCCCCGTGAAGAACGCGTCGCGTGGCAGGTAGTCGAGCCGGTCGACGTCGAGCTCGGAGCTGACGATCTGCGAGAGCAGCCGCCGGTGGTCGAGGCCGCCGTCGACGAAGAAGTCGTCGCCTACCGAGATCTCGGGTCGGATCAGGCTCGCGACGTGGCGCGCAGTGAACGGGCAGGCCCGCTCGATGGTCTGCCGCAGCGCGGCGTGCTCGAGGATCGCGATGGTGTAGTCCTCGTGCGTGGCCAGGCGGCCTTCCAGAGGCGCGCGGAGCCAGGTCAGCCCGAGCTCGTCGACGGGGGGCATGCCCCACTCCATGCAGTGGCTGAACGGGGCGTGGCCGAGGTCGTGGCACAGCGCGGCCACCCTCAAGCAGTCGCGCAGCCGCTGGCGGGCGTCGGGCCGGTCGAACGACCAGTGGCGATAAGCCGCGTCGAACGCCTGCCCCGCCAGGTGCATGACCCCCACGCTGTGCATGTACCGGCTGTGGGTGGCGCCAGGGAACGCCATCTGGCTGAAGCCCGTCTGGCGCACGAAGCGCAGGCGCTGCAGCCAGGGGTCGTCGACGATGGCGAGCTCGGCAGGAGAGAGCTCGATGGCGCCGTGGATCGGGTCTCGTACGTGCACCGGGGCTCCGGGGGGCGGGACGGGACGGTCTGTGCAAGCCTAGCCAGCTTGCTGGGTTACGGTGCGCCGCGATGACCCCCATCCGGGACATCGGCGGAATCCATCCCGGCGCGGTGCTCTACCACTCGGCGTTCGGCTTCGCGCGGGTGCGCGACCTCGACCACGACGCAGTGCGCCTCGACTGGGAGGGCCCCGGCGAGAACCTGCCGACCACGGTGGGCGTCGACATCGTCATGCGGGTCTACGCGATGTGCAAGCCCGACGGCTTCTTCCACCGCGCGACCCACGACCGGAGCGCGCTGCGGGAGCTCCTCCAGGAGAACCCCGGGGAGGGCCTCGCGCTGCTGCTCGGCGACCTCCACGGCCCCCAGCGCGAGCAGGACGTCCGCGAGTGGATCGTCGGCCGCGGGCTGATGACCGAGGGAGCCTTCGGCCACTGGTGGCAGGCGGTTCAGCCGAGCCTCGTGGCCGATGCCCGGTTCGAGCGCCAGGGAGACCAGGTCGAGCTGCGGGACGGGACGATCGACGACGGACCCCGGGCGCGCCTCGAGAACCCCATGCTGGCGCCTGGTCGCCGCCTCGACCTGGCCCTCGCCCACCGCGAGGAGCTCGAGCCCGAGGTGTTCATGGAGCAGGTCTACCTCGCCTGGCAGCTCGGCAACGCGCAGGTCCGCGACATGGCGATGGCTGCGGTGAGGGATCTCCCCGCCAGCGACGTGCTGCGGGGCCTCCTGAAGGGCGGCCTCGAGGCTGCCGATGCCCTGATCCATGCGATTCGCAGAGCGGGGTGGGATCCCGTCGACGTCGACGACGACGTCCACGAAGCGCTGGTGCGGCTGGTGACGTCGGCGGTGGACCGCGAGGGGCCGTCCGGCGGGCACCGCACGCTCGACACCGAGGGGCGGCTGGCCGCGACCCTGGCACGCTGGCCGAGCCCGGGTCTGCTGCCCGAGCTCGCCGAGCAGGCGGCCACGCCGGAAGGCCGAGCGTTGCTGAAGGCCACGTTCTCGGCGCTCCCCGCCCGGCGGGCCGAGCAGATGGCGATGGACCTGCTGCGCACCGCGCTCGAAGCCGGAGACCTGAAGACGTCCCAGTGGCTCGGGGGCGAGGTCCTCTCGCTCGCCCTGGTCGACCAGCACGAGCTCGCCGAGCGCCTCGAGGAGGCCGAGCCCGCGCTCGCCAACTGGTTCCGCACGGTCTACCGGGGCGCCGAGAGCCGGCCGTCGGTCGCCGACTACGAAGAGCGGACCGACGAACCACCGCACGACACGCCGCACACGACCGCGGAGCTCGACCTCGCCGAGGTCGTGTCGCAGCCCCTGCCGCTCGCCGACCTTCCCGCGCGCAGCGGGGCGAGCCTGATCGGGTTCGGACTCGCGCTGTCCCGGGCCCTCGCCGCACACCACAAGGAAGGGCGCGTCGTCCACCCTACGGCGCAGTCCGTCCGGGTCCTGCCGAGCGAGGCCATGGAGGTCGAGCCGGGCCGCGGCGACGATCCGGGCTGTCCGAGGCCCCCCCTCGAGCCGGGGAGCCCCACGAGCGACGTCTTCGCCGCGAGCGTGCTGCTGCTGGAGGCCCTCCTCGGGCGCAAGTGGCCTCGCAACCTTCCTCCCGCTCGCGCGATCCCGTACCTGCGCACCGCCATCCCGCTGCTTCCGCCGTCGGCCCTCGCCCCGCTCGACGTCGGGCTGCATCCCGACCCCGCGCGACGCCCCCGAGACGGCCTCGAGTGGCTGGCCCGCTGGCAGACCGCCGCGGTCACCGAAGAGAGCCGGACCTACGCCGCGCGCAGCGCGGATGCGCGGCTCCGCATCGGCTACGACAGCCACGTCGGGCGGATGAAGGTCCTGCTCACGCAGACGAACCAGGACTGCGTGTTCCTCGCGACCAAGGGCCCGCTGTCGCTGCTCGTCGTGTGCGACGGCATCAGCACCGCCAACGCGGGATCCGGAGACGTGGCCTCGTCGATCGCCTGCCACGTGATCGCGAACCTGTGGGAGCAGGAGCTTCCACAGCTCACGAGCGCTGGGCCGAGCGATCTCCGCGACTTCCTCGACCGCGCGCTCCGGATGGCCAACACGGCGGTGTGCGAGGCGGCGCTGCGGTTCGCCGGCGGCAACCTCGACGGCCGGGTCCCCATGGGCACCACCTGCTCCGTCGCAGTGGTCCACGGCAACTGGGTGAGCTTGTCGTGGCTGGGAGACTCGCGGGCCTACCTGGTGGGGCCGTACGGGGCGTCCCTGGTCACGGCCGACGAGAACCAGGCCTCGGAGCGACTCCGCGCCTGGCACCTCAACTACATCGAGTCGTGGGATCCGGCGGGCTACGCCCTGGTGGGCTACCTGGGCCACTTCAACGAGATGATGAAGGCGGAGGCCCTGTCGGCCCACCACGCCTCGTTCACGCTGCTCGAGGGTGAGCGCCTGGTGATCTGCTCCGATGGCGTCACCGACTATCTCGGCGAGACCCACCCGGAGGTCGCCACGCTCCTCGCCGACGTGGTGGCCCAGGACGACCCAGACGAGGCGGCGCGGCAGCTCGTGGGCCTCGCCAACCGCGGCGGCGGCGGCGACAACGCCACCTGCCTGGTGGCCCGCCTGTGGGACTGACCCTCCGGCGAGCCGCTCAGTAGGACTCCTCCAGGCAGTCCACGAGGTAGCCCCCGAGCTTGGACGCCTTGTCGTTGAACGCGATCCAGTCGTCGATCCACTGCTGCTGGTTCGTGTTGGGCTTGTGGCGCCGCGGTGACCGCGACCGCGAAGCCTCCGCGAGCGTGGCGGCCTCCTTCGCGGTCACGATCCAGTCCGTGGCGGCCGAGAGCTTGTAGGCACCCACGACCCCGTGCTGCGAGGACTCCTGTCTGCGATCCGCCTCCGACAGCGCCATGTAGATCTCCCAGAACTCCTCCTCCTGCGGGTCCCCGTCCTCAGGGACCTCCTCCATGCGCAGGCGACGAGTGGCGCGGTAGAGCCAGCGCTGAAGGTCCGGCGGGCGCTCCTGCTTGTCCATCACGCCCACCTCGACCATGCGCCACACGATGTACCGCGTGGCCGCCGCGCTGAGCTGGAGCTCCTCGTCGCCCTCGATGGTCGCGAGCTCGAGCACCCGGTCGGGCATGGGAGCCTCGAGCACGCTCGCCTCCTCGACCTCGACGAATCCCCGGCGCAGGCGATCCCGGATGAGGCGATCGAACTCCCGCTCGGCGGCCATGTAGTCATCGAGCTGCTTGGTGCGGGGCTCGGCCGAGCCCCCGATCTTGCCCGAGCGGGTGGTGATCGTGGAGCCACGGCGGGCCACTTCCCAGAATCTCGCCTGGTTCCCCTGGATGAACTCGAACCGGCGCACCGACACAGACCCCTCCTTGCGTGTTTGGGTAGGCGCTCCGCGGTCGGCGGAGGATGCTACACAATAGCGCGCCGCTACCGGATTTCGACCTCGATGGCGTCCATCGGCTGCCCCTCGACGAGGAGCTCGACTCGCCAGCGGCCCGCGCGCGCGGGCTGCCACAGGGCCCGCGCGTCGGCTCCGGCGACGAGCTCCGCCAGTGCCTCGGAGGAGGGGTCGACGGCGTCGAGCGGCCT
>CAYMSU010000463.1:0-5026 GCA_964393165.1 uncultured Enterobacteriaceae bacterium
GGGAGGCCCGCGAAGGCTGCCTGCACCGTCGCCAGCGTCATCGGGCAGATGTCGGGGCAGGACGTGTAGCCGAAGTAGACGACGACCGGCCGGCCCCTCAGAGACGACAACGACAGGGGACCCTCGGCGGTCTCGACCGTGAAGTCGCCGTACGTGGCGCTCGACGCCGCGCGCTCGGGGGGCCGGGCGGGCGGCGCGACGGCTTCTCCCTGACGGGTGGTCCATTGGAAGCCCGCGAGGCGCCCCTCGAGGAGGACGTCTGCGCGCCACTGCATCTCCTGCGACGTGCAGGCCGGCAGCGCGCCGGTGGCGCGGTACACGCCGGGCTCGGGGGTCTCGGCGAGCGGGAGGTGGACCAGCCCCATGTTCATCGAGACTCCCTGGATCTCGACGGCTCGGGCCTGCAGCGCCTCGGTCGCGCGAACGTGCAGGGTGAGCGGCGCGTTCGTCACCGGGGGGGAGGGCTCGAGGCGCAGGGTGACCGCCTCGCCATCGTCGAACGTGGCGGTGCATGGCCCGTCGGAGACCACGCAGTCGGGCTCCTGGGCCGCGTAGGGCATGAGCTGGCGCCGCAGGCGGGAGGCCGCGTCGGGCACCAGCCACAGCGCCCCCGCGCCTGCGAGCACTGCGCTCACGGCGGCCACCCGGAGGGCTCGGGGCACCCAGTCAGTCGCGGTCGCCATCCGCCTCACCGGCAGCAGCAGGGGCCCTCCGCGGAGGCGTAGGCGCGCGGACCGGAGCGCTGACGGCGAGCTCGCTGCCGTCGGCGAGCTGCAGCGTGAGCTGCACCGCCTCGCCCACCACCAGGGGCTTCTGCAGGCCGATCAGCATGACGTGGTCGCCCCCGGGGCGCAGCTGGAGCTGGCCGCGCTCGGGCAGGTCGAGCTGCTCGACCTGCCGCATCCGCATCACTCCGTTGGCCTCGACGTGGCTGTGGAGCTCGGCCACCCGACTGGCGGGCGTGGTGGCGCCGACCACCGCGGTGGCCGCGCCGGCGTTTCGCAGCGTGAAGAACACCGCGCTCATGGGCGTGCCCTCGGGAACGGCGCGGGCGAACGCGTCTTCGACGGCGACGTGCGCAGCCGCACGGCTCTCGGTCGCGGGTGCCGAGCGGGCACCTTCCGGGTCTTGGGGGTCGCCTCCCGAACATGCGGTCAGCCACAGCCACAGGGACATGTGAGTGTCCTCCTCGCGCAGACGTCGCCGTATCGCGCGCTGAGTCAGGCGGCCTGCGCCTCGGCGATGGGCAGCCGCAGCGTGAACGTGGAGCCCTCGCCGACCGTGCTCTCCGCCTCGATCACGCCGCCCATCCGCTCGGCGAGGCACTGCGAGAGCGCAAGCCCGAGGCCTACGCCCGGACGCCTGCGGGTCCCGTCGTGAAGCTGGACGAAGGGCTCGAACAGCCGCGGCATCTTGTCGGCCGCGATCCCGATCCCCGTGTCGACGACCCTCACGTGCACCGCGTTGTCCGCCTGCTGAACCTCGACCCGGATGGTCCCGTGCTCCGTGTACTTGATCGCGTTGGTCAGGAGGTTGGTGAGGATCTGGCGGACTCGGAGGTCGTCGCCGAGAATCTCGGGAACGTCCTCGGAGAGGTCCACGACGAGCTGGCAGCGGGCGGGGTCCACGAGCGGGGCGACCATCTCCGTGACCTCTCGGACGCGCGGCCCGAGCGCCAGGCGCTCGCGAGCGATCGTGAGATCGTCCTCGACGATCTGGATCTGGGACATGTCGAGGAGGTCGTCGATGAGCCGGCGGAGCTGACGTCCCGCGGCGGCGATCCGGTCCAGGTCGGTCCCCCGCTCCTCGTCGGGGGTCCGCGTGCGAAGCGCGAGGGTGTGGTCGAGGACGGCATCCAGAGGAGGCCGAAGCTCCCGGCTGACCAGCGACAGGAATCGCGTCCTCGCCTCGTCGGCGCGCTGCGCCGCGGCGGCAGCACGCTCCGCCTGGGTGGCTCGGGCCCACGACAGCTCGACGGCTCGTCGGAGATCCGCGACGGACGTCGCGGTCAGGCCAGCGGCGACCGAGATGGCGCAAGCGTAGGCGCTCCAGAGCTCCAGGCGCGACGCGGGCCCAGGATCCCCGAGCGGGGCAGCTGGCAGCGCGATCGCGGCGGTCGCGAGGCCGCTGTAGACGATGGCCGAACGAGAGCCCACCCACGTCCAGAGCGCGATCGCACCCATCGGCAGGTAGGCAGCCGTGGTCGAGCCAGCTCCGCCCGTCGTGGCCACCGTACAGAGGAGCGTGCCGGCCCCCACCAGCGTGGTCAGGCGGACCGCCAGCGCTCTCCGCCCCGACCGGAGGAGGCTCGCGGCCACCACGAAGAGCAGCGCGAAGCCCGCGCCGACCCACGTCCGCGGATCCGGCTCGCCGACCAGGACCAGCCGCCCGGCGACTCCGAGGACCGTCAGCAGCGCGAGGGGGCCGAGGCTCCGCTCGAACATGCGAACGCGGCCGCTCACGCGGCACGCATCAGGCGGAGCACCACGCGGTCGTGGAGAACGTCCAGCGCGCCGCCCTGCGTGGCGGCCAGCCGCTGCGCGATCCAGAGGTTGAGGTTGTGGGTGGGCGGGCCGAGCAGGTGCAGGGCGCAGACCTCGTCGTCCAGCCGGGCCTCGATGGCCGAGATGGCGTCGTACTGGCGAGTGAGGTTGCCCAGCATTCGCGACAGGGACTCGGGGTGAACGCGGACAGAGCTCTGATCGGCACCGAGCTGCGGCACGGGCACGCGCAGCTGCTCCTTGAGCACTTCGAGGACAGGCCGAAGGTCGGTGGAGCGCTGGGGGTCCGGCGTCGTGGACTCCGCTCGGGCGACCTCCAGCACGTCGTCGACCAGGTTCTGCAGGTGACGTCCCGACCGTGCGATGCCCTGAAGGTCGGCATGCTCGCTGGGGTCAGCGTCCTCCGCGAGCAGGTCGGCGTAGCCCAGGATGGCGTTCAGGGGCGTGCGCAGCTCATGGCTCATGGTCGCGAGGAACTTGGACTTCGCGCTCGCCGCGGCCACCGCCCGGGTCTCCGCTGAGCGAGCGTCGTCGGAGCGCGTGTCGGCGTGACGCTCCTGGCGCTCCAGCGCCGAGAGCAGAGTCCCGGTCATCGCCACCGTCAGGAGGACGGCGAGGCCGTGGCTGGCGGCCAGGTTCGTGGCCAGCGTCTCGGGCTCGACCCAGGACACGCCCTGCCACAGCGCCCGCAGCGGAGCGTCGAGCGCGATCACGCAGAGGTGCCCTGTGACCCCGATTCCCGCGGGAACGGGATCGAGGTAGACGATGCACCACACCGCGCCGACCAGGACGAATGCGGCGAGGGCCCCCTGCAGCCCGCCGGTAGGGCCCCACAGGGCTGCGAGCAGGAGCAGCCAGCCGCCCATCTGCACGACGCTGGCCAGCGCGACGTTCCCGCCGCGGAGCAGCGCGGCCACCGCGACGGGCGCGATCGCGAAGACGAACGGGACCCAGACCATGTCGGGGCGCAGGACGAGCTGCACACCTGCGCTGATCACGAGGATGCCGAGGGTGCACAGCACACCCCGCCACATCAGTCCAGCGCGGAGCGTCTGGTAGGGACCGAGGCCCTCTGGACACCAATCCCACTGCACGAGCCGACGCAGGCGAGCCATGGCTGCTTATCGGACCGCACAGGGGCCGGTGCAGCGCTCTCGCCCGAGATCCCAGGCTACTCGAGGGGGGCCTCGGGGTCCGGACAGGGACGCCAGCGGGGCGCGGCGTCGGCCCCATCGCCGGACGTCGCGGGCCGCTGGGTCTGTCCGTCGGCGTACATCGTGAAGAGCTTGCGCGGGAGGGGCCCCCGGTCGGACACGAAGGCGATCTCGTGACCGTCGGGGGACCACTGGGGGGTGTCGTCGGCACCCGGGGCGCGCGTGAGGCGGGCGCGCCCCGTGCCGTCCGCGTTCACCACGTAGATCTCGAGGTTCGGCGCATCGCTCGCGTCATCGGTGGCGTCCGGAGCCTCCGGGGCCGGGGCCACGAAGAGCAGGCGCTTGCCGTCGGGAGACCACTGGGGGTCGGTCGCCGGGCCCTCGAGGCCGTCGGTGACGAGGACCTGGCCCGGCCCGCGGAGGTCCCGCACGTAGATCTCCACGCCGCCGCCAAGGTGCCGCTCGAAGGCCACCCGGGTGCCCCCGGGATCGTAGCGCGGGTGCAGGTCGCGCTGCCCCGGGGGAGCATCGACGCCGGTGAGCTGGCCCCCCTTGCCCGTGCGCAGGGCGACCCAGCGCAGGGCCCCGCCGCCGAGCATCGCCTGGGTGAGATCCGCGTTGACGTCGAAGGAGGCGAACAGGCCGAGCTTGTCGGGACGCAGGACCTTGCGGCCCGAGCCGTCCGGGCGGACCTGCACGAGCACGCCCGTCATCGTGTCCCCACTGTCGGCGAGGTAGACGATGCGGTCGTCGGCGGGCCAGCGGGGGAGCCGGGGACCGCTCGGCTGGGCGGCCACGAGCAGCGCGGCGCCGTCGAGGTCCACTCGGTACAGCGCTCCCTGGGGGTCGTCCCGGGTGCTGCGCACGACCAGCTCGTCGCCCGCGGGCGACCACGCGAACGCGTCGTCGGCCTCGGGGTGGTCCGTGACGTTGCGCTCCTCGCGGAGGTCGAGATCGACCACCCAGATGTCGTCGTCACGCTCGAACGCCAAGGTCCGCGAGCACGCGTCCTCGATGGGGCCGAGCAAGGCTCCGCCGCAGTCCGCGGGGCACTCGTCGCCGTCGACGACGTTGCCGTCGTCGCAGGCCTCGAGGCGGGCGGCGTCGACCCACCCGTCGCCGCATCGCGACCGCGCGCAGGTCTCGGCGAGGCAGATCTCGCCCTGGTCTCCGCAGGACGTGCCGTCGGGCCTGCCCGCGCAGGGATCCGGCGGGGTTTCGATGACGACGGGGGCGGGGGGCTCGTCGCCCTCGCGCCCGGTGGTCAGCAGCACCGCGGCGACGATGCCGCCGACCACCAGCAGCGCTCCCCCTACGGCCAGTGCGACCCAGAGTGCCCGGGAGGACCGGGGCCGGTCGGGGGCGGGGGGT
>CAYMSU010000464.1:0-5021 GCA_964393165.1 uncultured Enterobacteriaceae bacterium
GGGGGGTGGATCTCCGCGGCACGTCCACCTCTCGCCGCCTCGGTCCCCACGCGGGGCCCGCGGACCTCGATCACCAGGCCACCATCGACCTCCCCGCGGTGTTCGGGTACCTGCGGCGGACCACCGGGGCGGCGCGGATCCATGCGATCGGGTGCAGCCTCGGGGGCTCGCTGCTCTACGCGCACGCCGCCCTCGCCGAGGATCCCGGCCTCGACCGGCTCGTCGCGATCGGTGCGCCGCTGTCGTGGGGCGGCTCGCGCCGCGCGCGGGGCCTGTCGCACCTGATGCGCACTGTCGGGCAAGTGCCGATGCGGGGCACCCGGCCGTTCGCGCGCGCCGCGCTGCCGATCATCGCGAGCACGGCTCCGGATCTCCTCGGTATCTACCTCAACCCGCGGATCACGGACGTGTCGGCGGCCGAGCAGCTCACGCGGACGGTGGAGGATCCGCTGCCCACGATCAATCGCGCGATCGGCGAGTGGATGCGCTCGGAGCTGCGGATCCGCGGCCAGGCGGTGGCGCCCGCGCTGCGGCGGTTCGACCGGCCGCTGCTCGTGCTCCACGGCTCGGGCGACGGGATCGTGCCCCGCGGCCCGGCGCTGTCCGTCCTGGGCTACACCGGCGGCCCCGTCGAGGTCCACGAGGTCGCGCACCCCGAGGGGCACGGGGTGGGGCACGCGGACCTGTTCGTCTCCGACATCGCGCCCACCCGCGTGTTCGCGCGCACGGCGCGGTTCCTCCGTCAGTAGCTGAAGTCGTTCTGCGGCACCTTGTGACCGCTGGCCGGGCACCCCGGGGGGCTGCGCGTCGCGGCCCTGCGCGTGCCCGACGGGGCGATCGGCGCGCTGAACAGGGCGTTCGGCGCGTAATCCCCGGCCCCCGGGCCCTGTGGGGCCCGGGCCATGATCGAATCGAGCGGGGCAAGATCTTTTCGGGTGTCCGCTGAGCCGCAGGTGCACGCGATCCGATTCGACGAGCATCTCGGCGACTGCGCCCGCTCGTATCAAACATTCTAGGACGACTATCGGCAGTAGCGATCACCGATCGGATAGTGCTGATGTCGGGATCAGCGACACAATCGTCGGCTCCGAGACCCGGCTTGACCAGCCCAGATCCAAGCTTTGAGCTGGCTTCACTGGAGGTCAGGAATGGCTTGTGGAATGCTCGTCGGCTCGTTTCCCTTTTCCTTGCGCTTGTCGTCGACCACGGAGATGTGGCAGCCTTTGGGGGGCCCGATCATGCTCGTGGGCTCCGAGAAGCTGGACTACGCCCTGACGGTCAACACGCGCACGGGCAACGCCTCGGTCATCCCAGCGACGGCGACATGACGGCGCGGCCGGCCGACATCACCTCGACCGCGGCGGCGACAGGGTCGTACGCCACGGCCATCGGCACCACCCACCACGCGACCGACACGTCGGGCGTCAACAACGCCTTCTTCGCCCAGCCTGGCGTGTGGGGGAAGCTCTCCTCGGTGGGGGACGGCTACATCAGCGGCCACCTCTCCGTGATCCACAAGTCCTGCGGCCAGCTGTTCGGGTCGCGGCAGATCGAGATCGAGCCCACGCTCACGAACGGGGCGCCCCGCACCTACCTCCTCGGCCGGATCCCCGCCGCTGGGGCCACCAACCTGCGGGGGAGCATCATCGGAAACGGGCTGAACGACATCGAGTACCAGTTCCGGGTGCGCGGGGTGAACGATCCGGACGAGCCAGGCAGCTGGACCAACGTGGGCTCCATGGCCACGCTGTCCAACGGAGCGGTGCAGATCTGCACCACGGACGCTTCCGCGGCCGCGGTCACGCCCAGCGACTACCACATGCTCGAGTGCGGTGTGATGTTCCAGCTCCAGAGCGCGGGCTCCGGGCCTGCGGGGTTCCTGAGCGTGACGGCGGGCTTGCGCTACAACTAGTCGCCACGACCGGGGCCAAGGTCCTCCACCCGGCGGCCCTCTAGGTCGGAGTCGGCGTGTTGGTCTCCTCCAAGTGCTGAATTGCCAGATGGCTGCCGATGCGGAGTCTGGTCGAGCAGGCCTCCGTTCGCTGTCGGGATTCTGGTCCTTCTGCTCACCCTGAGGCGTCGGCGCATCTGGTAGCCAGTTGTTGCGGGCGGTGGGCCAAGTCGCCCCTGCTGCGCACCGTCGGGCGCGTGCCGTCGGGCGCGTGCCGTCGGGCGCGTGCCGATGGGCAGCCGGCCGTTCGCGCGCGCCGCGCTGCCGATCATCGCGAACACGGCGCCGGATCTCTTCGGCATCTATCTCGACCCGGAGATCACGGACGTGTCGGCGGCCGAGCGTTGAGTTGCCGTTCGGCTGCGACATCGCGCCCACCCACGTGTTCGCGCGCACGGCGCGGTTCCTCCGTCAGTAGCTGAAGTCGTTCAGCTTCACCTTGCCCCGGAACGTCCAGTACACGATGGCCGTGTAGGACAGCACGAGGGGCATGCCGAGCAGCGCGATCCCGCTCATGAGCTTCAGCGTGCTCTCCGACGACGCCGCCGACGTCACCGTGAGGCTCTCGGCGGGGTCGAGCCCGGGGACGAGGTTCGGGTACAGCGCGGCCCCGAGCAGGAACACCAGGCAGAAGACGACGAACACGCTCGACGCGAACGCCTGCCCCGGCTTGTTCTCGTAGATGCACCGCGGGATGTTCATGACCGCGAGCACGTTGCCGACCACGAGCACCCAGGCCGCCGGGTAGGTCTCGAGGTGGCGCGTGACCTCGGGCCGGAGCACCAGCGTGGCCATCGACACGAGGATGTAGAGCGTGTTGAACACGCCGAAGGTGCGCCACATCCACGGCACGATCCGCTCCTGCAGCTCGCCCTCGGTCTTCAGGTACAGGTAGATGCTGCCGTGCATGGCGAACAGGGCCACTGCGAGCAGCCCCACGCCGAGCGCGTAGGGGTGCAGCACGTCGAGCACGCTCATCCGGATCACGTGGTCTTGTACGGGCACGCCCCACACGAGGTTGCCCACGGCCACGCCCATGAGCAGGGTGGCGCCGAACGAGGCGCCGGTGAACGCGCCGTCCCACAGCCGCCGCCACCGGGGATCGGAGACCTTGGAGCGGAACTCGATGGCCGCCGCCCGGAAGATGAGCATGACGAGCAGCAGCATGAACGGGAGGTAGAAGCCGGAGAACACGGTGGCGTAGGCCTCGGGGAACGCCGCGAACAGCGCCCCTCCGAAGGTCACGAGCCACACCTCGTTGCCGTCCCACAGCGGCCCGATGCTGTTGATGACGAGCCTCCGCTCGTGATCGTCGTCGGTGACCAGCACGTGCAGCATGCCGACCCCGAGGTCGAACCCGTCGAGGATGGCGTAGCCCGCGAGCAGCAGGCCCAGGATGACGAACCACAGGGTCGCCCAGTCCATCAGCCGGCCCTCCGGCCGCCCGCGGCGACCTCCAGCAGCCCGCCGTCGTCGTCTTCCGAGGGGGGAGGCCGGCCGTCGTCGGGCCGATCCAGATCCTCGGGACCGTGCAGGATCTTGGACGACAGCACGAACCACCACACCGCGAACAGCAGCGCGTAGACGATCGCAAACATGACGATGCTCGACAGCACCATCTCGGCGGTCACGGCCTCCGACAGGGCGTCGGACGTGCGCAGGTGGCCGTACACGATCCAGGGCTGGCGCCCGGCCTCGGCCGACACCCAGCCGAGCTGGTTGCCCGCGTAGGCCGGCAGGATCGCCACGACGTGCACCCACAGCCACCACCGCTGGGCCAGCAGCCGCGCCTCGGGCACGAACCGGATGGCGAGCAGCGTGAGCGCGCTGTTGGCGAGGAAGAACACGCCCACGGCGAGCATCGCGTGGTAGGTCTGGAACACGAGCCCCACGTTGGGCCAGTCCTCGCGCGGCGTCTCCTCGAGCCCCTGGATCGGGGTGTCGAAGTCGCCGTGCACGAGGAACGACAGGGCACCGGGCACCGCGATGCCGAAGTCGACGTCGCCCTCCTCCACGTCGGGCACGCCGAACAGCCACAGATCGCCGGGACCGGTCTCGAAGTGCCCCTCGTAGGCCGCCAGCTTGGCGGGCTGGTGCTCCGCCACCGTCTCCCCGGCAGCATGGCCGGACACGAACGAGCCGAGGACGGAGACGAGGATCAGCAGCTGCCCCACGACGAAGCTGCGGCGGGCGAACCACCGGTGCCGGTCGTGCAGCAGGTACCAGGCGGCGATCGAGCAGACGAAGGCCCCGCCGAGGATCCCCGATCCGGCCCACACGTGCAGCAGGCGCTCGACCGAGCTCGGGTTGAAGACCATCGCCCAGAAGTCGACGATCTCGGCCCGCGGGCCGAGCGGGCCCTCGACGATCTGGTAGCCGGCCGGCGTCTGCATCCAGCTGTTGGCCACGGTGATCCAGATGCTCGAGAAGACGCTGCCGAGGAACACCATCAGCGAGGCGAACCAGTGGACCGGGCGGCTCACGCGGTCCCACCCGAAGACGAGGATCCCGAGGAACCCCGACTCGAGGAAGAAGGCGAAGATGCCCTCGGCGGCGAGGGCGGAGCCGAACACGTCGCCGACGTAGCGGGAGTAGACCGCCCAGTTGGTGCCGAACTCGAACTCCATGACGATGCCCGTCGCGACGCCGACGGCGAAGTTCACGGCAAAGAGCTTGGTCCAGAACTGGGCCATGCGCTCGTAGCGCGCGTCATCGGTGTACCACCACAGGCTCATGACCCCCACGAGCACAGCCCCGAGGCCGATCGTGAGCGGGGGGAACAGGTAGTGGAACATGATCGTGAACGCGAACTGCAGCCGGGACAGCAGCAGAACGTCCATGCTGACCTCCTGCAGAGATCTGTAGGAAGGTCGGGACGACGCGGACTGCAGCCAGCTACTGCACGGCGAAGACGTGCACGCGCCCGGAGCGGCCGCCGGCGACGAGCCGCGCGCCGTCGGCGGACCACGCGAGCGTGGTGATCGCGGGCTCGTCGGCCACGAACTGGCGCACCGGCTCCCCCGGATCCTCGAGCTCGGACACGACCACGGTCGAGCCCTCGGCCCAGGCG
>CAYMSU010000465.1:0-5000 GCA_964393165.1 uncultured Enterobacteriaceae bacterium
AGCCCTTGCGGTGCTCGGAGGGCAGGCTCGCGCGCGTGGTGCGCCCGCACGCGGGGCACTGGCAGGCGTGGGCGCGGTGTTCGGTGCACTCGACGAGCTTCTCGGGC
This sequence comes from uncultured Enterobacteriaceae bacterium, assembly GCA_964393165.1. GTDB lineage: Bacteria > Myxococcota_A > UBA796 > UBA796 > DRPG01. The sequence continues at coordinate 108 of CAYMSU010000465.1, forward strand.
AGCTCGAAGACCTGGTGGCGCACTGGGGCGCCGACCTCGTGGCCCTCGGTGAGCTCGGCGCCGCAGTCGCAGCGCGCGGGGAAGTGGTGGACGAAGGCGTCGACGTCCTCCTCGTCCCACAGCTCCCAGGTCTTGCCGCCGGAGCCGGGCTGCTTGCCCTGGGACCTCGGGCTCTTGTCGCGACGCGCGAGAGTCCTCGTCGTCGGAGGACGGGGGCATCGAAGAGTTGGTGGAGTCGCGCTTGCGCTCGCGCTCGGCGAGCTTGGCGTGCAGGCGGGCGACCTCAGCTTCGAGCTCGGCGATGCGCGCGTCCTGGGCGGCGACGTGCGCGAGCAACTGCTCGATGAGCGCGGCCTGTCGGGCCACAGTGGCCTCGAGGTGGTCGATGTACTCGGCCGGTTGCATCTGGTCGTCGCGTTGCTCCATGACCTTCACGATGACGCCAGGTTCCCCTTCATGCAACCCCTCTTCGCCTCATGTCTTCGTCGACCCCCTGAACGGGTACTGTCATCTTTCCTCATGTGGTTGACAACTGACGAGGTATCAATAATCCGCTCACCGCAGGCCAGTGAGGTAGCGGCACTGTATCAGCTACTTGGATCAACAGAGTCATCATGTCGCTCGACCGCATCGATAGGGAGCCGGCCGCGAGCGGGTTTCGCCGATGGTGGCGGCCCCCTCGCCGACTCGTCGACCGCGAACCTGACCGGAAGGTCACATTCCTCGAGCTGTTCTACGATCTCGCCTTCGTCGTGCTCATCTCGCGCGTCGCGCATTACCTCACCGGCCACATCGGGGTTGAGGGGCTGGTCCATTCGTCCCTGCTCTTCGCGCTGCTGTGGCTGGCTTGGGTCAACGGGACCCTCTACCATGATCTGCATGGCAACAACGAGGATGTGCGCACTCGGGTCTTCACCTTCCTGCAGATGACCTGCGTCGCCGCGATGGCGATCTTCGCCCACGACGCCTTTGGAGAGGGGGGGGGAGGGTTCGCGCTGTCCTTCGCATCTTTGCAACTCATCTTGGCGCTGCTGTGGTGGAGCACGGGCCAGAGCGACCCCGTCCACCGCCCGCTGTCCACGCCCTATGCGCTGTGCCATGGGCTGACGGCCGCGCTCTTCGTCGCCTCCGCCGTGGCCCCCGTGGAGGCGAGGCTGGCCATGTGGGGAGCGGGGCTTGCGGTCGGCATCCTCGCACCGCTCGCCAACGCGCTGCGGCCGCTGAGCGACCCTGAGGTGCTCCTCGAGCGGAAGCGCTCCGAGACGGTCACGCCCTCCCTCGTCGAGCGCTTCGGGCTGCTCACGATCGTCGTCCTCGGGGAGGTCCTTCTTGGGGTCGTCGACGGGGCCTCCGAGGCGCACCCGCTGAGCGTCGAGTTGGGCGTCGCCTTCGGGCTCGGGCTGCTGGTGGCCGTGGGGTTGTGGTGGCTGTACTTCGATCTTATCGCGCACCACGTGCCCATCCACGGCGGACGCCACCGCGTGTGGCTCTACCTGCACCTGCCCCTCACGGCGGGCATCATGGCGACGGGTGGGGCGTTACACACCCTCTTAGAACACACAGGGGGTGCCCTGCCTGCCGAAAAGCGGTGGCTCGTCGTGGGTGCCGTGGCGCTGGCGCTCGCCTCGATCGCGGGGCTGCTCTGGACGCTGACGACGGCCCGCGAACATCACCGCATCATCCGCGTCGTCGCGACGCTGCTCGTCGGGTCGTCGCTCGGCATCCTCGCGCTCGGCTGGACCGCGCTGGGCGCCGTCGAGCTGCTGCTCGCCTTGGATGTCTTGTTGATGGTGCCTGCGGTGGCGTCCCTGGTGATCTGGATCACGGTCTTCGGTGGAGAAGAGGTCGCGATCGACTGAGCCTGAGCCATCAACGTACACCGAGAGGTCGTCATGCGTACGCTATCGGTTGGGGCGGTGAGCTGAGAATTGAGATGGAAGGCTCGCGCTCTCGACCTCCTCCCTGCGTTGGTCACGAGCGCAGTTTGTCTACCCGGGGTCAGCTCCCCCGGTAGACGGCTTCTGCACGAGCTTTCAACTCGCGGTTGAAGGTCTGATACAGTCCGGCTGCCTGCCGAGCGACCGAACCTCCCACGAACCGAAGGAGCGCAGAACCATGAGGCGCGCCGTTTTGCACGAACCGGGTTCGGCCATTGAGGAGAGGCTCCACCCGATAGACATGACGGTCTTCAAAGGGACCGGCTTCCTGATCAGACCATCCGAACGAGACGCCATCCTCGCAGAGTTTTGTCTCGTGATGGTACGCTTGTCGAAGGCCGAACATCTTGTAGTAGACCGTAATCTCACCTCCGAGTCGGAGCTCGCCTTCGATTCCTTGGAGAGCCGACGACCACTCGGGCATCGAGTCCCAATCTGTGAGGACGGACAAGACGACATCATGGGGCGCATCGATCTCGATGGATGTGTGTACCTTGAGATGGGTCGGTGAGACACGCTCGATCTCGCTTACCTCATTGGCTCCTGTACTCGGCTCAAGCTGAGCCATGGCGTGAGCAGGATCAAGGAGTTCGTAGACTTCACCGATGAGCCCGTCGCGCAGTGCATGACGAACGTATGGTCATTGTCGTAGGTGAGCCCGTGTGCCGTCGTCGAGACGTTCGCGTTCCGGCTCGAGGGCCTCGTTCTGGACGGTGGCTTCGCCTTGCTCTCCGGCGAGCCGGGCCTCGGGAAGTCCAAGACGTTGCAGTACCTCGCTGGCCGCCTCGCCCAGGTCGGCGACGTCGTCGTGGGTGTCATGGAGCGACCCCAGAGCAAGACCGGCGACTTCTACCGTGAGCTCGGCGCCCTCTTCGGCGTCGATCTGAGCCCCGCCAACCGGTACGGTGGGTTCAAGGCCCTCAGAGCCCGGTGGCGAGGCCACATCCAGAGCAACCTCTTCCGCCCCGTCCTCCTCATCGACGAAGCCCAGGAGATGCCCAGCAGCTGCCTCAACGGGCTTCGCCTGCTCTCCGCAGCCCACTTCGACTCCGAGTGCCTCCTCACCACCGTCCTCTGCGGCGACAGCCGCCTCCCCGATCGCTTCCGCGCCCGCGACCTCCTGCCCCTGGGCAGTCGGATCCGAAGCCGCCTGATCCTCGAACCGTTCGACAAGCCGCAGCTGCGCGACTTCCTCGCCCATCTCCTCGAACGCGCGGGGGCGCCACAGCTCATCACCGAGGAGCTCCGCGACGTCCTCGTCGATCACGCAGCCGGGAATCCCCGGATCCTGATGAGCATGGCGGCAGATCTGCTCGCACACGGCGCTCGCGACGACCGAGCAGTCCTCGACGAGCAGTTGTTCGTCCAGGTCTTCGACCTTCAGCGGCGTCGTCAGAAGCGGAAGCCATCGTGACATCCCTTCAGGATCTCCTCGACGCCCTCGGCGCCACGGCGATCGCTGCCTACCACGACCTGGACGAGGCCCACCCGGAGCTCGCCCAGCCCGAGCTGGGCACCACGAGCCGGACCGCGATCGCGAGGAACCTGGTCGAGCAGCTTGGCCAGCTGCTCGACACGCTGGCGGACTACCACTCCGCGACCACGTCACCGAGCCCCACGGCCGATGACCAGGATGACCCGATCCCGTTCTGACACCGCCCATCACGAAGCGTGCAAACCGCTCCATCGAACAGCGTGAACACGCTCAGTGGATCGCGCCAGCGACGTCGCCTCTCGTGGCACAAGCGCGCTCGAGCGCATGAAGACACAGCGAGGTGTGCAGGGTGTCTGCCATGGCCCAGCCGACGACCTTGCGGCTGAAGAGGTCGATGAGAACGGCCAGATAGACCCACCCCTGACGTGTTGGCAGGTAGGTGATGTCGCCTACGAACGCACGGTTTGGCGCATCCACCTCGAACTGTCGCTGCAGCAGGTCCGGAGCAACAGGCGCGTCATGATCGGAGTCTGTGGTCGTGCCTCGGAACACCCGCCTTGGCCTTCCTACGATGCCGTGCTCGCGCATAACGCGAGCGACTCGCTTCCGGTTGACGACGAAGCCTTGATCGCGCAGTTCCACGGTGATGCGAGGTGCACCGTAGCGTCCTTTGTGGCGGCGATGGATGGCTTTGATGTGGACCAGCAGCTTGGCGTCGCTCGCAGGACGCTGGCGGATCCGGCCGTTGCGCCACGCGTAGTAGGCGGCACGCGACACCCGGAGCACACGGCACATCAAGCGAACAGCATGGTTGGCCTCCTCCGACCGGATGAACCGGTAGGCGGTCACTGGTTCTCCTTGGCGAAGAAGGCCGCTGCTTTTTTTAGGATTTCCCTCTCTTCCCGGAGAATCCGAACCTCTCGCCTCAAGTGCGCGAGTTCCTCCTCCGTCGACATCGTCGAAGTTCTCTCCGCCCCAGCTCATCGCCGCGGGCACGACGCCCTGCTCGGCCCACAGATGCAGCACCCACTCCAGGGGCAGCCGGAAGGCGTGCGCTCCCACGAGCAGCGGGAGCGGCAGCACGGCGAGGTCTCGGCCCATGGGCGACAGGCCGACCCAGGCCACCGCCCCGAAGTTGGCCACCACGAGCGGAAAGACGGCGACGAAGGGAGACGCCTCGTCGAGCCACAGGGCGGCGTAGGCACCGGTCCCGACGATCCACAGGAGCAGCGCGCCCAGCCAACGCGCGCGGTCTCGCGGCTCGGGACGGACGTGCACGACCGCCCACGCGAGCCCGGCGGCGACGGCCACCACGACAGCCAAGAAGAGGACCATCGAGAATGTGTCGGGCCAGGGCATGCGAACCTCCAATGGGGGGCGTTCCCCGAGGTCGGGTCACGCATAAAGAGCGAGGGTGTGGGGTTGTGGGCTCCTCGCCGCCGCCCCTGCACCAAACCACGCGGTGTACCCCCACTCGCTCCGGATCCATGAGAGCGCAGGACCGGAGTCCGTTTCGGAGGC
>CAYMSU010000466.1:0-4974 GCA_964393165.1 uncultured Enterobacteriaceae bacterium
CCTCGACGACGACCCTACCGGAGCGCTGGCCGGGGTGTTCGCGCCGGCGGGGCGTGCGGTGCCGGAGGGCGACGGCTACCGCCTCACGGGCCGGTGGCCGTGGGCGAGCGGCTGCGAGAACGCCATGTGGCGGATGGGCGGCGCGCTCGTGTTCGAGGGGGAGGCGCCGCGGCGGCTGCCGTCGGGGGGGCCGGAGATCCGGTCGTGCTTCTTCCGGGCGGCGGACTCCGCGGTGGTCGACACGTGGCACACCGCGGGCCTGCGGGGCACGGGCAGCCACGACGTGGTCGTCGAGGGCGTCCACGTGCCGGCGTCGCACACGACCTGCGTGCTGGCGGACTCCCCGGTCGCGCTCACGCGGGTGGCCCGGTTCCCGGTGTTCGGGCTGCTGGCGGTCGGCGTGAGTGCGGTGGGGATGGGGATCGCGCGGCAGGCGCTCGACCACGTGACGGCGCTGGCCCGGTCGAAGCCGAGCCGCGGGGGGCGTCGCCGGATGGCGGAGAGCGAGCTCGTGCAGGTGCGGCTGGCCGAGGCGGAGGCGGGGCTCGCAGCGGGGCGGGCGCTGGTGTCCGAGGTGCTGGACGAGGTGACGTCGGCGGCAGAGGAGGGGGCGCTGACGGACGCCCACCGAGGTCGCCTGCGGATGGCGGCCACGTATGCGGCCCGGCGGTCGGCGGATGCGGTGCAGGCGGCCTGGGATCTGGCGGGGGGCTCCGCGGTGTGGACGGATGGCCCGCTGCAGCGGCACCTGCGCGACGTGCGGGTGCTCACGCAGCACGTGATGGTCGCGGAGGCCACGCTGGTGCCGGTGGGGCGGCTGCTGCTGGACCTCCCGACGGACACGTCGATGCTCTGATCACGGTCGGAGGAAGAATGACGGCAATCGTGTGGACCGCCACGATGTGGCTCGGGGGCGCTGCCGCGGCGGATCCCGACGGGCCTCAGGACGAGGTCACGCAGCCCGCGCAGCCCGCGCAGCCCTCTAGGCCCGGCGGCGTCGAGAAGCCGGCGGACGACGCGGTGACCGGGTGGCGTCCGGTGCGGCCCGAGCTCGACGTGGCCGAGGTGATCGGGATTCGCCCGGATCGGGTGAAGCGCTTGGCCCACCGCGGGAGCGGCAAGCTCTGGGCCGTGCCGATTGTCCCGATCGGCCCCACGGAGTTCGAGCTGCCCGGAGGAGCGCTGCACTCCCATCCCGCGCTTCGGGTGGCCCGGAGGATCTGGGTGAACGTGGCCAACTACGGCTCGAACGAGCCCGACGTGAGGGTGCTGCTGCAGTATGCCGAGGCCCTGGACCGGGCCGACGGGGGCAACCTGGAGTCCGCCCAGCAGGTCCTGCGGGAGCTCGTGGAGCGGAACCTGGGGTTCGGCCTCGCCCAGGTGCGCTACGAAGAGCTGCTCGCCCAGGTCCACGCCGCCCGTGCGCGCCGCGACCGGCTGCTCGGCGGCGACGCCCGCCGCCTGCTCGAGATGGCCGACGACTACGTGGCGCAGAACGACGTCACGGAGCTCGAGGCGCTCGCGGGCCGGCTCGCCGAGGCCATTGGCGGGTTCCACGCCTCGGCCGGCTTCGTCGACGCGGAGCTCGCCCGCGCCCACGCGGCGGAGGCGGGCCGGTACCTCTTCGAGGTGATCGCCGACGACGCCCCCCGGTTCACGTTCCCGCAAGCGGCGCAGGCCCTGCGGGAGGGGCTCGAGCGCTGGCTCGAGGATCACGGCGGGGTGCGCCGGTTCGAGGACGGGCTGCAGCCGCTGGCGGCGGACTCGCCGGCGCGGTTCGGGCTCCACCGGGCGTGGCTCGGGCGGTTCGCGCGGTCCGGCGGGCACGATCCCGGGCTCGCGCTCGAGGCGGCGACCCTGCGAGTGGTCGAGACCCGCCTCGACGTCCACGCCGCGGCGACCTCGGGCCGCACGGAGGTGGCGGGCCTGCTGGGCCGGCACCCGCGCGTCCGCGAGGGGCGGCTCGAGCTCGTGCTCGACGCCTTCCTGGGCCGCCTCCGGCACTTCTGGGACGTGGTCGTGCCGGGCTTCGTCGCCTGGCGCCAGCGGCGCTCCGAGGTCGTGGCGGAGGCCCGCGCGGCCATGCGCCTCGAGGAGCTCGCGCCCCGCGTCATGAGCGCGTTCGTGCGCAACCAGCTGATCAACGACGTGTACCTCCCGCTCGTGGGCGACAACCTGGCCAAGCAGATCGGCGCCGCCGGGCCGGGCCAGCGCACCGACCTGATGGGCCTGCTGCTGCTGATCAGCCCGCCCGGCTACGGCAAGACCACGCTGATGGAGTACGTCGCGAGCCGCCTCGGGATCACCTTCGTCAAGGTCAATGGGCCCGCGCTCGGGCACGAGGTGACCTCGCTCGATCCGGTCGAGGCACCGAGCGCCACCGCCCGGCAGGAGGTCGAGCGGATCAACTTCGCGTTCGAGCTCGGCAACAACGTCCTGCTGTACCTCGACGACATCCAGCACTGCAGCCCCGAGCTGCTCCAGAAGTTCATCAGCCTGTGCGACGCCCAGCGGCGGATCGAGGGCGTGTACCGGGGGCGGTCGCGCACCTACGATCTGCGCGGCAAGAAGTTCGCGGTGGTGATGGCGGGCAACCCCTACACAGGGACCTTCCGCGTGCCCGACATGCTCGCGAACCGCGCCGACATCTACAACCTGGGCGAGATCCTGGGCGGCCAGGCGCGGAAGTTCGCGCTGTCGTTCGTGGAGAACGCGCTGACCTCGAATCCGGTGCTCGCCCCGCTGGCGACCCGCTCGATGGACGACGTGTACCGCCTCGTGCGGCGGGCGGAGGGCGAGGAGATCGCCTCGTCGGAGCTGTCCCACGACTACTCCGCGGTCGAGCTCTCGGAGATCGGCGCCGTGCTCGCGCACGTGCTGCAGTGCCGGGACGTGCTGCTGAAGGTCAACGCGGCGTACGTGGCGTCGGCGGCGATGGAGGACGCCTACCGCGAGGAGCCGAGGTTCCTGCTCCAAGGCTCCTACCGCACCATGAACAAGCTCGCGGAGAAGGTGGTCCCGGCGATGAACGCCGAGGAGGTGGAGGCGCTGATCGACGACCACTACCGCGGGGAGGCCCAGACGCTGACGACCGGGGCGGAGGCCAACCTGCTGAAGCTCGCGGCGCTGCGCGGACGGCAGACGGAGGCGCAGGCCGCGCGGTGGGCGGTGATCAAGGCCGAGCTCCGCCGGCGCCGGCGGCTGGGGGGCGCCGACGACGATCCCGCCACGCGGATCACGTCGGTGCTCACGTCGATGCTGGAGGCGCTGCAGGGGCTTTCTGACATCACGCTGCCCGCGCCCACGGTGGCGGTGGAGGTCGCGTCACCGGCGCCGACCGTGGACCTGTCGGCGCTGGCGGACGAGCTCCGGGGGCTGCGGGACGTGCTCGGCCAGCCGCCGGCGGCCGCGGCCGACGGCCCCTCGCGGGACACGCTCGTGCGCCACGTGGTGTTCGTGATCGAGCTGCTGACCACGCGAATGTTCGAGGCCGCCCGGCGGCGGTTCCCCGAGGACGGCCACGAGGCATTCGTGGACGAGCTGCGGCGCGAGGTGGCGGCGGCGGTCGGGGATCTCGCGCCGAACAAGTAGCGGGATCAGGGCGCGGCGCGCGCGATGCCGTGGATCGCCGGGCTCACGAGCGGGTTACCGACCGGCAGATCGCTCCGGTCGAGCTGCTCGAAGGTGAAGCCCGCGGCCTCGAGTGCGGCCTCGGTGTCGCGGGTGAGGTGGCAGCCCCGGCCGCAGATCTTCCACACGGGCTCGATGGCGTGCTGCACGCCGCGCACGAAGGGCCGCGGGCTCCGCACGTGCTCGATGAACACGAAGCGACCCCCGGGCCGCAGCACCCGGCGGATCTCGGCGAGGCTCCCCGGCACGTCGCGCACCGAGCACAGCACCAGGGTGGCGACCACCGCGTCGAAGCGGGCGTCCTCGAACGGCAGCGCCTCTGCGGCGCCGGACACCACCGGTCGGTCGCCGGCGCGCGGGGCCAGCCGCTGGCGCATGGGCGCGCTCGGCTCAAGGAGGGTGACGCGGGCGGCGGCGGGGTAGTGGGGCAGGCTCGCGCCGGTGCCAGCGCCGATCTCGAGGACGTCGCCGTCGAGCGAGCGGAACAGCTCCGCCCGCAGGTCCCCAAGGCCGCCGGCCTCGGCGCTGCCCATGACGGTGTCGTAGAGTGCCGCGAAGACGTCGTCGAGAATCATGGGCGCGGCCGTATCTCGCCCGTGAGCCCTCCGGGTAGGGTAGCCTTGCCCTCTGGGCGGAGGGAGGAGACCCATGCGACGTGTGATCGTGGCGATTGGTGCGAGCGTGCTGGTGGCCTGCGCGGGGGGCGGCGGCGACAACCCCGGCGACGGCGACGGGGGCGGCGACGAGGCGCCCTCCGGCGACACCGCGACCGAGCCGGAGCCGACGGACGAGCCGGAGCCGGTGGGGCCCGCGTTCGGCGTCGCCCGGGTCAACGCCGACGGCGTGGACTGGGTGCTCGAGCTCGAGAACCCGGCGGGGCTGTACGACGGCGGCGTCTCGTCGCTCGAGATCCGGGCGGAGCAGGCGGGAGGCGCGGCGGAGCTCGACATGCTGGTGCTGAGCCCGACCGCGCTGCAGGTGGGCACCTACGACCTGGGCGTGTGGGGGAGCCCTACGGCCGAGCGCACGGACATCGGGCTGCGGGTGTTCTACCTCAACGAGGAGCTGTCGTTCCTCACGCCGGATGCGGGCTCGACGACGGGCTCGCTCACGATCGGCAAGATCGACCGGGTGGGCGGCCGGCTCTCCCTGACGTTCGCGGGTCAGCTGGAGAAGGTCCGGGTGGCGAGCGGCAAGAGCGACGGAATGGTCACGGTCACGGGCTCGATCACGGACGTCCCGATGGACGTGTACTGATTCACATGGGACTTCACCTGGCTTCGCTCGCATACCGGCCTGCAGGGCGAAGCCCGAAGGTCCGGCCTACCGGCCTGCAGGGCGAAG
>CAYMSU010000467.1:0-4966 GCA_964393165.1 uncultured Enterobacteriaceae bacterium
GCATGCCCCGCCCCCCGCCGCCCGCCACCGCCTTGAGCAGGACCGGATAGCCGACCTCCTCGGCGGCCCGTGCGGCATCGTCGAGGCCCTCGAGCGGTCGCCGGGTGCCCGGGATGACCGGCATGCCGAGCTGCGCCATCGTCTGCCGCGCGAGCGCCTTGTCGCCCATCGTGCGCAGGTGGTGGGGCTGCGGACCCACGAACGTGAGCCCGGCACTGACGCACTGGTGGGCGAAGACGGCGTTCTCGGACAGGAACCCCCACCCGGGATGGACCGCGGCGCACCGATGCTCCAAGGCCACCTCGACGAGCGCGGGCCCGTCGAGGTAGGACTCGGCGGCCCGGGGCCCCCCGATTTCGACCACCACGTCGGCTCCGCCGAGCCAGGACGCGCCGCGGTCGGCCGACGAAGCCACCGCGACGACCTCGACGCCGAGGCGGCGGCACGTGCGGAGGATCCGCGCCGCGACCTCCCCGCGGTTGGCGATCAGAATGCGGCGAAACATGGGCACTCCGAGGCAGCGGGCCCCTGTATCAAGCCTCAGCCGTCGACCACGGTAGTGCCGGCGAGCAGGTCGTGAAGGGTTCGCCGGTCCTCCCCGAACAGGAGCACGAGGTCGATCACGAGTGCGAGAACGGCGCCGAGCCCGGGCAGCAGCAGGGTGAGCAGGCCGAAGCCGATCACCCGGAGCACGAAGGTGGCGTAGAGGTCCACGGGCTCGCCGCTCACCGAGACGATGCGGATCCGCAGCAGCCGCTTGCCGATCGTCTGGCCTCGTCGGAGGAGCAGGACCTGGATCACGCCGATCGCGAGGAGCAGCGTGGCACCGAGGGCGGCCGTGGCAGCCCAGGTGAGCGGCAGCGCGGGCGAGGCCTCGTCGGCGAGGATCGCCGCCCCCGCAGCCACGAGCAGCGGCAGCAGGCCGAGCTGCAGGGAGGCGAGGTCGATCAGCGTGGCCGCGACGCGGCGGCCCGGATCCGCGAGGGGCGTACCCGTGGTCGCGGGTGGGGGCTCCTCCAGCGCGGCACGGGCGAGATCCTCTTCGCCGTAGGACTCCCCGTAGGTGTCGGTCCGGGCTGCGCCCTGGACCTCGAGCCCGGGCTCGTCCAGGACCGCGTCGCTCGCGACCTCCTGGTCGAGCGACGCCCGAAGTCGGTCCTGACTCTGCCGCACGTATCGGCCGGCCAGCCCGGCGACGGCCGCGACCCCCAGCATCAGCGGGGCGCCTGCGAGCAGCAGCAGGCCTGCAGCTCCCCCCCCGCGGACGAGCACCTCGAGTGTGCCCGGCCCGGACGGGCCCTCCCCGTCCCCATCGAGGACGATGATCTCGTTTCCGTCTGCGTCGAGCGGGACGTCGAGGCCCGCCAGCTCGGGGGTGAGCTGAATCACCACGGCCGTGAGCAGGATCCAGACAGGAAGCAGGACCGTCGCGACGCCACCGAACCCGACCCAGGCCCACCCCGAGAACCGCTCACGGGACGACGCGCCGCTCACTCCTCTCCCGCGGGCTCGGGGGAGGAGGGCTCGGACGCCGGGCGCGCGCCGAGCGGAACCCCCTCGTAGCTGTCGTCGTCGATTGCGCGCAGCAGCCACAGTCCTGCAGCGAGCATCGCCACCATGCCGTACTGGGCGGGCGTGAGCCCGAGGTATCGCGCATCTTGGTGGGCGAGGTCGGTGTTGCGCAGGAACTCGAGCACGAACCGCACCGGCGCGTAGAGGATCGCGAACCACGCGAGGAAGAAGCCGGGCGCCCGGTCGCGCTTGCCCCAGGTCCAGAACAGCGCGCAGACCACGAGCATGTAGGCGGCCTCGTACATGCCGAGCTCGTGCCGGATCCCCGAGGCATAGGCCGCGCCCTCGGCCCACGGACCGAAGCCGTTGTCGAAGTCCATGGCCAGGGGGAACGTGGTGACCGAGCCGATGTGGTCGTGTACGACGGTGCAGCCGAGGCGACCGAAGAACCACCCGAACGGAAAGCCGAACGTGATCACGTCGGCGTGGCGCATCGCGCCGGCGTGGGGCCGGATGTAGGTGTAGAAGATCCAGGCTCCGAGGACCGCTCCGATGAACCCGCCGGTGGAGCTGAAGCCCTCCCAGACCCGGAGCAGCGACATGATGCCGTCTTCCGCGAGACGCTCCGGGAAGTAGAAGAGCACCGTGACGACGTGGGCCACGACGAAGCCCATGAGGACGATGAACACGGCGCCATCGACGACGTCGCGGGTGTCGAGGCCGAGCTGGATGCCGCGCCATCGCGCGACCTCCAGGCCGACGACGAAGCCGATGCACACGAGCGTGGCCCATGGGTCGATCGGCAGCGTGGTGAAGCCGAGATCGAGGTAGTACACCTCGAGCTGGAAGAAGGGGATGGCGGCGAGCATTCAGTGCGATCCGAAGTAGTTGGCCACCACTCGGTCCCACTCCCGTGGTCCCGCCGTGGCTGGCCTCCGCTCGTACTCGCATAGGTGTACGACCTGCAAGAGCAGATCGCGCGCGTGGCACATCCGCATGGGTCGCTTGGGCATCTTGTAGTGGCGGTCCACGAGGTACCGCACCGAGCGATGCTGAAGGGTGATCCCGAGCTCCCGCGCGACCTGCTCGACGAGCGTCTCGAACTCGTCCTCGAGGGGATCTCCGACGTAGATCTTGTAGGGAATCCGCCGGAGAAACGCCTCATCGACGAGGTCCCGGGGCTCGAGGTTGGTCGAGAAGACGAGCAGGCAGTCGAAGGGGGCCGCGACCTTGCGCCCGTCGGGAAGGGACAGGAAGTCCCGGCGGCGCTCCAGCGGGTAGATCCAGCGGTTCAGGAGGTCTCGCGCTGGTGTGGGACCCCGCCCGAAGTCGTCGACGACGAAAGTGCCGAGGTTGGCCTTCAGGTGAACGGGGGCCTCGCACACGTTGGTGCTCGGGTCGTGGGTGAGCTCGAGCATGGCCAAGGTGAGCTCACCCCCGGCGACCACCGTGGGCCGGCGGATGCGGACCCAGCGCCGGTCGTAGCGGCCGGTGTGTGGCGCGTCGACGGCGACCGGCTCGTGCAGGGCCGGATCGAAGAGCTTGACGAGGCACCCTCCGATGTCGACCGTGTAGGGAATCCAGACCGTGCCCCCGAAGCAGCCGGTCATTCGCTCGGCGAGGCTGGTCTTGCCGTTCCCGGGCTCCCCGTGAAGGAACAGCGCGCGGCCCGAGGTGACTGCAGGCCCGAGGCGGTCGAGCAGGTCTTCGCTCACCTGGAGATCGGCGAACGCGCGCCGCAGGTCGGCTTCTCCGGGCGTGAGCGTGGTGAGCGACTGGTACCGCAGAGCCTCGAGGTAGTGGGGCCAGGGCACCGGGGCGGGGCCCACGTAGGCACTCACCGCCCGCGACTGCAGTGCGCTCCCCTGGCCCTCCTCGGTGAGCTCGGTCACGAAGTCGCCCACCACGGTGGTCCCGCGGTACACGACCAGCTTCTTCTCCTTGAGTCGGTTCAGCCCGTCTTGCACGAACGACAGATCGAGCTTCACGCGGTCTGCGAGCGCACGCCCGGTGGCCGCGCCACCCACGAGCGCGCGGAGGAGGAGGCTCTCGACGAGGACCGGATCGAGCCCGGCTTCCTCGAGGGTGCGTGCCGCGAGCGGAAAGAACTCCCGTGGGGGGGCGGAGGGGTTCTGGCCGCTCAGGGCCCGCGGCGGAGGTTCCTCGGTGGCCACGACGGGGCGGCCCTGCTTCATGGACACGGAGGCGGCGGGGGGGCGGGCCTGCGCGCTGGCGCGCGCGGGGCCGCCGACGGGGGTGCGTACGGGTGGAACACGCCCCGGAGGCTTCGGCTGAGAGGTTTCGTCCGGCATGCGCAGAAGGTATCCGGGGATCCGCCCCCGGCTACTCGCTGACGCCGCTACAGCACGGTCTGCTCTTGGTACTCCCCGAACACCGCGCGCAGGGTGTGCGCGATCTCACCCAGCGTGCACCGCTGCTCGACCGCACGGAGGATGGGGGGCATCACGTTGTCGTTCCCGCTGGCGGCCTGCTGGAGCGCGTCGAGAGCCTCTCGGGCGCCGGCGGCGTCGCGGCTCGCCCGCACTGCCTGGACCCGCGCGGTCTGCGCCTCCTCGAGCTCCGGATCGATCCGCAGGATGTCGCCTTGGTGCTCCTCGGCATCGTCGGCGAACCGGTTCACACCCACGATGACTTGCTCTTCGCGCTCGATCGCGAGCTGGGTGGCGTAGGCAGCGGACTGGATCTCGCGCTGCGGGAACCCTGCCTCGATGGCAGCCACCATGCCCCCCATTCCGTCGATCTCGTCGATCAGCGCCCGGGCCTCGGCTTCGAGCTCGTCGGTGAGTCGCTCGACGGCCCAGCTGCCCCCCAGCGGATCCACGAAGTCGGCGACGCCGGACTCGTGCGCGATCACCTGCTGGGTTCGCAGGGCGAGCCTGGCGCTGTGCTCGGTCGGCAGCGCTAGCGCCTCGTCCTTGCCGTTGGTGTGCAGCGACTGCGTGCCACCGAGGACTGCGGCGAGGGCCTGGAGCGTGACCCGCACCACGTTGTTGTCGATCTGACGCGCGGTGAGGGTGGAGCCGCCGGTCTGCGTGTGGAACCGCATTCGCATCGACTTCGCCTGCTCGGCGCCGAACCGCTCGCGCATGAGGGTGGCCCACAGGCGCCGCGCGGCGCGGAACTTGGCCACCTCCTCGAGCAGGTTGTTGTGGGCGTTGAAGAAGAACGACAGACGCGGCGCGAAGGTGTCGACGGCGAGTCCCGCCGACAGGGCGGCCTCGACGTAGGCGATTCCGTCGGCGAGCGAGAAGCCGAGCTCCTGAGCCGCGGTGCTTCCCGCCTCCCGGATGTGGTAACCGCTGATCGAGATGGTGTTCCACTTGGGCGTGTGCTCGGCGCACCACCGGAACATGTCGGTGATGACGCGCATGCTCGGGCGCGGCGGGTAGATGTAGGTGCCGCGGGCGATGTACTCCTTGAGCACGTCGTTCTG
>CAYMSU010000468.1:0-4950 GCA_964393165.1 uncultured Enterobacteriaceae bacterium
GGGCACGCTTCGTGAGCCGGGTGCGGTTCCACCACCCCAGGGCCCGCGTGACCGAGCCCTCGAAGCCTCCCCGGGCGCTCGCCCGCGCCACGACCGCGTGCTCGGTCGTCAAACCGCCTTCAGCTCCGCCACCCGCGCCTCGTACTCGGCTCGGCTGATCTCCGCACGCTCGAGCTGCCCGGCGAGCTCCCGCAGCGTGTCGGCGTGCTTGTCGCGCGTGGCCTCGACCTGGTCCTTGCGGGACTCGTAGGTCTTGCGACCCTGCGCGCGGGCCTCCGCGAACAGCTCGCGAAGCTCCGCGCTCGACATCTGTCGGCCGGAGGCGAAGTACCGCTGGGCCACATAGCCGAGCGCCCAGGTCGACACGAAGCTCGTGGTGGCGCTGAAGGCCGATCCCCAGCCGGGCACGAAGCGGGCGAGGTTGTTGAGCGCGACCTGGATACCGACCGATCCGGCCGCCGAGCCAATGAACGCGGTGATGGCCTCGCGGTCGAGCGTGTGGCCCCAGTACTGGCCGATGTCGTGGACCATCTTGACCTGGATCGCGATGACCGCCAGATCGGCGATGATCCCGACGCCGGGGAGGGGCATCGCACCCGCCACCGCGGCGAGGGCGGCGTACTTGAACCCGTCCTCGGCGATCTCCATCTCTCGCTTGACCGGATCCGCGACGGGAAGGATCTGGCCGGGCAGCAAGGTCTCCCGGGACTCCCCGAGGATCTCGCCCAGCAGCGAGCGCTCCCGGGCCTCGGGCACGATCTTCTGGAGCAGGTTCACCTCGCCCATCGCGGCCCGGCCGTCGGCATAGGTGAGCGCAAACGCCGACTGGTAGAGGCGCCGCCGCTCCTCGGGCGACAGGTGGGTCAGCTCCTCGTCGACGTCGACGCTCTGCACCAGGGCGTCGTCGAGGGAGGCCGCGGCCACGCCGAGCAGGCGGGGGATCGCCTTGACCTCCTCGGGGTCGATCTCTCCGTCGGCACGCGCCACGGCGGCCAGGATCCGGAACTTGGCGAGGGTGGGGCGATCGATGTCCATCAGCGCTCCAGCGAGGTCCGTCCCTTATCCGGGCGGGGTATGTCCAGGGCGCGGGGTCCGAGCAGGGAGGAACGATGCGAGCGTGGATGGTGGTGCTGGGTGCGGTGGCGTGCTTCGGCCAGGGTCGGGCGGTGCCCGAGGGCGCGCCCGCGGCGGAGGCGCCGCCGGCCGAGCCCGCTCCTGTCCCCGCTGCCTCGGCGGAGGGTGACCGGTCGGCCACCCGCCGGGCGGTGGTGGTCGAGACGATGGACGCCGGCGGCTACACCTACGCACGCCTCGATGCCTGCGGCGAGGAAGCGTGGGCGGCGGGCCCAGAGTCCGTGCTCGAGGTCGGGTCCACCGTCGAGACGCCCATGGGCACCGCGATGACGGACTTCCGCAGCCCTTCGCTCGACCGTACGTTCGACGCGATCCTCTTCGTCGACTGGTTCCGCCCGTCCGACTCGGAGATCCGCTGTGCTCCGGAGCCGGCCCACCCGTCGCCGCCGGCCCCCGCGGCCGAACCTGCCGCCTCGGGGAAGCCCGAGGCTCGGGACATCGTCGGCACCGTGGTGGAGACCATGGAGGCAGGGGGCTACCGCTATGCGCGCCTCGACCGGTGCGGCGCGGAGGTGTGGATCGCCGGCCCGCCGATCCCGATCCAGGTCGGCGAGGTGGTCACGAGCCGCGGGGGGTTCGAGATGAAGGACTTCGCGAGCCCCACGCTGGACCGTCGCTTCGGCTCGATCTGGTTCGTGGGGGCCATGGCGATAGCCCCGGAGGCCCCGGCGTGCGAGTAGGGGGGCTCGCTCCGCCCTGACACGTGAACCGGAGATGGATGATGGAACACGAAGCCTTCGTCGATCGGGTGCGCCAGCGCCTGCCCGCCACCCCGCCGTCGACCTTCACCTTCCTGCACTGGAACCACGCGGGTCGCCCGACCGACGAGGGGTTCGGCCTGATGCCGGTGCCCGGCGCGGATCCGGAGGCTGTGATCGCGGCGGTGATGGACGTGGGGAACTACGTCGGCAACCTCTCCCACGTCGAGGAGTGCCGCCCGATCGAGGACGATCGGTTCGTGCCGCCCGCCGCGGTGCGCTTCTACCAGCGACTGGCGCTCCCGATGCTCGGCGCTGTCCACCACGAGCTCGTGCTGCACGATCTCGGTGAGCTGCAGGGGTACCGCGTCGCGGCGTGGGACGTCCTGCGGGAAGAGACCGATGCGCTGTCGCCCAAGGTGGGCTTCCGCTCGGACTACAACACCGGGGCCTGGCTCGTGCGCGACGGGGTCGTCGGCTACGCGCTAGCGTCGGCCCCGAAGCGCGGCGACGTGGGGTTCCTCAAGTGGCAGGCCCTCACCAAGGGCGCCGACGTGGCCGCCTCGCGGGTGCTGAAGGCGAACATCGAGGGCATGGCGGCCTGGGCGGAGCGGCGCGCCTCGAGCTGACGCTCGCGGGCCACGCTACTCGAGGATCGCGTTGGCGAGCTCCCGGGCCGGGTTGGCGTCGAAGACCGTGGCCTTGAGGTAGTTGCGGCCCTGCACCACGCTGGCCTCGCCGCTCGAGACCACGCGCTCCTCGGTCTCCGGATCGGCGGCCGAGCCACGGTGCACCACGAGGTCGACCAGGGCTTGCCGCCCGGTCTGGTGGGCCTCGCACGACACGGTGATCGTGCGGCCCTCCTTGTGTGCGTCGCAGCCCTCGAGGTCCCACCCTCCGCCCTTGATCGAGGCCTGCACCGGGGCCGCGGACAGCTTGAGGAGGCTGTCGCCTCGGGCCACGATCGCGCCGGCCAAGGCCTCGCCCGCCGTACCGTCGATCACCGCGACCGTGAGCACGGTATCGCCCTCCTGATGCACGGCCGCGGTGGTGGTCGGGTGGCCGGCGACCTCGCGGGCCTCCTCCTCCTTCGGGTACCGGTCCATCTTGACGTTCGCGACGAGCGGCCCGCGCTTGGCCTCGCAGAACACGAACTGGATCCCGTCGATCTCGTCGTCGCGGCAGGTCCCCTGCACTTCCCAGCCAGCGCTCTCCGTGGCATCCCGCACGTCGTCGGGGAGGAGCCAGTCGGAGATGCCCGAGCCGTCCGACGAGCGGCCGCGCCGCCGCCGCACCACGCCGGTGCGCTCGACCTTCACCTCGGCGTCCATCTGGGCCTTGAGGGCGAGCAGCCGCACGCGGCGGGGATCGCCCTCGGCCGGCGTGCCGGCCCGAAAGGCGGCCGCGCGGCGGCGGAGCTCGCGGATCTCGGGCTCGTCGATCGCCTTGTCGGAGACGGCGCGCTCGAAGGCCACCTCGAACCCGATCGCCGAGAGCATGCCGATCCGGCCCTCGTAGGCGGCCATCCATCCGGCCTCGAGCAGGCCCTGGACCTCTTCGCGGTGAGGATCGTTGAGCTCGATCCACTCCTGCAGGTCGACGGACAGCTCGGAGAAGGACCGAGCTTGGACCTCCCTCCACAGCGAGCCGCACCCGATCGCCATGACCAGGGGAGCGAGCCAGAACCCCATGGCAGACGCCTCCAGTCGCTAGTGCAGGAATGGTAACGCAGACCCCCGGTCCGGATAGGGGGCCCCCCGACCCAGCCGACAGGAGCCGAGAGATGGCCTACGACACCGATGCCTTCCTGACCGAGCTCGCGCGCCGCCATCCGCACCAGCCAGAGTTCCACCAGGCGGCCACCGAGCTCGCGGAGAGCGTGGCGGACTTGGTCGGGGAGTGGTCGGAGTGTCAGGACACGCGCGTGCTCGACCGGATCGTCGAGCCCGAGCGGGTGGTCACGTTCCGGATCGTCTGGGAGAACGATCGCGGCGGCATCGAGGTCAACCGCGGGTTCCGCGTCCAGTTCAACTCCGCGCTCGGGCCCTACAAGGGCGGGCTGCGCTTCCATCCCTCCGTCAACCTGTCGGTCCTGAAGTTCCTCGCGTTCGAGCAGATCTTCAAGAACGCGCTGACCGGGCTGCCTCTCGGGGGGGGCAAGGGCGGATCGGACTTCGACCCCAAGGGCCGGAGCGATCGCGAGGTCATGCGCTTCTGTCAGGCTTTCATGAGCGAGCTGTACCGCCACATCGGCGCAGACACCGACGTGCCGGCCGGCGACATCGGCGTGGGGGCCCGGGAGGTGGGGTACCTGTTCGGCCAGTACCGCCGGCTGACGAACCAGTGGACAGGCGTGCTGACGGGCAAGGACGTGGCCTACGGGGGCTCGCCGCTTCGTCCGGAGGCCACCGGCTACGGTGTGGTCTACTTCACCCGGAACGTGCTCGAGCACCTCGGCCGCGAGCTGGCCAGCATGGTGTGCACCGTGTCGGGCTCGGGGAACGTCGCGCAGTACTGTGTGGCCCAGCTGCTGCGGCAGGGCGCGAAGGTGGTCACGCTGTCGGACTCCGACGGGTTCGTGCACGACTCCGAGGGCATCGACGAGGAGAAGCTCGCCTGGGTCCAGGAGCTCAAGAACGTGCGCCGTGGGCGGATTCGCGAGTACGCAGAGCACTTCTCGTCCGCGACCTTCCACGAGGGCGCCCGTCCCTGGGTCGTGCCGTGTCACTGGGCGTTCCCCTGCGCCACCGAGAACGAGCTCGACCGCGACGACGCGGCGAAGCTCCTCGAGAACGGCTGCCACGGGATCAGCGAGGGGGCGAACATGCCCACGGAGGCCGAGGCCATCCAGCTCGTGCGTGAGGCCGGCAAGCTGATCGCGCCGGGGAAGGCGGCCAACGCCGGCGGGGTGGCGGTGAGTGGCCTCGAGATGTCGCAGAACAGCCTGCGGCTGCGGTGGTCGCCCGAGGAGGTCGACGAGCGGCTGCAGGAGATCATGCGGACCATCCACGACCAGTGCGTCTCGGAGGGCGAGCAGGACGGCCACGTGGACTACGTGCGGGGCGCCAACGTGGCCGGGTTCCGGCGGGTGGCCATCTGTCCCAAGGGGCAGGCGGGC
>CAYMSU010000469.1:0-4937 GCA_964393165.1 uncultured Enterobacteriaceae bacterium
ACCCGGATCGGCGCTTGAGCGCGCCGGACACCGCCGCAATCGGCGTACGACCGGTACTGTGGCCCGGAGTCCCCGTCCTGGCCGTCCCGGCCGGGATGGCGGGCGTCTTATCGTGCCGACGCGGTTCTGGGGAGGCGGCCTTGACAGGCGCGGCCGTCAGCGGAGTGGTGGGGGCACCCGGGGGCCGTCGCAGGTCAGGGTCACCGCGGCATTGTCGCCGACGGTCCACACACGGGTATCCGAGCCCACGAGCTGCCAGCTCCCCTCCACCGACAGCTGTGCCCAGGTCTCGTCGGGCAGCGAGCGCCACAGCCCCGTGGGCTCGACGAGGAACCCTGACCCCTGGGCCACGTACGTGCCGTCGGCGAGGCGGTGGGCCGCGAACATCCCCGAAGGAACCGCGGTCACGCGCTGAAGCCCGCCGTCGGTGAGCGCCCACACCTGGCTGTCCCCGTCGGGGTCGCCCGCGAACGCGAGCCAGAGCTCCCCGTGAGGCTGCCGGGCGATCCAGTGCGGGGCGCTCGGCAGGTCCACGTCGATGCGCGACCACCCCGAGCCCCCCGCGAGCTCCGCGAGACCGGCCTCGACGCCCGCCTGGAAGCCCACCCACACCTCGCCGGGCCCGTCCACCCAGGCGGCGGTGGCCGTGGCCTCGGGCGGGAGGGCCGCTCCGGGCTGCGGCAGATCCTCCCACAGGCTGCCCCTGGTGCTCTGCCAGGCGACGAGCGCGCCGTCGCCTCGGCCCAGCGCGACCAGCGCGCCACCGCCGCCCGCGAGCACGTCGACCGAGACGTCCTCGGCGAGCGCCGTGCGGGTGAACGCGCCCTCCTCCAGCACCCACAGCGCGGAGTCGTACAGCGCGACCCGGCCCCCCGACGCGGTCAGCGCGAGCGGCTGAGACGTGCCGTCGGCCAGCGGCTGCGCCTCCCAGGGACCCTCCGGCGGCGTATGGGCCAAGGTGCTCACGCCGGTGGCCCACACCTCGCCGGTGACCCCGTCCCGCGCGAGCAGGCGCATGCTGTCGAGCCCGGGCTCGTCGAGCTCCACGTCGAGACCGTCGCGGTCGCCGTAGAGCACCAGGCGCCGGCGGGCCCCGCCGACCGCGAGGACGCCCGGACCATCGCCGAGCAGGGCCTCGAGGCGGCCGTCGACCTCGGTCGGTACCTCCGCCCACGCGGTGCCGTCCCAGTGCACGACCAGGCGATGGTCGGCGACGGCCCACACGTCGTCGGCGCCGCCCACCCACACCGTGGTCCAGGCGCGGATGGTGAGCCCGAGCTCGTCCTGCGGGCGCACCGGGCGCAGGTCCTCGGCGGAGCCCCACACGAGCGCCTCCCCGGCCGCCACCACGAGGGTGCCGTCGGGCCCCGACGCGAAGTCCTCGGGCAGCGCCGCGCCACCGTCGAGCTCCGGCGCGCTGCCGGGCACGGGGAGGTCTTCCCCGGGCAGGTACACGGCGCCCGTGGACCACACCTCGGCGAGGCCGCCCCCGGGGACCGGGGCGACTGCCCGCAGCCACCCCGGCGCGGTCCGGCCCACCGTGCTCCGCCACTGCTCTCCGTCCCAGACGTGCCGCCACCGGCGCCCCTCGGCCTCGCTGTCGGGCAGCGAGAGGTCCTCGAAGCCCACGACCTGGACCTGCCCCTCGCTCGTCGACGTCACGTGCACGTCGACGAGATCGTGATCGACCGCGGGGCCGGGCACCGCCTCCCAGGCGCCCCCCTCGGCGCGGCGAAACACCTTGTCGGACGTCGCCACCCGCACGTTGGCGACCGCCCACACCGCGGGCTCGGGCGCGGGCTCGGGCGCCGCCTCCGCACCGTCGATCTGCCAGGCGCGCCCCAGCGTGGGGGGCCCCACCTCGTCGAACCAGGTGCCGGAAGGATCGCGACGGGCCACCCGGTCGCTGCTGACCGCGAACACCCGGCCGTCGGGGGCCCGCCACAGGTCGCCGAGCGAGCCCGTGCCGAGCAGCGTGTCTTCGCGGGCGCAGGCGTCGTCTCGGAGCTCCGGGGACCCCGAGTCGCCGACCTCTGGCGAGGGCGCCGGCCGGCAACCGGCGATCGCGGCGAGGATCGGGGCGAAGGAGACCGGGTCGAGCGAGCGCATGCCCAACTATACGCCGCCGGATCCGACGAGGGGGGCCATGAGAGCTCTCCTGGCGGGACTGCTGGCGCTGAGCGGGGGCGGATGCGCCCCGCAGCCGCGGTGCCCCGACGTGGACGCGCTCCCCCCGGCCAAGGTCGTCGCGCTGGGCGACAGCATCCTCGCGTGGAACGCAGGATCCTGTGAGTCGGTCACCGACCACCTGTCCCGGTCCCTGGGCGCTCGCGTCACCCGGGCGGCGGTGAGCGGCGCGCGCCTGCGGGGCGGCGAGGCCGCCATCCCGCGCCAGCTGCCTGCGGGGAGCCCTGACCGCTGGCACGTCGCGGTCGTGACCGGAGGGGTGAACGACCTGCGCCACGAAGGGCTGTGCGACAGCGACGACCTCTCCTCGGCGCTCGACCGGCTGGCGACCGCCGACGGCGCGGGCGGCTCGATGGCCGCGCTCACCGACCGGCTGCTCGCGAGAGGGCTCGAGGTGGTGCTGCTCGCCACCTACGACCTGCCCGAGACCGCACGGTACGGCTTTGCCCCATGCCGAGAGGAGCTGCGCGCCCTCGCGGCGCGGTACCGCGCAGTCGCGGGCGTCCGGCCGGGGGTCACGTTCATCGACCTCGCCGATGTGGTGGCGCGGGACCACGTCCACCTGGCGCCGGACCACGTCCACCCGAGTCCCCGGGGCGCCGAGCGACTGGGCACGGTCATCGCCCGCGCCGTGCCCTCACCCTGAGTCCTCACTCGAAGTCGAAGCGACGTGCGCGAAGCGTCGAAACGGCCTAGTCGCTGCGGATGACCCTCACCCCGACTGATCCCCGAGGCCCTCCCAAGCCCGTCTGGAGGTGGCTCGAGCGTGCCCTCGACGGCATGCTGCGCGACGAGAGGGACGCCGTGCTCGTGCAGGATGCGCTCGCGCGGTCGGTGTTCATCGCCCTGGGGCTGCTCCTGTTCGTGCCCGGGGTGTTCTCCTGGCCCGTCGGGATCCTCTACCTGGCCCTGCTCATCCCGAACATCGGGCCCACCGCGGTGCTACTCCACATGGTGGTCCACCGATCGTTGTTCGAGAAGCGGTGGCGGGTGCTCGACGCCTACGTGCCGTGGGTCCTCGCGCTGTTCTTCGGGATGGACCCCGGCGGGTACCTGTCCCACCACGTGGGCATGCACCACGTCGAGGAGAACATGCCCCCCGATCGCAGCGCGACGCTGCGCTACCGCCGGGACTCCCTGTGGCACTTCTGCCTGTACTGGTGGAGGTTCCAGCTGATCGGTAAGCTCGAGCTGTTCGCGTACCTCGCCGAGAAGCGGCGCTTCAAGCTGTTCCGCCGGCTTCTGTACGGGGAGATCGTGCACAAGGGCGTGCTGCTGCTCGCGCTCTACGTGAACCTCCCGGCGGCGCTCGTGGTGTTCGTGCTCCCGCACCTGATCGCGCGATGGGGGCTGATGATGGGCAACTGGTCGCAGCACGCGTTCATCGATCCGGCCGCCCCCGCGGACCCCTACGCGAACAGCGTCACGCTCATCAACTGCCCCTACAACGTCAAGATGTACAACGACGGCTACCACTGCGGGCACCACGTCCGCGCCACCGAGCACTGGGCGGAGGCTCCGGGGGGGTTCGAGGCCGCACTGGGCCGCTACGCGGAGCGCAAGGCGGTGGTGTTCGATGGGATCCGGGGGTTCCAGGTGATGTGGTGGCTGCTGATGCGCCGCCGCTACGACGTGCTCGCTCGCCACCTGGTGACCTGGCCCGGGGGCCCCTCCTCGATCGAGGAGCGGATCGCGTTTCTCGAGGCGCGGACCGCCCCGATCCCCGCGCCACCCCCCGGGAACGCGACCGCGTGGTAGCGTTCGGGCCCCTGGGGAGGTCCATGCTGTTCGGCACGCTCGCTTGGCTGCTCGTCGACCGCGCGGGCAGCGCGGGCACGCCGGTGGCCACCCGCGAGGAGATCCTGCGCGCCGCGGAGCGGGCGGCGGGGTCGGTGGGGTCCGACGGCACGCTGTGGGTCGTGTTCATCGGCCACGGGGCCCCCTCGAAGGACGAGGTGCGGTTCCTCGGGACCGACGCCGGCCGCTCCGCGGAGGGCTTCGAGGTCCGCGGGATCGCCCGCAGTGAGCTGCTGCAGGCGCTCGAGTCGAGGGCCGACGCGACGGTCGCCGTGCTCGACACCTGCTTCAGCGGTCAGGGGGCGACCGGGGAGGCGCTGCTCGACAAGCCACTGATGCCCGCCCTGCTGACGAGCCTGGTCGAGGAAGCCGACACGATCGAGCTCCTCGCCACGTCCCGGGATCAGTACGCGGGTCCGCTGCCCGGCGCCACGCGGCCGGCATTCAGCTACCTCGTGCTCGGTGCGCTGCGTGGCTGGGGCGACGAGGCGGTCGGGGCCACCCGCGACGGCACCGTCACCGCGGAGGAGGCGGTCACCTACGCGCGCGAGACCCTCAACATGCTGGTTCGGGGGCGGGTGCAGGAGCCCACGTACCACACGAGCGACGACGGGCTGCTCGCTCGCGCGCTCGGCGCGGGCGCCGAGCCGTCGCCGGATCGGTCGCAGATTCGGCGGGCGCTGTACGGCGAGGGAGGCTCCTAGTCTTCGGCCGACTCCGCCCTGCGCACCAAGCTGTGGGACGTCGCGTGCAACGAGCAGGCCCAGAGCGCCGGGGAGGCCCAGCAGGCCGACGCGCTGCGCGCCACGGCCGAGGAGCAGCAGCAAGCCGCCGCCGAGAGCTGGCGCGCGCTCGAGGCCGAGCTGGCGAGCTGCCCGACCAACGACGACGCGGCGCGTACCGACTGCATGGCCGAGACGGCGGCGTGGCTCAAGGCGCACCGGGACCTGACC
>CAYMSU010000470.1:0-846 GCA_964393165.1 uncultured Enterobacteriaceae bacterium
GGCGCAGGAAGTAGCCGTGCAGCGAGTGGACCTGGCGCTCGGCCACGACCGTCTGCGCCGCCGCAGACAGCGCCTGGCCTAGCACCTGACCACCGAAGATCGCCCCCCAGCCGAGGTCCTGGCTCTGCCCCCGGAACAGGTCCGCCTCGATCCGCTCGAGCGCCAACAACTCGACGAGCTTGGCGAGCACTGGCCGCATGTGTTCCCCCCCACCTCGGTGGCCGCGACCCCGCGCGCGGGGCTCGACGGCGTGCGCACACGGGGTACCCTTCAGACGACACGAAGGCCAAGATGCCCGGCTCCTTCCTCGACCAGCTCCGCCACCTCCTGGGATCCGCCCGGCGCCTCGACCCGATGGTGCTCAGCGCCGTCGTGGGCGTCGCCACGGTGTTCGCGATCGGCGTAGGCACCCTCCTCGGCGTCGTCGCGGTCGTGGCGATCACCGCCGGCGCCCCCCAGCCCGCAGAGGCTCCTCCCACCTCCTCGTCGGTGGCGGCCCCCACGGCGCCTCCGCGGGCCGCCCCAGCGCGCCACACCGTCGCGCCCCCGCCGCTGCCGGAGCGCCCCCCGCCCGCGTCGAGCGATCCCGTGGAGGTGCTGCTGGCCGACCTCCGCTACGAGCGGCGGGACCCCCCAGCGCCTCCCGCCGCACCCCAGGAGTCGGTGCTCGCGGGCCTGTGGGCGATGATGGAGCGACTGCTCGGAGGCGCGGAGGCGCCTGCCGGGCTGGTCCCCGAGTCCCCCCCGCAGCGCGCGCCCTCCGTCGCGATCGCCCCCGCACCGTCCCCGGCCGCAGCCGCTCCCCAGCTCCCCGTGGACCGCCCGGCTCCCCCGGCCTCCCCGCCC
>CAYMSU010000470.1:856-4933 GCA_964393165.1 uncultured Enterobacteriaceae bacterium
GCTCGCGACTGGCCCCGGGCACCCGCTGCGCCCGCCCCGACCGCGCCCGTCCCCCGGGAGGGCACCTCCCAGGAGGCTCCGGCTCCGCTGTTCGAGCCCGTCTACGACGGCCCCATCGTGCCCGAGGAGGATCTCGGGCCGCCGCTCGAGGGAGGCTTCGACGAGGCCGACGTGTTCATCGCGCCCAAGGTGGAGCAGGCCCCACGCGTGCAGCCCATCCAGGGCGGCCTCGAGGACGTCGACGCGATGGTGCTCCGCCTCGTCGAGATCACCATCGACGAGGACGACGTGCCGATCCGGGTCGACGGCGTCGACCAGGGTACGGTCCCCGGGGCCATCCAGGTGCGCCCGGGCCCCCACAAGGTCGAGCTCTACTTCCGGGGAACCACCTCGGAGTTCGAGCTCGAGGCCACCCGGGATCCCGACCAGTGGTGCTTCGAGCGCCGCGGCCGGAGCTTCAGGCAGCGCCGCTGCTGAGCATCTGGGCGAGCAGCGCGGCCCGCACCCACATTCCGTTGTAGACCTGCTGCCACACGAGAAAGCCGGGGTGCGCGTCCCACTCGGACGGCAGCTCGTTCACACGGGGGAGCGGGTGGAGGATCTTGCACCGCTCCGAGAGCACGGACCGGTACTCGGGATGGAGCACGAGGTCGGGCGCGGTCCCTCGCACCCCCTCGCCGCCGGCCCAGGGCAGCGTGTCCCACTCCTGCTGGAGCCGGGTCATGTACAGCGCGTCGATCGAGGGCCCCAGCGCCTGCAGGGTCTCGCGGAGGTTGGTCCCCACGGTGACCTCGAGGCCGCCGGCCCGCAGCGCCGCCACGAAGGCCGCCTCCGGGCGGTGGGCCTCCGGGCACACGAAGTGCACCGAGACGCCCTCGAAGCGTGTCAGTAGCGACGCCAGCGACCGCGCGGTGCGATTGCGGGCCGCATCCCCGACGATCACGAGCCGCTTGCCAGCGAGCCCGTCGGGCCAGGCATCCTGCAGGGTGAACACGTCCAGCAGCCCCTGGGTGGGGTGCTCTCGCGTGCCGCTGCCCCCGCTGATCACCGGTACCGAGCGTGGTCCCCGGTACAGCCCGTGGGCGAGGCGCAGCGCGAACCGCGAATCCGGGTGGCGGACCACGATCGCGTCGTAGCCGCAGGCGAAGACCTGCGCCGCGTCTTCGACCGACTCCCCCTTGGTGAAGGAGGTGGCGTCGAGATCCGACACCACGCGCACGGTGCCCCCGAGCCGCTCCGCCGCCGCGGCAAACGACTCGCTCGTGCGCGTGCTCGGCTGGGCGAAGAGGAGGAGCACGCGGCGGTGGTGGAGGACCTCGCGCAGCCGGGCCACCTCGGGGCTCGTGCGCTCCTGCTGCCCCCACGCCCGCAGCCGCCGCGCCTCCCCGAACAGCCGATCGAGATCGGACCGGCGGAACATGTCGGACCGCAGCACGAACCTGGGGCGATCCCCGTCGAACACGACCGACCGGTCCGACCTCTCCACCGCCGCCTCGAATTCGTCGAGCACATTGGCCCCCTGGGACCGGCCGGTCCCCGTGCAACGTTGGAGCCGGCCTGTCGACACGAAAGGCGAGTGGCAGGGTGACACCCGGCGCTGTCAACGTTCTTTCACTGGCAACTGTTTCATGAATCGGCCACCCTGGCCAGCTGCCTCCGGAGCCCAGATGCCCGTCCTGCTGTCGCTCGTGCTTCCCTCAGCGCTCGCCGTCGCGCCGCCCGACGCGGCGGATCCTGGCGTGTCGCCAGTCGTTCGCCTGGCCCCCCAGCGACTGCAGCCCCTCCGGCCCGCCACCCAGGCGTCGCTCGCGCGTGAGCCGCTGTGGCAGCGCTTCCTGCAGGACGAGGGCGATGGCTGGCGCGCGCTGTTCGACGAGCACACCGGGCTCCCGAGGACCCTCTGGGGGCGCGGTCCCCTCGTCCCCACGGACTCCGGAGCGGCGGTTGCGAAGGCCGTGGAGGACTGGCTGTACCGCCACGCCGATCTGTTCGGCATCGAGCCCGGCGGGCTCACGCTTCGCACGGCCGAGTACGATCCCGCGCTCGACGTGTGGTACGTCGAGCTCGACGATCGGCAGGACGGCCTGCGGACCTACCGGGGAGGCGTGAGCGCGCGGGTCAAGCACGACCGGCTGGTGCTCGTGCACGCCGCGACCGCGCCGCGGGCCCGCCTGACGGGCGCCTACCACTACGACGAGAGCGCCGCGATCGCCCGCGCGATCCACCTCGGGCCCGCGCCGAAGGCCACCCACACGGAGGTGTCGGCCGAGCGGATCCTCCTCGACCGGAAGACGGTGGCCGACGGTCACGAGCTGCGCCGCACCTGGATGGTCCGCAGCCGCACGGCGGAGCCGCCGGGGATCTGGGTCACCTTCGTCGACGGCGCCACGGGCGAGCTCCTGAACGTGCACAACGAGGTGCGCTTCGTCGACGACACGGTGACGGCGCGGCACCACGAGCGCACGGTGGACGACGCGCTGATCACCTCTCCCGTGCCCCTGGCGGTGGTCACCGGCGACGTGGACTCCGACGTCACCGACCTCACCGGCGCGTACTCGGTGACCGACAGCGCGACCTACACCACCGACTTCGACGGCGCCTACCTCGAGCTGGTCAACGCAGCCGGCCCCGAGGCGGTCTTGTCGTCGAGCTCGCCCGACCTCCGGTGGACCGCGAGTGACGCGGACCAGGCCGAGATCGACGCCTACATCTTCACCCACCAGATCCGGGAGTGGGGCGAGGTCGCCGCGCCCGAGGTGCGGATCGTCAACCAGAAGATCACCGCCAACGTCAACATCAACAACGCCTGCAACGCGTTCTACAACGGCGAGATGAACTTCTACCTGGCGGGCAGCGGCTGCAACAACACCGCCCAGATCGCCGACGTCGTCTACCACGAGTGGGGCCACGGGTTCCACTTCTTCAGCCTCCGCGCTGGCTTCTTCGACGGCTCCCTGTCGGAGGGTGCCGCCGACACGGTGGCGTTCCTGCAGACGGGCGACAGCGTGATCGCGCCCTTCTTCCGCACCAACGGCAACGGAATCCGCAACGTGGGGCCGAACCGGGTCTACCCGGACCAGTTCGTCAACAGCCCCTACGCGGTGCACAGCAACGGGCTGATCTTCGGCGGCACGATGTGGGACCTCTGGAACCTGCTCAAGGCCAAAGAGGGCGAGGAGGCAGGCACCCAGAGCCTCGAGCAGATCTTCACCGGCCTGCTCAAGGGCGGCACGGACATCCCCGGCACCTGGGGCGAGGCGCTGGTCGCGGACGACGACGACGGTGACCTGGCCAACGGCACGCCCCACTACTGCGAGATGCTCGAGGCCTTCGGCGACCACGGCCTCGGTCCGGCCGCGGGCGAGGCCCTCGTGCTCGTGAGCCACGAGCCGATCGTGGACCCGCCGGCGGGCCTCGACCACGAGCTGACCGTCGATCTGGTCGACCTGCAGGAGGCCTGCTCGTCTGGCGACGTCGTGGAGGCCACTGTGTACTTCCGCACGCGAGGCGAGAGCACGTGGCTCACGGCCGACCTCACGCCCGACGGGCCGTCGGCCCTCGGCGCAATCCCCGAGCAAGACGAGGGTGCTCTCGTCGAGTACTACGTGACTGGCGAGTCGTCCGAGGGCGGCCCGTTCACCGTGCCCGTCGGGGGCGCCACCAAGCCGCTGACCTTCAAGGTGGGCGACGCCCTGGAGATCCGCTGCCAGGGCTTCGAGGGCGGCGACGGCGGCTACACGAGCGAGCTCGTGGCCGGCGAAGACGTCGACGGCGCCAACGACTGGCAGTGGGGCACTCCGCTGGGCGACGGCCTCGACCCTGCGGCTGCCTACCAGGGCACCCTCGTCTGGGGCAACGACCTCGGCGACGGCAACTTCAACGGCAACTACCAGCCGAACAAGCACAACGCGCTCGAGTCCCGCCGGATCCGGACGGACCACTACACCGGCGTGTACCTGCAGTACCGGCGGTGGCTCACCGTCGAGGACGGCGCCTTCGACCAGGCGCGGATCCTCGCCAACGGCGAGGAAGTGTGGGCGAACCGCGTCGGCACCGGCGACCAGCACCACCTCGACC
>CAYMSU010000471.1:0-4926 GCA_964393165.1 uncultured Enterobacteriaceae bacterium
AAGGTGTCGCCCCCACGGATCTTCGCCGGCGAGTCGCCCCCGCTCGTCCTGCTCGGCGCGGGGTTCACGCCCGAGGCGAGGGTCGAGATCGGCGGCGTCGCCGCGCGGCCGGTGGTCTGGCGCAGCCCCGAGGAGCTCCAGGTGCAGGCGCCGGCGCTGCCGGTGGGCGCCCACGACGTGCGGGTGGTCGCGGCGAACGGGGCGCAGGCGTCCCTGCGGGCCGGGCTCGTGGTCCAGGAGCAGGTGAGCGGCTACGTGGTGCTGTACTTCGAGGTCGATCGGAGCGAGCTGACCGACCAGGCGTCGTCGCTGCTCGCAGACCTGCAGGCCTGCTACGCGCGCACCACGGGCCCGCTCACGATCGAGGGCCACGCCGACGAGCGGGGCACCACCGACTACAACCTGCAGCTGTCGAAGCAGCGGGCCGACACC
The DNA here is from genome assembly GCA_964393165.1 of uncultured Enterobacteriaceae bacterium. Taxonomy (GTDB): domain Bacteria; phylum Myxococcota_A; class UBA796; order UBA796; genus DRPG01. The sequence goes on from CAYMSU010000471.1 coordinate 433, forward strand.
GTGCGCGCCTTCCTCGTCGACCGCGGCCTGGGGCCCGGCCGCATGTCGGTGAGGGCCTGGGGCGAGGAGCGTCCGGCCCAGACCGGCCGCAGCGAGGCGACCTGGGCGCTCAACCGGCGGGTCGAGATCACGCTGGCGCAGTGAGCGCGCGGCGGTCTGCGGGCGCCCTCACGAGCGGGCAAACGCCTCCGCGACCGCGGCGTCGACGCCGGCGTCGTCGCGCGCGCGCGCGGCCTCCGCGATTCTGCGCCACGGTCCCCGCGGGACCGGCAGCTGCGCGACCTCCACGCCCTTGACGCGCGGGGCCGGGAACCGCGCCGCGTACCACTGCCCGACGGGCGACGACAGGAGGAGCCCGAGCAGCGCCCACGGATCGGCGGCCCCCCGGGGGTGCACCACGTAGCAGCTGTCGAGCGGGAAGCGGCGCGCCTCGTCCATCGCCGCGACCAGCCGGCGGCCCGTGGTGCCGGCGAGCACGATCTTGGCGGGGACGTCGAACAGCCCGGCGTGCTTGGGCGCGACGTAGGGCTTGCGGGCGAGCATGTCCCGCGGGTCGTAGCGGACGAACCAGTCGCCGCCGTCGAGGACCCACCGCCGGACGTCTCGGCCGCGGCACGTGGGCTGGTCTTCGGGGTGGCGGCGCCCCTCGTGCACGTACCGGGCGTAGTCGCCGCAGACGATGCCCATGTGCACGGTGGCGTGGGCGCGCAGCGGCTCCCCGGGGAGCTCCGGCGGCGGCCCCTGAAGCGACCAGCCGCTCGCGCCGACGTGCACGGTGCCGTCGACCTGCAGCCCGCCCTCCGGGTGGAGGCGGCCCGCCTGCGCCCGCGCGGCCGGCCCGCACAGCACCACCACGGTGTCGACGGTGGCGTCGAAGGTGCCCCGGGGGAGCGTGAGCACGCCGTCGAGGCCGGCCTCGACGACGCGCCGGCGCAGCGCGGCGAAGCTCGTGAGCGACAGCGCGTGGGCGCCCAGCACGAGCGCGGCGCGGGGGGCCCGCGCGAGGGCCCGCTCCACGAAGCAGCAGAACAGGTCGCTCTTGTCGGTCGCGGTCGCGAACCGGGCCCACAGGGCGGTGGCCCGCTCGCGGCCGAGGACCTGGGGGCGCACGAACGGTGGGTTGCCCACGATGGCGTCGCAGCGGGGGACCGCCCCCTCGGCCAGCGCGTCGCCGCAGACGAGGGAGGCCTGCACCCCGGCGGCGGCGAGCGTGCGGCGGGCGGCCTCGATCGCGGACGGGTCGATGTCGTAGCCGAGCAGACGGGCGTCGGGGCGCGCCCGCGCCATCGCGACGAGCCAGCGCCCGTCGCCGCAGGCGAGGTCGGCGACCTGGGGACGCGGCGGCAGCTCACTCGCGAGGTGGGCGGTGACAGCCTGGCACACCCACCAGGGGGTGACCCACTGCCCGAGGCGCTTGCGGTCGCCGGCGGACCGCGCCGCAAGCCAGCCCTCGGCCGCCCGCAGGTCAGGGTCTTCCTGCCGCACGGTCGATCCTCCCGCGCGGGCTTAACCGCTGGCTGCCCGCGGGCTCGCGACTTAGCGGGGTCTGTGGAGGACGCGATGCAGACCATCGCCGAGCACCTGACGGGCCTCGTCGAGAAGGCGGCCGCGGCCGCGGGGCACGCCGAGGCGCGGGTCGACCCCTGCGTGGCCACGCGCGACCCGTCCCACGGGGACTACCAGTCCAACTTCGCGTTCCGCCTCGGCAAGCAGCAGGGGGTGAACCCCCGCGAGCTCGCGTCGGCGCTCGTCGCGCACCTGCCGAGCGACCCCGCGGTGGCCCGCACCGAGGTGGCGGGTCCGGGGTTCATCAACTTCCATCTGGCCGACGAGTGGATGGCTGAGCAGCTGAAGGCGCGGGCGACCCACCCGGACTTCGGCCCGCCGGAGGCGGCGGGCGGGCGCACCGTGGTGATCGACTACTCGAGCCCGAACATCGCCAAGCGCATGCACATCGGCCACCTGCGGTCCACCATCATCGGCAACGCCCTGCACCGCATGCACCGCTGGGTGGGGTGGGAGGTCGTGGCCGACAACCACGTGGGCGACTGGGGGACCCCTTTCGGGCTGCTGATCGTGGCCTGGAACCGGTGGCGCGACGACGCGGCGTACGCCGCGGATCCGGTGGGCGAGCTGCAGCGGCTGTACCAGCGGGCGAGCGAGCTCAAGAAGGACGACCCCGAGCTGCTGGCCGAGGCCCGGGCGGAGACCGTCAAGCTGCAGGCGAAGGACCCCGTGAACCTCGCGCTGTGGCAGCAGTTCGTCGACGTCTCGATGCAGGAGTTCAACGGGCTGTACGAGCGCCTGGGCGTGGAGTTCGACGCGGTGATGGGGGAGAGCGCCTACGCCGACGAGCTCGCGGAGCTGGTCGACGACCTGCTCGAGCAGGGGATCGCGGAGGAGAGCGAGGGCGCGGTGGTCGTGCCGTTCGACGGCTCCGACGGCAAGGGCCTCGGCAAGAACCCGCTGCTCGTGCGCAAGGCCGACGGCGCGGCGCTGTACGGCACGACCGACCTGGCCACGGTGCGCCACCGGGTGCGCGTGTGGCACGCCGACCGGATCGTCTACCTCACGGATCTCCGCCAGCAGCTGCACTTCCGCCAGGTGTTCGCGGCCTGTCGCAAGATGGGGTTCACCGAGGTGGAGCTCGAGCACGTGTGGTTCGGCGTGCTGACCATCGAGGGGGCGGTGGCGAGCACGCGCGCGGGCACCGTGATCAACCTCACCGACCTCCTCGACACAGCCGCGCGCAAGGCCTTCGAGATCGTGACCGCGAAGGCGCCGGAGCTGCCCGAGGAGGAGCGCCGGGACATCGCCGAGGCCGTGGGCGTGGGCGCGATCAAGTACTTCGACCTGTCCCAGAACCCGCAGTCGAACATCGACTTCAGCTGGGACAAGGCGCTGTCGCTCGACGCGGGGTCGTCGGTCTACCTGCAGTACGCGTTCGCCCGGATGAGCAGCATCCTGCGCAAGGGGGGCGTGGCCGACGCCCCGCCCGACGTGCTCCCGTCGACCGACCACCCTGCGGAGCGCGCGCTCGTCACGCTCGCGAACCGCACCCCGGAGGTGGTGATCACGGCGGTCGAGGCGTACCGCCCGAACCTGCTCGCCGAGCACCTCGAGGCGCTGGCCACCGCCGTGGGCCCGTTCTACGAGCACTGCCCGGTGCTCAAGGAGGGGGTGCCCGACGAGCTGCGGGACCGTCGGCTGGCGCTCGTCTTCAGCGTGGCCCGCGCCCTCGAAGCGGGGCTCGGCCTGCTGGGTATCCGCACCATCCCGCGGATGTAACGCCGGGGACTCCGGCTCGGTGGCGCCCATCGGCCGCTGGCGAGCGCGCAGGGGTTATCATCGGGCTCGGTGAGAGTGGATTGCCAGAGGGACGCGTACATTCCGGCAAGCAGGCTCCGTTTCGGCGAATCGGGCGCTACACCATCGTCCGCCCGCTCTCCAAGGGCGGCATGGCGCTCGTCTACGAGGCCCGCCGGGAGAGCCTCGAGGGGGTCTCGCCGCGCGTCGCGGTGAAGATCATCCTGCCCGAGCACCAGACGTCCGACACGTTCCGGGAGCTGTTCATCAACGAGGCGCGGCTCGGCGCCTCGATGCAGCACCAGAACCTGGTGCAGATCCAGGACTTCGACTGCGAGGGCCAGACCTACTTTCTCGTGATGGAGTACGTCGAGGGCCACACCCTGCGGAAGGTCATCAGCCACTGTGCGCGCCACCAGATCGCGATTCCCCGCGAGGTGATCGCGGAGATCGGGCGGCAAGCGTGCGACGGGCTGCACTTCGCCCACACCGCGACCGAGCCGGACACGGGGCGGCCGCTGGGCCTCGTCCACCGCGACATCAAGCCCTCGAACCTGATCCTGTCGCCCTTCGGGGTGGTCAAGGTGCTGGACTTCGGAATCTCGAAGGGGATCCTGCGCGAGGAGCGTCGGGGCAGCGTGAAGGGCACCTGGGGCTACATGGCGCCCGAGCAGGCCCAGGGGCGCGAGATCGGCCCCCCGGCCGACGTGTTCGGGCTGGCGACGGTGCTCTACGAGCTGGCCGCGCGCCGCCCGATGTTCACCGACCAGGGCAAGGAGGAGATCAAGCGCCTGCTGCTCGACGACCATGCGGCGCGGGCGGTGGCGATGCTCGACGGGCAGGCCTACGGTCCGCTGATCAGCGTGCTCGTGCGCGCCCTGCAGCGCGATCCGGCGGCGCGGTACGCGACAGCCGAGGACTTCGGTCGGGCGCTGTCGGCGTTGCTCCCCGACCCGATCACGGCGCGAGACGGAGTGGTGCGGTTCTACGGCGTGATCGACCGGCTCGACCAGGGCAAGCCGGTGGCGATCCAGCCCACGCCGGCGCCGCGGGGGGCCGCAGGGGTCTCGCCGGCCCCGCTGGCGCTGGGGGGCGACACCCAGACGGCCCCCGCGCCGCGCCGGCGGCGGTCGCTCGGCAGGAGAATGCCTGGGGGCTGGCGTGCAGTTTCGACATTTACGACTGCAA
>CAYMSU010000472.1:0-4920 GCA_964393165.1 uncultured Enterobacteriaceae bacterium
TGCGCTGGCCGCCAGCGACGCGGCGGAGACGGATCGGCGGGCCTGCGAGCTCGCCGTGAAGGCTGCGGTCGACCGCGTCGGGGCGGAGAGCGGCGCGGTGATCCTCGGCGAGGGCGGCTACCTCCGCTTCGCGGCCGTCCATGGGCCCTCCAGCACCAAGCTCGAGGGCGTCCGGCTGCCCGCGGGCACGGGCGTAGCCGGCTACGTCGTGGGCTCCCGCCGGTCCGTGGTCCTGTCCGACGCGCAGGAAGACCCCCGCCACTTCGGCGAGCTCGACGCGCGCACGGGCTACCTCACCCGCCAGATGGCGGTGGTCCCGGTGCAGGAGGGCGAGCGCGTCCTCGGCGTGATCGAGGTCATGAACCGCGACGAGGCGCAGGGCGGGCGCTTCGACGACGCGGACGTGGTGGCGGTCGAGGAAGTGGCCGCCGCCCTCGCCCGTCGGCTGCTTCGCTAGCATGAGCGACCGGGCCGACCTCACGCGGCTGCTTCCCCGGGTGTCCCCCGGCTGGCGGGCGGCGCTCGCCATCGGCCTGGGGCTCCTCGCCTCGGTCGTGATCTTCGCCGTGTGGGCGCTCCCCGCGCGCGAGCTGCCGCCGCTCGGGCCGTCGCCGGTCGCCACGCAGACCTGGATCCTGTCGACGGGCGCTGAGGATGCGCTGGCCGACGAGGGGGGCGCCCGCCGGATCCCGGTGCAGGCCTGGCATCCTCGGGGCGAGGAGCCCCTCCGCGGCCCGGTCGTGCTCTTCGTGCACGGCAACCAGGGGCGTCGGGAGGGCTACGTCACCTGGCTCCGCGAGCTGGCGAGCCACGGCTACGTCGTGGTTGCGGCCGACCACCCGCCCGTGGCCCTGCAGCCGAACTTTCCCGACAGGTCGTCCCCACCCCCCGCCACCGCGTTCCGTGAGCTGCTGGCGAGCCAGCCCGATCTCGAGGAGCTGGCCGATCACGAGGTGTTCCAGTCAGCGCTCGCGATGGTGCGGCACGACGTCGCGGCGATCCTCGCCGATCTGCCCGAGCGGCTGGGGGTGAGCGTCGAGGAGGTCGCCGTCGCCGGGCACAGCTTCGGGGGCGGGGTCGCGCTGGCCGTGTGCGAGGTCGATCCGCGCTGCGTGGCCGCCATCAGCCTCGACGGTCCCCCGCTCGTGCGGGGCCCCGATCCTGTCCTCGACGAGCCGCTGCTCGTCGTGACGGCCGGCCAGTCGTGCGCGGGCTCGCTCGCGATGCTCTGTGAAGGTCAGGATCGCGTGGTGGCCGCGGCCACGGGGCCCGTGCACCACGCCGAGCTGCCGCTCGCCGGGCACCTCGATCTGTCGGATCTGCCGTTGCTCGCCCGGCCTGCGCTCCTGCGGGCGGCCTTCGGACCGGGACAGATCGGCCACGGTCCCGTCGATGCGCAACTTCGCGCGGTGGCCGCGATCTCCCTCGCGTTCCTCGACCGGTACGTCCGCGGCGACGCCACCCGCGATCCGGATGCCGTGGTTCGCGCCTCCGAGGTGCTCGTGCCTCGCGACGAGCCCGATCTGTAGGGCTCCGGTCCGGGACTTGCATGCCGCCCGGGCGCAGGAGCGAGCATGCCGTCTGCGTCCCCGACCGTGCTGCACGACGACCTCTCGCCGGCCGAGGCGGCGGAGGCGTCCGGCGCCCTGCCACGGGGCGCGCTGGTCGACCGCTACGAGGTCCTCGGGCTCCTCGGGATGGGGGGCATGGCCCGGGTCTACCGTGTGCGCCACCGCCAGCTCGGCTCCCTGCACGCGCTCAAGGTGCTCGCCCTCGATCGGCCGGGGTTGCGGCGCCGTGCGCTGCAGGAGGGTCGGCTGCAGGCCACCCTCCGGCACCCCCACGTGGTGGCCGTCACCGACATCGTGACGACGGCGGGAGCGCCCGCCCTGGTGCTCGAGTACGTCGCCGGGCCCTCCCTGGATCGACTGCTCCAGGCTCGGTCCCTGCGCTGCGAGGAGGTCGACGCGCTCGCGCGGGGTGTCCTGCGCGGGGTCGCCCACGCGCACGCCCACCAGGTCGTGCACCGCGACCTCAAGCCCGCCAACATCCTGCTCGAGCTCGTGGACGACACGCTCGTGCCCCGAGTGACGGACTTCGGACTGGCCAAGCTGCTGGCCCTGCTCCCGAGCGAGCCGGGAGGCATGGGGACCATCGCGGGCACGACCATGGGCACGCCGCCGTACATGGCCCCCGAGCAGGCCCTGGACGCGAGCGAGGTGGACGCCCGCGCCGACGTCTGGGCGCTCGGCGTGGTGCTGCTCGAGATGCTCCTGCTCGAGCCCATGACCCTCGACCGGTGGCCGCCGGCGCGCCTGGTGGAGTTGCCCGGCGACGTGCCGGCGCGGATGCGTCGGGCGATCGAGGCGGCCCTCTCCCCGGATCCGGCCCAGCGCCCCGCCGACGCGGCGGCGCTGCTCGACCTGTGGACCGACGGGCAGCCCGACATGGGTGCCGGATCCGCGCGCTGCTCCGCGGCCACGCTCGCGGCGGCGTTCGCGCTCCGCCCCCAGCTGAGGGACGTGGGCGCGCGCTCGGTGTCCACGCTGGGCTCGGGCCCCGCGGCCCCCCGGCCCGCCCGGAGGGCAGGCGGCCTCGGCCTGCTCGCCCTCCTCGCGCTCCTGTCGGTGGGCGCAGGCCTCACCCTCGCCTGGCTCAGTTGACCTCGGCGAGCATCTCCTGGCGGTTGTGCGCGAGCAGCTCCACCATCTCGACCACGGCGAGCTTGACCGCGCGCTCCGCAGCCTGGTTCAGCTGGTCGTCGTCGACCAGCGGCCCCGCCGCCTTCTGCTTGACGAGCACGCTGTCGTTGGCCACCACCCGGTTGCCCACGAGCTCCACGAGCTCCACGAGCAGCCCGAGCCGCACCGCGTGGCTGTGCCAGGGCTGACCGTTCACCGTCATCTGCACGGCCTTGTTGGCCTGAGTCTGCGTGAACTCGGTGACGATGCCGCGGATCTGGTAGCGCGGTCCAGGCTCGGGCTCGGGCGCCTCCCTTGGGTGGTGACCCGCATGGAGAAGCAGCCCGTGCTGAGCATGCCCATGGTCAGCATGGCGTTGAGTCGCGAGGGGAGCACCGGGGGTGCGGCCACCTGGGAGGCGAAGGAGCCCGCCTCGAGGCGCGGCCGCTGGTCGAACGACAGCCCCTTGCAGAGGTCCTCCACCTTCTCGAGCGGATCCTTCTTCGCGTGCGCCACGTTCGCGCCGAGCACGATCCCGGCTACCCACCACCACATCCCATCCTCCAACGGTCTACTGAGGTCGCGCTAGTACGACGATCCCTAAGTAGCTCCCCACCTGAGCGTCGGCACTTGTCGTAGATCCCGTGGTGCGGATCTTGACGACGTGCCGGGAGGACTCATGGCGGTATCGGCGGCAGGTGGCGAGACTCGGGTGAGCGGTCGGAGGCCGAGGTCGGTCGGGCCCTTGGCGAACTGGATGAAGCGTCGGCTGCGCAAGTTGGCCCGAGGACGCACTACAGCCGCTTCGGTGGCATTCCGCGCCCGGGTCATCCTCGAACTTGCCCACGACCCGAACGTCAGCCGCGCCGCCGCCAAGCTGGGGGCGGACCGTAAGACGGTGCGGCTGTGGCGGGATCGCTTTCTCGCCGGGGGGCTGAAGGGCTTGGAGGATCGGCCCCGTAGTGGTCGTCCTGTGGAGATCGACGCAGTGACGCGATGCGAAGTGATCGCGCTGGCATGTGCACGTCCGGCAGAGGTTGGGGTGCTGTGGCGGACGACGTGGACCACCGACAGCCTTCACCAGGAGATTTCGCGGCGACAGGCAGAGCGGGGCAGCCGTGGGCTCAGTCGAACCAGTGTGCTTCGCATCCTGAACCAGGCCGAGCTTCGGCCTCACCGCATGCGGTTGTGGTTGCACAGTCCCGATCCTCTCTTCCGGCCCAAGGTGACCGAGATCTGCGAGCTGTACTTGCGGCCGCCACCGGGCGAGTTGGTGCTCTGCGTCGATGAGAAGACGGGAATGCAGGCGCTGGGCCGCAAGCATCCCACCAAGGCAGCAAAGCCGGGTAGGGACGGCAAGTTCGAGTTCGAGTACATCCGGAACGGCACTCGGAAGCTCATCGCGGCCTTCAACCCGCATACCGGCGAAGTCTACGGCGAGATGCGGGAGAGCCGCACGGCGGCTGACCTGGTGGAGTTCATGGAGGAGATCGCCCGCCGCTATCCGGGGCGAGTCATCCACATCATCTGGGACAACTTGAACATCCACTACGACGGCGCCGACAAGCGTTGGACGAGGTTCAACGAGCGGCACGGCGGCCGGTTCCGCTTCCACTACACGCCCATCCACGCGTCCTGGGTCAACCAGGTCGAACTCTTCTTCAGCGTGCTCGCGAAGCGCATCCTCAGGTATGGCGAGCACAACTCGCTCGAGGAGCTCGACCAAGACGTCCTCGGCTTCATCTCCCACTGGAACGCCCACGAGCGCAAGCCGTTCCGCTGGACCTTCGTAGGCTACCCCTCCGAGTCGGCGTCGAAGGCGGCCTGATGTCCTCTCCGACCTGACCGCGCCGCGATAGTTACGGTGGGGAGGCGTTGTGGGCATCCTCGACGAGTTCGACGCCGAGGACCTTCAGATGCTGGTCGCGAGCCGGGAAGGCCTCGACCACATCGTGGTCAAGAAGCACGGAAAGTCCCTCAAGCTCATGAGCGAGGGGCCCGACCGCCTCGAGCCACACGCGCGGTTCACCCGCATCGGCAGGGACCGATGGCGCCTCGACCTGCCCAGCCACACGGGGCGCTGGGAGCAGACGCCCTTCAGCGGTTCGATGGACGAGCTTCTCGACACGCTCATCGGTCAACTCGGTTGGCACCTGGAGCCGCACCGATGAGCCGGCGCCCCCGTGCCCGCTGCGGATCTCGCCGGGGGTGGGGAGCTACTTCCGATCCGTCGTACTAG
>CAYMSU010000473.1:0-4889 GCA_964393165.1 uncultured Enterobacteriaceae bacterium
AGGAGCTCGACTGGTGGACGTCGGAACTCGGCTGCACCGCGCTTCACCCCAAGCCCGAGGGGTGCCGGGGCTCCGCCCTGGACCACGTGCTGGCCAGCGCTCCGGGCCGCGCGGAGGCGGCTGGCCCGTGTCGGGACTCCTGCGCACCGGGGGCTCGGTGCCCGACGTTCTCGCGCGAGGTCTCCGACCACTGCCCCGTCGTGGGCACCGGCGGGCCGTGACCCTGGGGTGTCGCGCTCAGAAGACGCGCTTGCGGCGCTCCACCTGCTCGGCTTCGGTCTTGCAGTCGATGCAGAGCGTGGCGACGGGCCGGGCCATCAGCCGGCCGAACGTGATCGGCTCGCCGCAGTTTTCGCAGGCACCGTACTCACCGTTGTTGATGCGCTCGAGCGCGTACCGGATCTTGGAGAGCAGCCGGCGCTCCCGGTCTGCCATGCGCAGCGTGAAGTCCCGGTTCGACTCCGTGACCGCCAGATCCAGCGGATCGGCATCGTTCTCGCGGACCTCAGTGAGCGTGTTGACCGCCTCGCGCGACTGACTGAGCAGCGTCTCGAGCTGGTCCTCCAGCCGCTTCTTCAGCGTCTGGAGCTCCTCCTTGGTCAGGTATTCGTCAGTGGGGAGCATGAGAGGGCTTTCCTAAGCAACTGGGTCGCGAATGTACACAAGTAGCCGAGGAGGGGCAAACCTCGCCAGGTCACCGCACGTCAGCGCGGCCTCAGAGGGCGTCGGCCACGTTGTCGGCCTCTGCCACCCGGTCGAGGGTCGGTGTGGCGAAGCCCCGCCACAGCTCGGATGCCAGTGTCGGCACGGCGCGCCCGGACTTGGGGGCTCTTCGCAGGGCTTCGTTGATCACGCGGTCTCCGTCGCGCCGGGCGTCGGGGCGCAGCAGGTTCATGCGGAGGGTCGTGCGACCGCCCGTCGACCCGTGGTGGGCCATGGTGATCGTGGCGTCGTCGTCGACCGCGATCACCACCGCGATGTGTGTGAGGTCGTCGTCGTTGCGTCCGTTGCCGTTGCGGTCCCAGGTGTCGTCGAAGAAGACGAGGTCGCCGACCTGCGGCCGGCGCCTTCGGTGCACCCAGCCGTGGGCGACGCTGACGTTCCAGAGCTGCCGGGTGTTGCCGGCGACGTGGCTCGCGCCGGCCCGGGCGAAGATGGCCTCCACGAAGCCCGAGCAGTCGGCGCGGAACCCCCGAGGGGCGCGGCTCAGGTAGGTTCGGGCGGCTCGCGCGATGGCGCCCCCCAGCCGGGGCTCCGGCTGCAGATCCGCAGTGCCGCCCTGAACGCGGGCCTCGATTCGGACGGGCACGTCGGCGCCCAGGGTGCCGAGCGGGCCGGTCCACAGATGGGACCGACCGGCGCACCCTCCGGTTAAGGCGGCGATCAAGATGGCCCTGACGGCGATGGCGGCCTCCGCTCTGGCACGTTGAGTCGCATCGGCTCCGCAGACACTCGCGTTGAGGGTCGACGGTGTCGAACCAGTTTTCCACGGAGGCGCGCGATGAGGATCCTGGGGGTGGCGGATGGTCACGATGCAGGGGCGGCGCTGGTCGTCGACCATCAGGTAATCGCTACCTCGCTCGAGGCGCACCACGATCGGTCCCCCCGGTCGCGCGCCTTTCCGTGGTCGGCGATCGACGCGGTGCTGGCGGCGGGGGGCGTCGACCCCTCGGAGCTCGACCTCGTGGCGATGGCCGGCCGCTACACGCCGCCCTTCTTCGTCAGGCGCCACCCCGGGGTCCACGGCTTCACCCAGGATCCGTTCTCGCCACTGCACTCGGCGAACGTGTTCTGGCAGCGCATGCTCCGCAGCTCGGGGCTCGGGGCCCTCGAGGCGGACCGGGCCGGGGACTGGCTGCTCAAGCGGTTCCGCGAGCGCGGCTTCGAGCCTCGCCGCATGGTCCTCGTCGACGTGCACCGCGCCCTCGCCGCCGCCGCCTATCGATGCCAGCCTCACGACCGCGCCCTCGTGATCACCCTGCATCCCCGCGGGGACGGGCTCGCGGTGGCGGTCCACGAGGGCTACGGCGGCCAGCTCGACCTCGTGCACCGGCAGGCCGACCTCGGCACCCTGCACGTCCACCTGCGGCGCGCGGCGGTCGCGCTGGGCTTCGACCCGGTGGCGGGCGGCCGCCGGCTGTGGGGGCACGCGGCGCGCGGGCGCCCCATCGATGGCGTGGTGCAAGCCCTCCAGCCCGAGCTGCGCCTCCGCGGCATCCAGCTCGAGAGCCGGAGCACAGCCTCCGATGGGCCCGACGACCCGCCCTGGGGCGACCTCAAGGCCGTGGCCCGGGCCGACGCGGCCGCCTCGGTGCTCGCCCACCTGCACAAGGTGCTCCTGCCGTTCGTGAGCGCCCTGGTGGCGCGCTTCGGCCGGCGCACGGGAGGTGTTGTCGCGGTCGGCGGCTCGATGCTCGACAACCCGCGGCTGCTCGCGGATCTGGCGGGGCTCGAGAGCGTGGGCATGGTCGAGGCGGGCCCGATCGGCGGTCACGCCTCCCTCGCCCTCGGGGCGGCGCTGGATCAGGCCGGGTCGGCCCCGAGGCGCGTGCTCGCGTCGGAGATCGGCCTGCGACCAGCCTCGCCCCCGGCGGGGCCCCGTGCCCTCGGCACACCCGAGGTCGTCGCCATGCTCGCCGAGCGGCGGGCGGTGGCCCGGCTCCGGCGCGCTGCGGCGGGGGCCGAGCACGGCCTCGGGGCCGCCTCGATCCTGGTGCGTGCGGACGAGCCCGACACCATCGAGCTCGTTCGCCGGCGGCTGGGGCTGTGGGACGAAGCCGAGCCGGCGCTGGTGGCCATGGCGGGAACGTTCGAGGCCGCCCATGGCGCGCGACTGGCGGGTCCGCTCGCCCAGGGCCTGGCCGCCCCCGTCATCCGCGGGGCTCCGCCGCGCTGCGGGGGCGCGCTCACCGCGGATGGCCGGGCTCACCTGGTCACGCTGGGCGACGACAGCGAGGATGCGGAGCTGGTGGCGCTGCTGCGCCGGCTCCGCGCAGAGGCCGGTGCGCCCGCCGTCGCGTGCTGGCCGCTCACGGTGGATCACCAGCCGCCCGGAGCCTCGGCCGAGGCCGCCCTGGACGCGAGCCGTCGCGCGGGGGCCGCGGCCATCCAGATCGGCACGACCTGGGCGGAGCTCGGATGACGGAGGGCCGGACTCCGATCCTGCTCGAGGTCGGGCTGCTGTGGCTGCTCACGCTCCTGGCGATCAGCGGGGTGGTGGCCCTCGTGTCGCTCGCGGGCTTCCCCGAGCTCGTGCTCGTCGCCGTGCCCATCCTGTTCATGTACGCGCCGGTGTGGTCCTGCCGGCTCCGCGGGGCCGACCCGTGGGACTACCCCATGGCGCTGCCCGACCTGCCGTGGCGCGATCCGGCGCCGTGGGGGCGGGCGGTCCGGTGGGCGGCCGGGCTTTCCGCGGCGGTGCTGGTGCCGTTCGTGCTCGGCTACCACATTTGGCAAGTCGAGCTCGTACCTGTCGTGCAGGAGGCGCTCGGGGTGCGTTTGTACGGGCAGGATCCGGCTCTGCAGTGGACGTGGCCGTCGCAGCCCCTGCAGCTTGTCGGGTACCACCTCTTCTTCGTGGCGATCCCCGAGGAGATGTTCTACCGCGGCTACCTGCAGACGCGGCTCGACGAGCGCTGGCCGCCGCGCTGGCACGTCCTCGGCGCCGAGGTGGGCCCGGGGCTGCTCCTCACCTGTGTCCTGTTCGCGTTCGGCCACAGCCTGGTGATCTACCAGTGGTGGCACGTGTTCATCATCGTGCCGAGCCTGGCGTTCGGCTGGCTGCGGGCCCGCACGGGGGGAATCCTCGCCGGGGCGTTCTTCCACGCCTTCTGCAACATCACGGTCGGCACGCTCGACACGCTCTACGGGATCGTGCCCCCCTAGCCGAATCCCGCATTACGCTTGTCTGTGAGGCAAGCCGGCGGAGAGTTCGAGCCCGTGGAACCGTGCCCCTTCTGCAAGCAGCCCCTGCCGACCGCCATCGTGGTCGACGGCGGAATGTGCCCCAAGTGCCTGACCGAGGTGCCTGGCGAGGAGTCGCCGACCGACCCCGGCGGTCCGCCGGCGCCGGCGCGGCGCTCCCGCGTCTGGTGGGGGCTGCTCGGAGGGGCCGGGGTGGTGCTCGCGGCAGGCGTCGGGGTCGCGGCCATGTTGGCGCTCGAGCCCGCAGTCCGGCCGGCGGAGATCCGCACGCTCGTGCTCGAGGACGTGCCCATGCCGGACGTCGTGTCGGCGACGGAGGGAACCGTGCCGGCCTCGGTCTCCGAGGGCAGAGCCGCGCAGCAGGCGCCCGCCCGGGCGGCTCCGCGGCACAGGCCCGCGCCGGCAGCCGAGGCTCGCTCGGCGGTCGCCCCCGCACCGTCGCCCAAGCCAGCGCCCGCGCGGGTCGCCGACGGGCGGCCGGCGCCTCCGCCCCTGCCCCTGCTCGACCTGGACCTCGGGCTCACCACGGCGGCCCGACCACGGGAGGGCGCCGACGCGGCCGCCGTCCGGCGCATGCTCCGCAGGCAGCTCAAGGCCGGCATCCCCGAGCTCGCGCAGTGCTACGACCGCCGGCTCAAGCAGCGGCCGTCGCTGAGGGGGCGTTGGACGGTGTCGTTCACCGTGGACCGAGGGGGGCAGCCCGTCGACGCCGCTGCCGAGGGCCTGGACATGTCCGACGAGGAGCTCGAGGGCTGCCTCACCCGCCACATCGAGTCGCACTGGCGGTTCGGGGCCGTGCCCGAGCCCTCGGTCGTGCGAAAGACGCTGACCTTCGCCCTACCAGGTGGATGAGCCCCAGCCGAGGCCGCGCTCGTTGGGGTCGGGCACCGCCACCGGGTAGGTCTCGGCCGGGTCGTCGCCCCGCACCACGCTCGCCATCGCGAGGAGCAGCTCCGACGCGGTGA
>CAYMSU010000474.1:0-4885 GCA_964393165.1 uncultured Enterobacteriaceae bacterium
TGGCCCCTGGGTGGTCAGATTCTGGCCTCTGGATTCCTCTGTCCACACACCCTAGGCCCCCGCGGGTCGGCGGGAAGGGGGCCGGGGCGTCAGTCCCGAGGAGTCCAGAGCGGCGCGAGCGCCCGCGCGAGCTCGCCCGCCGAGGGGCGCGCCGCGGGGTCCACGGCCAGGGGACCCAGGAGGAGCTCCTGCAGGGCGGGGTCGTCGACCCGCGCCGGCACCACCGAGCGGTAGCGCAGCCGCCTCCGCAGCACCCGCCGGGGCCGGGCTGGCAGGGGCGCGCGGCCCAGCCAGCGCAACAGGATCGCGCCCAGGGCGAACACGTCGGCCGGCGCATCGGCGGGGCGCCCGTCGAGCTGCTCGGGCGCCGCGAAGGGGCCGGGAGCCGCCCGCGCCCGGGGCGCCGACCGGTACGATGTGCTGCCGAGCGCCACGAGCACCGGGTCCCCGCCCCCCTCCGGCCGCACGATCACGTTGTCGGGCGCCACCGCGCCGTGGACCAGGCCGCCATCGTGGAGCGCCTGCAGGGCGCCGGCGAGCACGCTCACGAGGCGCAGCACGGCCCGGGGAGACGGGAACCGGTCCAGGACCAGGTCGAGCGTGGGCCCGTTGACGACCTCGTGGGCCCGGAACGCCCGCCGCTCCCCGGCGAGCACCAGCGTGCCGACGTCGTGGACCCGGGGCAGGCCCTCCGCGGCCACCGCCTGCAGCGCCTGGCCGATCTCCACCTCCTGCTGGACCGCCGCCGCGTCCGCGGGCGGGCCGACGTCGAGCGCCACCCGGCGGTTCGAGCGGGAGTCGATCGCGAGGCTGACCTGCCCGAGGGCATCGCGGCGCAGTGTGCGGATCACGACGTAGCCGCGGTGGCCGCCGCCCTCGACGTCGACGGTGCCTGCGAAGAGCGCCCCGAGGCCGAGGATCCGCAGCTCGGGGAGCATGGCGTCGAGGCCGTGGGCCTGGGCGAGGGCCCGCGCCTGCTCGAGCGCGCGGGTGGCGTTGGCCCCGTCGCCGGCGCCGTGAAACGTCTCCGCCGCGTCGCGAAGCGTGAGCACGGCGTGGGGCAGCTCCCGCGCGTCGCGGTAGTGGCCGGCGATCCGCTCGAGCTCGGCGGCGAGCCGCGCCCGCGCGGCGGGCTCGGCGCGGGCGGCCCGCACCCGGATCTCCTGGCACCGCAGGGTTCGGGCCCCGAAGTCGCCCACGACGTCGCGCGCGCCGTAGACGGCGGCGGCCTCGCGGACGTGGCCCTCGGCGCCCTCGAGGTCGCCGCGGCGCAGCGCGATCCGCGACAGATCGCGGAGGCGGACCATCTTGCGGTAGTCCTCCACCCTGGCGAACACGGGGTCCTTCAGGTGGGTCTCGGCCTCCTCGAGCCGGCCGAGCTCCACGAGGGACGACGCGCGAGCCTGGAGGAGGCGGGCCCGGGCGGAGGGATCCGCGGCGGGGTGGTACAGCGCGGCGGCGGCGGCAAAGGTGTCGGCCGCCTGGAGGTACCGGCCGGCATCGTGGAACGCCATGCCGAGCTCGTACAGGGTGGTGCCTGCGTTGTGGCCGCCCGGGGCGACCGGCGCGGCGGGCAGGTCGTGGGCCTCGCGGAGCTGGCGGGCGGCCTCGGCGTGGCGCGCGGCCACGAGGTGCCAGCCGGCGAGCGCCGCCGTGAGGGAGGGGATGCCCTGGGGCGCGCCCTGCCAGACGTACAGCTGCCCCAGGAGCCGCTCGGCATCGGCCACGCCGTCGGGTCGGCCGATGTCCTGGAAGAGCAGCCGGGCCTCCCAGTAGGCGCGCTCGGCGAGCTCGGCAGCCCCTTGCTCGGACTTGCGGATCCGCAGACCCTCGGCCAGCAGTGCGCGGGCGGCGACGTACACGTCAAGAGGGTCGTCGAGCGCGCCTCGGCGGGCGGACGCGACGAGGTCGGCGACGCTGCTGGCGACGGCGAGGTCGCGCTGGCCGCGCCCCCCTCGCAGGAGGTCCCGCTCGACGGCCCGCCAGCGGACGAGCTCGGGACCCTCGCGGAGATCGTGGACGACCTCGCTGGCGCGCTCCTCGAGCCTGAGGTCGCCGAGGGCGATGGCAGCGAAGAGGCGGTCCTGATCGTCCTGGTACGCGTGCTGCGAGACGCGGTGCAGCACGGTGTCGTAGTCGCCGGCGAGGCGGAGGACGTCGAACGGGCGGGTGGCGGCGAAGTCTTCCACGGGGGCTCTCTCCGGCGCGACCCTAGCATCGACGCGGGGTCCGAAGAGGTCCGGTCAGAACCGCGGGTCGTCGCCCCGGACGTCTCGTGCCTCAGTTGGGCAGCGCCGGCACGACCTCCACCTGCTCGTCGGGACCCGCAGCGTAGCGCTCCCCGCCCATCTCCACGATCGGCGCGGGCGCGACGAACCGACCGGACGCAGCCGCCCACGCCTCGTCGCGGACGGCGTAGCGATCGGGGCCGAACCTGTCCCAGTCCACGGTCGCGGCGAGCTCCCCCGAGGGATTCAGCCGCCACCCCCCCGGGCGGGTGCTGACCGGCACAATCCGAGGCTCCGGCAGGCGGGCCAGCGCCGCCGGGCGGCGATCCTCCACCGACAGGGGGCCGACCTCGTCGTCCGCGGCGACCTCGACCTCCACCGAGACGCGCGCGCCCGCGCGGATCTGCCAGGTCCCGTCGGGACCCCGGACCACGTCGCGCGGATCGTCGAGGCCGCGGTACCGGCGCCTCACCCGGACCGCCGACGACGCTCGGGGCAGGATCTCCGCCGGCTCGAGGACCCGGAGCCGGGCCGTCGCGGAGGCCGGCTCCGGCCGCTCGCCGCCCCGGGGGTGCGCCACCACCACGCGAACGTCGCAGGGGCCGATCTGCGCGGCGCGACCACGGAACCGGACCTCGCGGACCTCCCCCGGGGGCACCCGCACGCTCCCCGCCGACGGCACGAGGCCGAGGCCCGCGGCCTCCGCGGCCACCGTGAGCGACACCGTCCGCGACGCCCCGTGGCGCACGAAGGCGGACACCACCACCTCGTCGCCCAGGCGGGCGAGCCCCGGGGCCGCCACGTCGACGTCGACCGCAGGCGGGGGCGGCGCGAGCAGCGCCTCCCCCACCCCGCGCCGGCGCCCCTCCACCGCGAGGGCGACCACGCGGTAGCGGGCCCCCGGGCCTGGGGGCCGCAACCCCAGCACGACCCGGTCGCCATGGGCATCGGGATGGAACGCCCGCCCGACGTCGACCGCCCCCGGGAGCCCCGCCGGGCGGTCGGGCACGTGGGGGAAGCTCGCGGCCTGCGGCACCCCCGTGTCGCGGCGGGCGGTCGCCACCGTGTCGCCGCGATCCGGGGACCAGGCGCCGAGGAGCGCCTCCCGCGAGGGGCCGGCGCCCTCGGGGTAGATCGCGACCAGCAGGCTGGCCCCGTGCACGGGCTCGCCCCCCGCGCCCGCGAGCCGCACGCGGCCGGGGGTGACCGAGCCTCCACGCGGCTTCGGCCCCACGGTGACGTCCACGGCGAGCTCCCGCGCCCCGAGGCCCACGCGCAGCGTGGTGCGGCCGGTCGCGACCTGCCCCCCGGCGCCGCGGGCGTCGAGCTGCAGCGTGAGGTCGCCCCCGGCGGCGGCCTCCGGAACGTCCACGAGGACCTCGGTGCGGGGCCCGGGCAGCCGCAGCCGGTGCGCGCCCACGAGCTCCCCGCGCCGCACGGTGAGCAGCGCCTCCGCGGGGTGCAGCGGGCTGTCGACGACCACCGCCGCGGGCTCGCCCGGCGGCACCTCCCGCGCGGTGCTCCGCAGCTGCAGCGGGAGCGGCGCGAGGTCGGCGAAGTCGGGCACGGCCATGCCGACCGAGGTGCGCCGCCGGCGCCCCGCGGGATCCGTCACCTCGACCGTGAGCTCGGGGTTGTGCACCTGGCCCGCACCCAGCGTGCACCGGCCGCGACCGTCGGCGTCGGTCGTGAGCCGGCAGCGCTCGCCCGGCGTCAGCCAGGCCTGCACGGGCGCGCCCGGCTGGCGTCGGCCCTCCCGGTCCACGACCACCAGATCGACGTCGACGGTGCCTGCCCCCGCCCGGAGCACCCGCACGCCGGCGGCGTGCTCCGCGGGGTGCGCGAGGAGCTCCGTGGCCACGACGTCGGTGCCCCTCCCAGGGACGCGGACCTCGGCCTGCACGCGCAGCCGCCAGGTTCGGTCCCCGGGGGGCAGCCGCTGCACGTCGAGCACGAGCTGGTGCCGACCGTCGAGGCCGGTGGCGCCGTGGTGCGCCGCCCGCGGGTGCCAGTACGCCACCCGGGGGGGCCCGAACGCGTAGCGGCCGGCCTCCGCCGGGAGAACGGGCGCGCCCGGCTGGCTCGCGACGGTCCAGCGCACGTCCGCCCCCGCGATCGGTCGGCCGCTTGCCGTCGTCACGGTGACCGCGAGGGGCCGGGCCGTCGGCACGAGCACGTCCTCAGCAGGATCGAGGGACACCCGGAGGGCCTCCTGCGGTGACCCCAGGATCCGCAGCCGCTGGGCACCGTCGCCGAGCGACACGCCCTCCGGATGATCGAGGCGGAGCCCGGCGCCCCCGGGCTCGGCGCGCTGCGGTACGCTGCCCTGCACCGAGAAGCGGCCCTGGTGCCCCAGGGGGACCGCCGCGGTCGGCTCGCGGAACCCCGTGCCCGTCAGGGACCACCGGATGTCGCCGGTCACCGGGCCGAGGTCGCCGAGCGGCCCGGCCTGCGCGAGCCGCACGAAGCCCTCGGCCTGGACCAGGCCGCCGGGCGACAGCACGGTCGCGCCGGGCAGCAGGGTCCAGGCGAGCCGGTCGTGGCGCAGCACGCGGTAGAGCGGTCGGTCGTAGGCGTCCGCGACCGACACGAACGCCCGATTGGCGACCCGCTGGGCGACGACCAGGCGCACTCCGTCGGCGGCCTCCGGCAAGGGC
>CAYMSU010000475.1:0-4881 GCA_964393165.1 uncultured Enterobacteriaceae bacterium
TCGGCCTGCGCTTCGCGACTGGCCGAGGAGGGGCGGGGGGCCGGCGTCGGGCGGGAGCGGACCCTCGCCGGCTCTCCTCGAACGCCGGGGGCGCCGCGAGACGCCGGCGCCTCCACGCTCGGTCGCTTACTCTTCGGAGTGGCCTTCGGCGATCTTGGCCCGAAGGGCCTCCAGCTCTGCTTCCGCGGCCAGGCGCAGGTCCCGCTCGCGTATCCTCGCGGCACGCTCCTGTTCCTTCTCCGCGCGCTCCTGTTCCTTCTGTGCGCGCTCCTGTTCCTTCTCGGCGCGCTCCCGCTCCTTCTGTGCGCGCTCCTGCTCCTTCTGTGCGCGCTCCTGCTCCTTTGCGGCGCGCTCGGCGACCTCTGCCTCTTCGGCGGTGAGCACCAGCTCGTCGCCCCGAGGGCCCTGACCGAGCCGCACCCGGGGCTGACCGTCCTCCTCCACCCAGCGCAGGTGGCAGCCCAGCACCTGACACGGCACCCGATCGGCTTGCGTGGCCTGAACGCGCACCAGCTCACCGTGGGCATCTCGCGCGTAGACCTGCCAGCGCACCCGCCCCGGTCCGTCGAAGGGGTCGAAGATGATGAGCTCTCGGACCCCTGCCTCGGCGTAGCGCACCGGACCGAGCTCGTAGTCCTTCGCGACGTCGTCGGACACGATCTCCACCGCGAGCTCGGGCATCTTGCCCTCTCGCCAGGTCTGCCAGCTCCGCACGTCTCGATGGGGAGACGTCTCCAGCACGACGTAGAGGTCTGGGGCGACCGAGCGCTGGGGGTGGCCCTCGGCCCAGTAGACGAACTGGTCGGACCCGGTGAGGGCCTCGATGCCCTGGTAGGCCAGGTAGCGGCGCACGAGGTGGTACAGCAGCGTGCGAATCCGCAGGTGCAGCAACGTCTCGGGCACATCGTCCTCGACTGGGTACGCCAAATCTGGAAGGGCGGCGCGCTCGGGCTCCATGAGGCCTCCGCGTCCGATCTTAGCGCGTGTGTTGCGAGCAAGGCGGAAACCCGCCAGCCGCTCCGACGCGCCAGTCCAGCGCGTCCCTCGCCGCCTCGTGCAGGCGCGCCCGCCTGACAGTCCGCTCAACCCTCCTTCGGGGAGAGCTCGAAGCCGCTCGCCACGTCCGCCTGGCAGGCCCCGTCGAAGAGCACCACCGAGTCGTCGCGGATCACCCGCAGCACGAACTCGACGAGGTCCGAGGGGCCCTCGTTGGCCCAGTACATCACGCACGCGTCGCTGACATCGTGGCCGGGATGGTCTGCGTCCTCGTGGGGCTCGACCATGTCGAGCCCGGTGTTGACGAGCCCAATGGCGTGCCCCAGCTCGTGGATGAGCGTGGTCTGCTCCACGAAGGCGCGCGTGGGCTCGGTGAGCGCGGCTCCGTCGACCACCGGCACGAACACCGCCGCGATTGTCGTGCCGCGCAGCGACACGCCGAGTACGTTGTCGCGGATCCCGTCCTCGTCCGCGAACCGCCCGTCGAGGAAGAGGGCGTGGAACGTGGCCTGTCCCGGCCCGGGGAGGGAATCCCGGACCCGGGCGGACAGATCTACCAGCTCCTGGGCTGTGAAGGCGCCGTCGTCGCCCTCGGGCACCTCGCCGAGGGCCTGCATCTCCACCAGGGTGTGGGGAACGTCGACCTCGACGCCGGGGAACAGCGCCTCCACGTTGACCTGCGAGAGCTCCCAGAGGTCCTCGGCGGGACCGAACCCGCCGGTCCGGGGCTCGGCTCCCGGCCCGTAGTCGACCTCGATCGTGACGCGGGTGAGGGGCTCCGACAACACGGTGGGGGTGGCGGCCCCCTCCCCGCCTCCCGAGCAGGCCAGCAGCAGCACAAAGGACAGCACGGTCACCTCCTGCCAAACGGCCTACCCCGACGTGCCCCGGCTCGCGCAGGGCCCTGCGTACGCCACCCTCGCGATGCGGTGACCTCGCGGGTCGCCTCAGACACGCGCGGAGGCAGCGGGCCTCGAGTCAGCCTGCGCGCGGTAGCCCACCCGCCGAGCAATCCCCCTGCACACCACCCTTCGCGGGGGGAGGGACAGGGGTGGCTCTGCACCGGGCGCTCGGCCTGCGCTTCGCGACTGGCCGAGGAGGGGCGGGGGGCCGGCGTCGGGCGGGGGCCGACCCTCGCCGGCGCGCCGGGCACGGACCCGGTCCGCGGGGCTCAGGCCTCGAGCGCATCCTCGACGAGCGCGTAGAGCAGGGCCTGGCCCACGAGCCGGGCCTCCGCATCGACCCGCTCGGCGGAGGCCTCCGTGCGCACGGACAGCCCCGCCGGGTCGGGCAGGCGCACCTGCAGCAGCTCCCGCTCGACGACCCGATCGAGCGACAGCAGCCGATCGCGGGCGTCGCGCAGCCGCTCGGCGCCCGCCGGGTCGGACTCCGGAGGGTGCTCGAGCAGCCGGTCGCGAAACGCCTGCCGGACCTGGGCTTCCGTCACCGCTCCGGCCGGCAGCCCCAGGACCTCGCGCGGATCGGGCACGACCTGGCCCATCGGATCCAGATGCAGGACCGGGAGCGTGCCCGTAACGGGGGCATCGAGCCGCGGCGGGCTCCCTCCGGCGAGTCCCGACGGGTCGAAGTCGAAGAACGGGCCGAGCTCGTCGAGGAGCGCGTCGACCTCGGATCCCGGCCCGCCCCCCGGCGCGCGCTTGCCCTGGCGCCGCTTCTTCGTGGACTCGGCGCGCTTCTGGCGGCGCTGCTGCTGCTTGCGCTTCGCTTGCTTCTTCTTCGCCATCGAGAGGGGATCCGGCTTCAGGAGAACGAGTGGACGATGTCGAGCAGATCCGAGAGGGTCCGGGGCCTCCGCCCCTCCACCCGACGCTCCACCGCCTCGCGCAGCGGGCCGGGCATGCGATCGAGCTCGAGCGCCGAGCGGATCAAGCGCCAGCGCGCCTCGCCGGTGCGGGGCACCGACCAGTCGTGGAGCAGCCAGCGAATCAACGCCGCCTGGTCGACCGAGCCTGCGACGTGGCGCGCCGACACCAGCGCTGCGAGCCGGTGGGCGCCCTCCCGAGCCAGGAACGCGACCAGCGGCGCGACGGCGCGAGGGAATCCGGGATGGGCGTGGGGGGCCGAGTACACGTCGATCACCCAGCCGAGCGCGAGGTCGTCTGCGCCCTCCGCCCGCTCCCGCAGCAGGCGGCCCATGCGCCGCTGGACGGCCTCCGCCTGCGGAGACGCCAGCCGCACGGCAAGCTGCAGCGCGAAGCCGAGCGCGCCCGCCTCCGCCTCCACGCACGCCTGCTCGGCGGCGGCCACGAGCTCGCCAGGCAGCGGGGCCTCCCGCACGGCCAGCCGCGCCCACGCCTCGCACGACAGCCCCGGCCCCGCGAGGCTCGCCACCAACCGGTGCCACTCGCGGAGCTCCGCCGGGGACGCAGCCTGGCCGTGCAGGGCGTCGGCCAGCCAGGCCCCGAGCGCGAGCGCCTCCGCGCGGTCGCCGGCCTCGGCCATCGCCCGGGCCTCGGCGTAGGGCGGGGGCGCCGACGCCTCCAGGCCCCGGAGCGCGGCGCGGACCAGCTGCACGCGAACCGGGCTCGGCCGAGCCAGGCCTCGCGCGTCGGGAAGCGCGCGGCGCGCCGCATCGACGTCGACCCGCCGAAGGCACCGGAGCGCCCCGTCCGGCTCGGGAGACGCCAGCGCCGCGTAGACCGCCGCGTGGGCAATGGCCTCGCCCCCCTCCGCCCACCCGCCAGCGGCGGCGGCCCCCGCGCGCGACGAGAGCTGCCGCGCCACGTGGAGCCGCTCGGCGGGAAGGAGCGACTGGCGCCGCTCCGACCACACGAGCTCGAGAGCCTCGTCGACCTCGCCCCGCACGACGGACAGGCGGCACCAGGTCTCGGCGAGCTGTCGGAACAGCGGCGACGACTGCGTCAGCGCCAGATCGACGGCACAGTCCAGCGCGGCCATGACCCCCCCGGCGTTGCCCGCCCCGATCTCTCGCACCACCCGCCGCGCGAGGACGGGCAGCAGCCCCCCGGGAGCCTTCTCGGGACGGTGATGGTACCCCTCCGCCTCGTGTTCCGCGGCCTCGGTCCAGGGCCCCCCGCTCGTGGCCCACGCCCGGATCGCCGACGGCATCGGCCACCGCTCCTCGGGGAACGTGAGCCGGGCCGAGCTGCCGAACGCGTGCCGCACGCAGCCCGTCTGCACGTGACCGTACGCCAGGAGGTGGTCGGCGGCCCAGACCACCTGCTGGGCTCGCGGGGAGACCCACGGGTGCCGCCCCCCGGGCGGGGCGTGATCTGCCTTGCCCACGAGGCGGACCACGCCCCGAACGGACGTCCGGGCGCGGGCGTCGTCTCGCAGCCCCGCGGCCATGCGCGTGGGCGCGCCGGCCCGCCACGCGGCGGCCATCCGGTACAGGTCGAGCCAGGCGAATCCGACCTGCGCACCCTCCCCGCGCCGCTTGGCGTCGCGGCGAAGTACGGTGGGATCGCAGCCCTCCGGATCGCGGAGGACGAGCTCGAGCACGGCGGCAGCCTCGAGGCAGCCCGCCGCGCGGCAGTCTGCCGCGGTGGCCTCGACGACGTCGCGCCGGCCGTCCTCGAGGGCCTGGAGCGCGCGCAGCAGCCCCGCCAGCCGCGGGGGGAGGGCCTGCGCGGCCCGTTCGACGGCGCGCGCGCGCCCGAGCGTCGCCTCGCTCCGCGCCCACAGGCTGCTCGCCGCCGTCACAGGTACACGCCAGCCGCGAACAGCTGGTCCGACAACTCGTCGTAGATCTCCAGCGCCGCCTCGTCGTGGCCCTCCTCGAGGGCCGCGAGGCCGCGCCGCGCGAGGGCCACGAGGGCCTCGCGCTGCTCGGGGGCCTGGTCGCCCAGCCGGTCGGCCTCGGCCAGGACCTAATCGAAGGTCTGCCGCGCCTCGGTCTCGTCC
>CAYMSU010000476.1:0-4854 GCA_964393165.1 uncultured Enterobacteriaceae bacterium
GGGAGCACCTTCGGGAAGGGGAGCATGGCCCCGATCACGACCGCGAGATCCTGGCAGATCCCCTGTTCGTCGAACTGCCCGGCGAGCGCCACCGACAGCTGCGAGTAGTCGACCGCGGCCCGCGACCGGACCTTGCGGTACGCGCTGCGGTGGCCCGGCCGCGGCACGGGAAAGCGCACCGCGGTGAGCAGCGCGTGCTCCGGAAGCGCGTGGTTCAGCTCGAAGCGCCCGTCCTTCGTGAAGACCTCGGCGAGCGCGACCCGCTGCGGAGTGGCCGCCGCCTCCCCGGGCACCCGCACCTCGATCTCGGCGCCGAGCGCGACCAGCATGGGCACCGAGTCCGAGCTCTGGGCGGCCACGCACGCCTTGCCGCTGCCGATCACGTGGCACCAGGTGCCGTCCTTCTTCAGGCAGTACCCGACGGACTGCCGCCAGTGCTTGGTCTGGTTGTAGAACAGGCAGCGGGTGTCGAGCATGACGTTGCCGCCGATCGTGCCCATCTGGCGGTGCTGGGGCCCCGCGATGCTCCCCAGGGCCGACGCGAGGCCCGGCACGTGGGCCTGGATCCAGGCGTCGTCGGCGGCCTCCTGAAGCGTGGTCATCGCGCCGATGACCACCTCCTCGCCCTGTACGCGCACCCCTCGGAGGTCCTCGACCCGCGCGAGCGAGACCAGGTGGTCGGGCTCGTGCAGCCAGTGCTTGAGGTTGGGAAGCAGGTCGGTGCCGCCGGCGACGTAGAGCGACCTCGCCAGCTCCGCCTTCAACTGCACGGCCTCGGCCGCCGTGGTGGGCTGGTGGACCTCGAACGGGGGCATCCTCAGCATGTCAGGCTCCGGCGAGGGCGGCGAGCACGCGCTCCGGCGTGAACGGCATGGTTCGCAGGCGGATGCCCACGGCATCGTAGATCGCGTTGGCGATGGCCGGGATCGCGGGATGAAGCGGGCCCTCGCCGGCCTCCTTCGCTCCGTAGGGACCGCCGGGGTCGAGCGACTCCACGATCGACGACGCGATCGCGGGCGTGTCGAGCGACGTTGCGATCCGGTAGTCGAGCAGGCTGGGACCGATGTGCAGCCCGCGGGTGCGGTCCACCGCGGGGCCGTCGGCGGGCGCGGGGGCGCGGCGGCGCTTCTCCATGCCGTCGTAGTAGGCCATGTCCTCGAGGATCGCCTCGCTCATGCCCATGTAGACGGAGCCCTCGATCTGCCCCTCGACGTGCACGGGGTTGATCGCGCGGCCGCAGTCGTGCGCCGCCCAGATCCGGTGCACGACCACGCGCCCGGTGTCGGTGTCGACCTCGACCTCGGCGACGTGGGCGGTGGCGCTGTACGCCGGGGAGGCCCCGATGGTGCCGCCCCGGTAGTCGCCGCCGAGCTTCTGGGTACGGTACCCGCCGCCGGTGGACACCGGCGTGCCGAGCTTGGCCTCGGCGAGCTGCAGGGCCTCCACCACGTCGACCCCGGTGGCCGGATCGGCCGCGAGCCGGTACCGGCCCTGGGTCACCAGGACCTCCCCGGGACTGCACCCCAGCTTCTCCGCGACCACGCGGGTGAGCAGGTTGCGCAGCGCGCGGCCCGCCTCCTGCGCGGCGAGCCCCATCATGTAGGTGACGCGCGAGGAGTAGGCGCCGAGATCGACCGGCGTGAGGTCGGTGTCGCCGCTCACCACCCGGATGTGGTCGGGCGGGACACCCGTCTCCTCGGCGAGGATGTAGGCCAGCACCCCGTCGGAGCCCTGGCCGAGGTCGTTCGTGCCGCTGAACACGGTCAGGCGCCCGGACCGGTCGGCGAGGACCTGCACGCCGCTCTGGGGCATCTCGTTCGGGTAGATCGGGTAGGCCGTGCCGCTGATGTACATGCTGGTCGCGACGCCGAGCCCCTTGCCGAAGGGGAGCTTGCCGTGGCGATCCCGCCAGCCGCTCGCGGCCTCCACCACGTCGAGGCACTCGAGGATCCCGCAGCTCGGCACGAGCTGCCCGTTGACCGTGGTGTCGCCATCCTTCATCGCGTTGCGCCGGCGGATCTCGATCGGGTCGAGCCCGAGCTTCTCGGCGAGCTCGTCGATCGCGGTCTCGAGGGGGAACCGCGGCTGGACCGAGCCGTGCCCGCGCTTGGGACCGCACGAGGGCTTGTTCGTGTACACCCGGCGGCTGCGGTACCGGTAGGTCCCGAACTTGACGGGGCCCGGGAGCAGCTGCCCGGCGTAGTACGTGGTGACGAGGCCGAACGAGTGGAAGGCCCCGCCGTCGAGCACGATGTCGTTGTCGACCGCGGTGATGTGGCCCTCGGCATCGGCCGCGATCCGGAAGTGGAAGTCCATCGGGTGGCGGCCGCGGTGCGCGTAGAACACCTCCTCCCGGTTGTAGAGGATCTTGACCGGCCGCCCGGCCTTTCGCGACAGCAGTGCCGAGCAGAACTCGAGGTCGAAGGGCTCGGACTTGCCGCCGAACGCGCCGCCGAGCGTGGGCTGGATCACGCGGACGTCCTGCGGATCGAGCTCGAGGACCCGCGCGAGCTCCCGGTGGAGGTAGTGCATGACCTGGGTGGAGCTGTGCAGCGTGAGCCGACCATCGGCATCCCAGCTGGCGACCGCGCAGTGGGGCTCGATCGGCGCGTGGGTGGAGCCCGAGTAGTGCCAGTCTCCCTCGACGACCACGGCGGCCGCTGCGAAGGCCTCGTCGACCTCGCCGAAGGCGAGCTCGACGGTCTTGCACACGTTGTTCGGCCGCTCCCGGCCCTTCCAGTCCCGCTCGTGGACCAGCGGCGCGCCCTCGGCCAGCGCCTCGGCGGGGGAGATCACCGCCTCGAGGACCTCGTAGTCGACCTCGATCAGGTCCAGCGCGCGCAGGGCGGTGTCCTCGTCGATCGCGGCCACTGCCGCGACGCCGTCGCCGATGTAGCGCACCTTGTCGAGGGCCAGCGCGTGCTCGTCCGGCGTCCACGGGATGACGCCGTAGGGGGTGGGCATCTCGGCCCCCGTGACGACGGCGAACACGCCGGGCAGCGCCTCCGCGGCGGTCGTGTCGATCCCGCGGACGCGCGCGTGGGCGTAGGGGGAGCGGAGGATCTTGCCGTGGGCCATCCGCGGCAGGACGAGATCATCGGTGTAGGGCGCCTGGCCGGTGGCCTTGGCGATGGCATCGGGCTTGCGCCCCCGGCGGCCGATGACCGCGAGATCGCCTCCTGCCGGGGCGCCGTGGGCGAGCGAGAGCTGCCGGGGGAACGGCCCGGCCTCCTCCTGGCCGGCGAAGACCGTGGCCTCGCGCCGGTCGCCGGCGGCCCGGACCGCCTCGATCACCTTGGTGTAGCCCGTGCAGCGGCACAGGTTGCCGGACAGCGCCTCGGTGATCTCTCCGTCGGACGGCGCGGTGGTGCGGGAGAGCAGCGCGTGGGCGCTCATGATCATGCCGGGCTGGCAGAACCCGCACTGCAGGGCGCCGCAGGCATCGAAGGAGCGCTGCAGGGCGCTCGGGCCCTGCGCATCGGCCAGGCCCTCGATCGTCGAGATGGCCTGGCCCTGGTGGGTGATGGCGAGCGAGCAGCAGGAGAGGATCGGCTTTCCGTCGACGAGGACGGTGCAGGCGCCGCAGTCTCCCTTGTCGCACCCCTGCTTCGAGCCCGTGAGGCCGAGCGAGTAGCGCAGGACCTCGAGGAGGGTGTGGTGCGCGGGGGCGGCGACCTCGGCCGCCTCACCGTTCACGGTCAGCTGGTAGACCTGCTTCATCGCCGCTCCGGAAGCGCAGGGACGTAACACGCCAGCCCATCGCGCTCTGAACGCAGTATACTGTACTCATGTTCACCAAGCGAACCCGGCTCGCCGATCCCTGGAACCCGCCGAACCGCTTCGAGGGCATCGACATCGCCTGGGAGGTGCCGCCTCCCAAGGCCCGCCTGCACGTCACCGAGGACCACACCAAGGGGATCCTCGCGCGCAACCGGAGCCCCGATGTCGAGTTCGACTGGTCGGTGAACCCCTACCGGGGGTGCACCCACGCCTGCGCCTACTGCTACGCGCGCACGTTCCACGAGCTGCTCGGCTTCGGGGCCGGCGCCGACTTCGAGCGTCGGATCGTCGTGAAAACGAGGGCCCCCGGGCTGCTCGCCGAGGCCTTCGAGCGGCCCTCGTGGCGCGGGGATCGGATCGCCTTCTGTGGCGGAACCGACGGCTACCAGCCGCTCGAGCGGCGGTACGAGCTCACGCGGAGGTGCCTCGAGGTCTGCGCCAGGTACCGGAATCCCGTGGTGGTGGTCACCCGTTCGCCGCTCGTGGTGCGCGACATCGATGTGCTGCGGCAGCTCGCCGAGCACCAGGCGGTGGCCGTGACCGTCTCCGTGCCGGTGCTCGACCGCGAGATCGTGCGGGCGCTCGAGCCGGGGGCGCCCCCACCCGAGGAGCGGCTCGAGGCGGTTCGAGCCCTGGCCGAGGCCGGGATCCCGGTCGGCTTGTCGGTCGCGCCCGTGATCCCGGGGCTCAACGACCGCACCCTGCCGCAGGTGCTCCGCGCGGGCCGCGAGGCCGGCGCGGGGTGGGCGTGGTTCAGCCTGCTGCGGCTCCCCGGGGCGGTCGAGGAGGTGTTCCAGCGCCGCCTGCGCGACCGGCTGCCCGACCGAGCCGATGGCGTCTGGGCGAAGCTCCTCCGCACGGGCGTCGTCGGCCGCGCCGCGGCGTTCGGGGAGCGCATGCGCGGCCCCGAGGGCGATCCGTCGTGGCAGGCCGTCAGGGAGCTCTTCGCGCTCTGGCACGCCAAGCTCGGCTATGGCGAGCGGTGGAATCCGCCGAACCCCGGGCCGTTCCGCCGTCCGACCGCGCAGCTCGGGCTGTGGCAGGAGTGACCGGCACCTTGCGCGCGGCCGCGCC
>CAYMSU010000477.1:0-4851 GCA_964393165.1 uncultured Enterobacteriaceae bacterium
GACGTTCCTGGCCGCGCGGGTCGGGCGGAAGTGCTTGGGACTACGGCATCCTCACCGCCGGGCCTCGAGGCCCGTAGACACGCCGCGCCAGCTCGCCGAGCCACGCGTCCTCGGGCGTGTGGGAGAGCACCAGCTCACCGGCGGCGGCACCCTCGAGCAGGCGCTGGATGGCCGGCGTGACCTCGCCGGCCTCCTGGAGCACGCGGAGGAGGACGGCGTGGGGCTCCTCCGCGCCGGTCTCGGTCATCCAGGCGGCGACGTTGGCGGCGAGCGCGCGATCACCCGCGAACGGGACCTCGTCCGCGTTTCGCAGACCCAGGGCGTTGATCCGGTCGATCACGAGCTCCTTGCGCTCCTTGTAGGGGCGCGCGCCGAGCTCCTCGGGAAGGATCGGCTTGCCCAGCCAGAGATCCTGCTGACCCATCCCGACGGGGAACTCGAGCCGGTGCTGGACCGGCTCGGCGGGCAGGCCTCCGACGAACCGCACCGGCACCACCGGCGCCTCGACCTTCAGGGCCAGGTCGAGGAACGCTCCCGACATCTTCTGCACCGGCGTGCGGCACTCGAGCGAGCGCGTGCCCTCGACGTGGACCATCGCCGACTTGGGCTCGTTCCCCTGCATGCCCCCGGCGAGCTCCGCGATGATGCCTGGGAGGCTCGCCTTGTCCTCGCGGTCGAAGAAGGTGATCACGCGGGGGTCCTGGACGCCAGGGTAGGCGAAGCAGTGCGCGATGAGCCGGCCGAGCCACGTGGTGCGGTGCTCCACCTTCGCCACGGTGACGGTGTTGACACCGTGCAAACCGCTCGCCACGATGCTGAACCACAGGCTCTCGACCCCGACCTGGTGGTTCGCCAGGTACAGGACCGGCCGACCCCGCAGCGCCTGGTGCACCTCGGGGGCGTCGACGTGCACCCGGCGGAGGAACCGGCGAATGAGGGCGTAGTACACGTCCTCGACGGGCCAGCGGCCGAGCTGGAAGTACGCGTTCCAGTACGTGACGAGCGGGCTCAGGTCGAGGTGGGGGCTTCCCCCGGACTCCACGGTGGCTTCGTCGGGGGTCCCGCCGACCACGATCGGCCACCGGGTGAGCGGCTGGGCCGACGACACCGCGGTGGTGCCGTCGTGCGACACCGTCCCGGGGTGGACCCCGGCGCGCCGCGCCACGTGGTCGGCTACCGCCACGTGGGCGGCGTCGTCGGCCCCGTAGACGGCGCGGACGGTGCCGGGCAGCCAGTCGGAGCCTCGGATCGCGGCGCGGGACGCGCGCGTGACCTTGCCGTCCCGCGAGGACAGCCCCAGCCCGGGCACGAACCGCTGATCGCGCAGGAACGCGACCCGATCGGCTCCCGGGGCCTCTCCGATCGGGCCCTTCGGCAGCAGCACCTCGACGAGCTCGAGCTCGAGCCAGACCTCGCCGCCGACCGACGCTTGCAGGGCGATCCGTGGGAACCGCGCCCCGTCGTGCTCCTCGTGGCCGTCGTAGCGCGCGACCACCCGCACGAGGCCATCGGCGACGCTGGGCGGGCGCCGATACAAACGCAGGGCGCGCACGCGGTGCGGATACGCGGCCTGGTCGTCGCCGATCGCGGAGTCCCAGCGATGCAGCGCGTCGTGGGGGACCACGTGGAGCACGGCATCGAGCAGCCCCTGGTGGAGCGCCCCCGCGGGGACGGCCCCTGCCGCCGGGTCGAGCTCTCCGGTGCTGCCCTCCGGACCCACGGCGAGCGTGCGCAGGTACCGGAACGCAGGCCCGTGAAACAGAGCGCCGGACTGGTACGGATCGTCCACCGGGGCCAGGTCGTCGGGGGCGGCCCACGGAGCCGGCGGCGGAGGGTACGCCTGCGCGAGCTGTACGGTGCCCGTGGCCGCGGGCTCGAACCTCGACAGCGCGGGGTTGGGCTTGTCGCGCCAGACCTCCAGTCGCACGCGCCCGTCGTCGCCCGTCGCCGTGCGCAGGCGGACCGGCTGCTCGACCTTGACCCAGCCGTGCACCTCGACGTCGCGCACCTCGGTGACGACGTGGCCGGCGGGCGCAGTCGCGAGTGCTCCCCTCGCGAGCCGGTCCACCATGCTCATCGCCGGCAGCGACGGCACGACGTAGGTGGGGCAATGGTCGAGGACCCAGCGCGCCTGCTCCGGGTCGAGCTGCTCCTCGCCAGGCTCGGGGTGCGGCGCTTCCGGACGCTCGGGCCCGTCGACGATGCGCATCCCGAAGCGCTGCCACTGGTAGATGCGGAGCTCGTCGACCCACAGGTAGCCGCTCGCGATCGCGAACCGGCCCCGCTCGTCCTCTCCCACCTCGAACAGCTCGAGCTCGGTGCGGATCACCGAGTTCTCCGGGATCACCTGGCCGCGGTACTTCCACGTCGAGGCCTGCTCGAGCATGAGCGGCTCGAACCGGGGCGCGGCCATTCCTGCGCCCATGTCGCGGTGGATCATCAGGAACTGGAGCAGCTGGAGGAGGGCTTCCAGCCCGAGCGAGCCCGGCTGCACCGGATCCGAGTAGAAGTGGGCCTTGAAGAACCACTCGCTGGGATCGACGTACTTGCGGGCACGCACCCGCCCGAGGCCCGCGGTTCCGCCGTCGGGCCAGTACCCGTCGACCTCGTCGAGCATCAGGAGCATCGGCTCGGCAAGCCGCAGCGAGCCTGCGCAGTACTGGGCCGGCCGGGACGTGAGGTCGACGAAGAAGTCGCTGTCCGCATGCAGCGCCGCGCGGTCCGCGTCCGTGGGCACGATGCCCGTCTGGTTGGCCAGGGCCGCCGCGGGGAAGAACCCGAACACCGTGTCCATCTCGAAGATCAGGGTGTCGCCGATCGTGCAGCGCACAACGAAGGCCTCGATGATCATCCCGCCCGACTGGGAGATCGACGTGATCTTCGCGTGGGTGCGGAGTGTGCCCGACGTCGGCAGGCACTCGACGTGCCAGGTGCACGTGCCGTCGAGGTTGCGGAAGTACAGGGGCTCGACGCTGCTCACGACGCTCCCGACGTAGCTCGCGATCCAGCCGCAGGGCTGCAGCGCCGCCTCGAGCAGGACGCAGAACGGCATCGTAGGGTAGCCGTTCTCCGCGAAGTACCAAGCATCGGGCGGGATGTCGTAGGCGAGCTCGATCGCGGTGCCGATCTTCATGCCACCGATCGGTCCGTCGATCTGGGTGACCCGAGACATGAAGTGGTACGGCGGCCCTGGCAGTCGCGGGCAGGGCACTCCTTCGTCGAAGCGCGCGTACATCGGACCGAACGCGTCCGACGGGCGCCCCCAGGCGCAGGCGAGGAGCGACGCGTAGCCGAACGGGAAGCCGTCGACGACGGCGACGGGCTCCGGCTCCTCGTGGCCCGCCAGCAGCTCCGGCCGGGTGCGGATCGGCCAGTCCGGGCGCAGGCGGACCCCCACCCGACGGGCCCAGAACGCCTTCAAGCCGTCGACCGTGCACAGGAAGTCCGCGTAGACGGTCGGCCAGGGACCGTCGTGGACCTCCTCGACGAAGACCTCGTAGATCAGCAGCCGCGCGCTCGGGATGACCTGCCCTCGGCAGCGGAGGTCGTAGGGGAGGTCCGGCACGGGCTCGAACGTCCACCCGTCCTTGTCGAGCGTGTAGCCGAGGCCCGCCATGTAGAAGGCCACCGCCTGCAGGCACGCCTCGAACATCATCGTGCCGGGCATGCAGGGATCGTCCTTGAAGTGCCCCTGGAAGAACCAGTCGCCCGGCGTGAGCGCTTGCTCGGCGCGCAGGTACCCGCGTCCCCACGGCCCCCCGCGGGGCTCGAAGTCGGTGACCGTCTGCCAGAACGCCATCGGCGGAGTGCCCGCTCGAGGGCTCCGGACGTGCGTCTGCAGTCGCTCGTAGCCCGGCCCGAAGCACGCGAAGCCGTCGCCCTCGGCGAACGCCCGGACCTGCGCAGCATCGAAGGACCTCCGCGAGGGCTCCACGCGAGGGGGGTCGAGCCGCGCGGAGGCGTCGTGCTCGCCGGTCTCCGCGGACCACAGGATTCCGCCGGACTCGGCCAGCTCCTCGTCGGTGAAGAAGCCGGCCTGCCCCTCCCGGACGATCAGCCGGGCCTGCCCCGCGTCGTCGACGCAGTCGTAGTGGAAGAAGAAGATGGCGGTCTCGCCCAGGTTGGCGTGGCCATCCACGTGGATCTCGTAGTGGAGCGTCTCCCCGGGGCGGGGGAGCCCGCCCTGGTAGGTGAGCTGGCAGCCGAGGAGCCGGTAGACGCGCTTGCCCCGGTTCCGGAAGTCCGCGCCCAGGTAGCTGATCAGCAGCAGGTCAGCCTGGCCCGCCTCGATCATCGCGCCGGCGGGCATCACTCCCTGCTGCAGGTACCAGGCACCCTCGATCACGTCGGTCTCGGTCCAGATCGTACCCGTGGTCATCGACCCGGGCTCCGCGTCGAGGCCGGTCACGCGGTCGGCGAGGAGGAGAGGCGGCTCGGGCATGCGGACCTGCCGCGGGAAGCCGTCCTGGATGGCGAACATCTCGCCGAAGACCTCCGAGATGCGGGCCGACGCGAGCCGCTCGAGGTCCTCCCGGGAGTACTTGGGCCCGGGCAGCTGCGGCGCCTTGCGCGGCCCCGCAGTGGTCGGCGTCGGCGTCGGCGTCGGGGGCTCGGAGGCTGCCGGGGGCGCGGCCAGGGGGGCGGCGGGTGACGCGGGTGGCGCGGGCGGCGCCGGAGGCGCTGGAGGTGGCGTCGGCGTCGGGGCGGCCGCGGGCTCCGCCGCCCGCTCCGCGAGGGCCGGCTTCGGGTGCTCGAGCACGGGCTCGACCCTGCCGTGCGCGTCGCGGGCCCCGATCGCCTGCACGAGCGCGGCCTGGCTCCGCGCGCGGAGCTCGAGGAACTGCCGATGGA
>CAYMSU010000478.1:0-4842 GCA_964393165.1 uncultured Enterobacteriaceae bacterium
GATCAGGCGAAGGGCGGTCCGGGCCTGATCCACCCGGCGCGCGATCGCCGCCATCGGGTTTAGGGGGGTCCACATCGGGGGAACCATGGCTCGAGGCGGGGTCTGGGTCGACCGCCCCGTGGTCGGTCGCGGTGCGCGGCCTCCTCACGCCCAACGCCGGGTGGCGGTCGAGATCCGGCGAACGAGGGGCCGTCGCCGCCACGAGGTCGGCCGGTGGCGGGCGTGCGCCGCCGGGGCACCGACCCGTGGTCGGTCACCCCGATCCGGGCGGCGACGCGCCACCGCCACGTGGCCAGTCGGCCGACCGCGGTCTCGGAGGCCTCGGCGGCCGTGGTCGGTGGACCGCGGGCGGGCGGCGCCCTCCGAACAAGCACGTGTACAGCCACCTCACCGCGCTCGCGTGGTCGGACCCACCCCTTGGCGGCTTCCTACTGAGTGAGTGAGGCGAGCGCAGCCAGGTGGAGTCGGTCAGCAGTCGGGGACGAGCTGGCGGTAGTGCTCGTAGCGGCCCAGGATCGCGTCGACGTAGGCGACGGCCTGGGGCCCGTCGGCTCGGCCGTGGTGCACCACCGGGTTGATCACCCAGGCGGGATCGGCCTTGCGAAGCAGCCAGGGCCGCACCGAGGCCCAGCTACGCGGGTCATCACCCTGGGCTGCGGCCATCCGCACCGCGTCTTCCACGTGGCCCGGGCCACCGTTGTAGGACGCCAGCACGAACGCCAGGAGATCCGCTTGGTTGACCTTGCCCTCCCACCGCTGGTGCAGGTGCTCGAGGTAGGCGACCGCGCCCCGCACGTTCTCGTCGGGGTCGTGGGGCTCCACCACCCCGAGCATGTCCGCCGTGCCCGGCATCAGCTGCATGAGCCCCTGCGCGCCGGAGCGGGACACGGCCTCGGGCCGGAACTGCGACTCCTGGTAGGCCTGGGCGGCGAACAGCCGCCAGTCCCAGCCGAGGGCGGACGCGCCCTCGCGGAACAGATCGTCGTACCGGGAGAGTCCGACCGCCGCCGGAGCTCCGCTCGACCGCGGCGCCGAGGACGGCCCGCGAACCGGAGTGAAGTAGCGATGGGCGAGGACGCGGCGCAGGCGGTCGTGGTCGCGGACCCAGGTGCCCAGCACCTCCGCGAGCTCCGGGGAGGTCGGGCGGACCACCAGCGGGGCCCCGCCGTGGGCGAACGGCGCCAGCGGCACGGCCACCGTGAGCCCCTCGCAGGGCTCCGCCAGGGGCTGCGCCCGCTCGCTCAGCACGTCGATCACGCCCTGTTGCAGCGAGGCACACGCGTCGTCTTCCGGCTGCAGGCCCCGCACCTCCAGGCGGACCTGGAGCTCCCGCGCGGCGCGGCCCAGGAGCTCGACCTCGAATCCCCGGGGCTCCCCGCGGTCGAGGAACCACATGGTCTCCTCGGGGGCGAGGCCCACGCGGAGGACCCCCTCCTCGTGCACCTCGGCGAGGTCACGCGAGACGGGCTCGGCCTCTACGAGCCAGGTCGGCCAGAAGATCTGGAGCGCCCAGAGGGCGACGGTCAGGAGCAGCATCGGCCCCTCCACAGATGCGTTCGGGAGACTGCGCAGGGCCACGCGCCCTGCGCATATCACGCACCGACGATCGCGTATGGATTCGCAAGCGACCGTTGAAGTTGCGCTGCCTTATCGAGGCCACCCCGACGCGCCTGGCCAGGAACTGTCCGGTACCCTGAGCGAGGCCTCCCGGTACAGCCCCAAACCCCGTGGCTCCCAGTCTGGCAGTACTTCGTCGATTCTCGGGTTTCCAGCCCACAACGCGACCTCTGCAGCGATCTCCCGGAAGTCGGTGGTGACCGGGAGATCCGGGACCCCGTCGGTGCCGGGCCCTGGGCCGAGGCCCGGCCAGTCGGCGTGCACCACGCCGCCGGCGACCGCTCCACCGAGCACGAAGGCCACCCCGCCGCGTCCGTGATCCGTCCCGAGCGAGGTGTTCTCCACGATGCGCCGGCCGAACTCCGTCCACACCACCACCGTGGTGCGCGCCCAGGCCGCTCCGAGCGCCTCGGGGAGCGCCGCCAGCGCGGTCCCCAGCTCCTCCGCCAGGGGGCCGAGCACCGCCTCCTGCACGAAGTGGGAGTCCCACCCCCCGACGTCCACGTGGGCCACCTCGAGGCCGACATTCGCCCGCACCAGCCTCACGACATCGGCGAGGGCGCGGCCGAGTCGGGTCGGCGGGAGCTCCGGGACCGCCGCGTCGGCGACCGCCTTCACCTGCTCGAGGACGTCGAGCGCCTGGGCCCCCGCCCGCGCCAGCGGGGACGCCCCCGCCCAGAGCGCCGACAGCGCTGCGAGGTAGGGCGCCGGAGCGTCCAGCGACAGGCTCGCGAGGCCGCCCTCGCCAAGCGCCGCCGCGGGCACTCCTTGTAGCGACACCGGAAGCGCAGCTCCGAGGGCCACCGCGCTCATGGGACCCACCGCGCCTGCGCCTGCGCCTGCGCCTGCGCCTGCGCCTGCGCCTGCGCCTGCGCCTGCTCCTGCTCCTGCTCCTGCTCCTGCAGTCCGCAGGTGGCGGGCCAGCCACCCGTCGGCGCGGGTCGAGGCGCGCTCCATGCGGTCCTGGGCCTCGAAGTGGCTGCGCATCGTGTCGTCGCTGCCCACGGCGTGCACGATCGCGAGGTCCTTAGCCTCCCATCGGGGCAGGAGTGCCGCCAGCGCGGGGTGGAGCCCGAACCGGTCGTCGAGCGGCAGGGCGCCCCCGGGAACCTCCGGCTCGGGCACCGCGATCGTGGGGCGGGCGTCGTAGTAGGCGGGGTCGCCGACCGGCGGCACCAGCGCCAGGCCGTCCGCCCCTCCGCGGAGGAACACGACCACCAGCAGCCGACGGTTCCCGGGCCTCATCAGTGGACCTGGAAGGCAGGCGCCGACAGCCAGAGCGCCACGACGTCGCGCGGCGATCCGCCCTCCGCGCCCAGCCGACGGATCGGGGCGAGCTCCGCGGCGGTGGGCGCCCGCCCGCAGAGGTGCGCGAACCACCGCTCGGGGCCCTCCCCCACCGCCCGGCGCAGGGCACCCCAGGGGACCACGCCGAGCCCGCCGTCGACCAGCCGCCGGGCGAGCTGCCACCGCCACGGCAGCGAGCCGTGCCACGGGTGCGCCTCGAGCGGGTAGCCCTCCGGCGTCGGGTGGGCGTGCGGCCGCTGCCCCATCCGCTCGAGGGCGGTGAGCAGCGCCGGCGACGCGTGGGTCTCGCAGGCCAGCGCCCGCAGCGCGGAGACCACGAGGCGGAACGGCCGCTTGAGGCGCGGCGGCGCTGCCTGCAGCGCAGGGTCGGTGAGCACCGCGCGCACGGTCGGCCGCAGGTCGCCACCGGAAGCTACGAACGCCGCCTGGGCCCGGCCCACCGCGTCTGCAGGGGCGGGGTCCGCCACGAACCACCGGACCAGCCGGGTCGCGACGTGGCGAGCGGTGCTCGGATGATCGACGACGACGTCGATCAGTCGGTCGAGGTCCGCGGCTCCCCCGCCCGCCGGGATCCGCACCCCCAGCACCTGCTTCTCGCCGTCGTCATGCCACTCGGGGCGGAACTCGACCGCCCCCTTCCGCCACCCCTGCCGGACCGTCCACCCCGTCAGGCAGCGCGCCGCCTCCATGACGTCGCGCTGGGAGTAGCCCCCGTGCACCCCCAGCGTGTGCAGCTCGAGCAGCTCGCGGGCGTAGTTCTCCTGCGGCCGGTCGCCCGGCTCCCGGAGCGCGTTGTCGGCGCCGTCGAGGTACTCGAGCATCGCGGGCGACCGTGCGGTGGCCGCGATCAGGTCGCGGAAGCGGCCGAGCACGTGCGGCCGGATCGCCTCCCGGAAGTAGTGGGGAGCGAGCTGGGCGACCCGCCGCCGGGAGACCGCGACGTTCAGGTGGTCGGCGAAGCAGGCCACCAGGCTCTCGTGGACCTGGCGGCGCGAGTACACGGCGCGGAGCACGGCGTAGCGCTGCAGCTCCTCCCGGATCTGGTCGGGATCCCACTCGAAGGCGTTGCCCGGCGTGGCCTGGAGCGAGTCGAAGCGGCGGCTCATCACCGCGGCGGGCAGGTCCGAGAGCGCCTCTGGGTGCAGCTGGGCCTCGATCCACGCCGCCTGCCCCAGGCGCTCGACCTCGGCGAGGTCCCCGGGTCGCGGGCCGAAGGCCGCGCGGTCGAGGAGCCGCCGGGCGGGCGAGACCTCGCCTCCCTCCGAGAGGACGACCTCGCCGGGGACGCCCGCCCCGAGCCACCGGGCGGTGGCAGCCCGGGGGCCGTCACAGGCGGCCAGCGCCCCGGCCGCGAGCAGAAGCTGCCTACGATCGACCAGCGCCCACCTCCCGCAGCGCCTGGGCCGCCGCGCGCGCGCCGCCGTGCGGCCACGCCCAGGCGAGCAGGCTCGCCCCGAGGCCCGCGACGAGGAGCAGAGGCAGCAGCAGGAACCAGCCCAGCACCGGCACGAGGCAGGCCAGCTCCAGGGCGATGGCCCCCTTGAGGATGGGCGCCCACGGTCGCGCCGCGTCACCGGGACCGGCCAGGGTCTCCCCGACCCGACCGGCGAGGCCCTGCAGGCCCCCGAGGGACACGCCCAGCACGGCAGCGGCCCACCACACGCCGAGCAGGCGGACCGGACCGACGTCGACGCCGACGAGCGCGAGCGGGGGGAGCGCGACGACAAGCGCCCCCGCCCCCACCAGGAGCGTCCGCCCGGGGGTCGCGTGAAAGCGCTGGGTGGTCCCGGCGGCGTGCCCCGGCGCCAGCGCCCTCCACACGAGCAGGAAGCCAGGGACCGCGAGGAACAGCCCCAGGAGCGAGAAGACGACCGCGAGCATGTCGGCAGTGACCAAGGACCCTCCGCGCCAGGTCGG
>CAYMSU010000479.1:0-4837 GCA_964393165.1 uncultured Enterobacteriaceae bacterium
AGGTCCCGGCCGCCGCCGCGGTCGCCGACTACGTGGCGTTCGGGCCGATGTTCACCACGCCCCACCTGTCTCGCCCGAAGGCGGTGCAGGGCGTGGATCGCCTGGCCGAGGTCCGCGCGCGGCTTCCCCCGGGCCTGCCGCTGGTGGCGATCGGCGGGATCACGGCGGCGCGCCTGCCGCAGGTGCGCGAAGCGGGAGCCGACGCCTGGGCGGTGATCGGGGCCATCGCGGGCGCCGCGGATCCGGTGGCCGCCACCCGGGAGCTGCTCGCGTGAGCCCGTCGCCCGAGGAGGTGGTCGCGGCCCTGGGCCCGCGGCCCGGCGTCGTCTGGCTGGACGGCGGGCTGGGAGCCACCGGCTGGTCGGTCGTGGGGTGGGATCCGGAGGAGGTCGTGACCGAGGCCGCCGGCTGGCCCGGGGCGGGGCGGGGGCTGGGCCGCCGGACGGCCGCGGCGCCCATGGACGTGCCGTTCGTGTCGGGGGTGCTCGGGTACCTCGGCTACGAGGCCGGGGCCGAAGTGGAGCCGATCCCGCGGCGGGCGCCGGCCGAGGAGCCACCGGTGTGGCTCGGCCGCTACCGGGGGGCGCTGTGCTTCCGGCATGCCGACCGAAGCTGGCACCCCACGGGGGCGCCGGAGGTGCAGGCGGAGGGCCGGGAGCTGCTGGCGAGGGCGGCCGAGCTCCCGGAGGTGGCTCCGCCGCCGCCCGAGGCGCGCGCCGAGAGCGTGGCCCCCGAGGCGTACGAGGCCTCCGTCCGCCAGATCCTGGCGTGGGTCCGCGCGGGCGACTGCTACCAGGTCAACCTCACGCGGCCGGTGTTCGTGCGGCACGCGGGCCCCCCGTTCGCCGCATACCGCCGGCTGCGGCGCGCGTCGGCGGCCTTCGGCGGGTACCTCCAGCTGTCGGCGGAGACCGCGGTGCTGAGCAACTCCCCGGAGCTGTTCCTCACCGTCGACGGCGACCGCGTGGTGTCGAGGCCGATCAAGGGAACGCGGCCGCGGGGCGCCGAGCCCGCCGAAGACGCCGCGCTGGCGGAGGAGCTCCGGTCGTCCCGCAAGGACGCGGCCGAGCTGACCATGATCGTGGACCTCGTCCGCAACGACCTGTCCAAGGTGGCCCGCGTGGGCTCGGTCCGCGCCGCCCCGCGGGCCTGGACCGCCCACCCGACCGTGCACCACGCCTCGCAGGACGTGCAGGCGCGGCTCGCCTCCGGCGTCGACGCGTGGGATGCGCTGGCCGCGACGTTCCCCCCGGGCTCGGTCACCGGGGCGCCGAAGATCCGCGCCTGCGAGCGCATCCACCAGCTCGAGGCGCACCCTCGCGGCGTGTACTGCGGGGCGATGGGCTTCGTCAGCGACCACGGGCGGGCCGCCTTCAACGTCGCCATCCGGACCGCGGTGGTCCATCGCGACCACGCCCGGTACCACGTCGGCGGCGGCATCGTGGCCGCGAGCGAGCCCCGCCAGGAGTGGATCGAGACCGAGGTGAAGGCCCGCGCCCTCGCGGCCGCGTTCCTCGGCGCCCCGTCCCCAAAGTGACCGCGACCGCTGGTACACTGAGTGGCTTCAGCAGCGGAGGGTGACATGCACCGGTCTTGGAGCGTCCGGGAGGCGCTGGCGGTCGCGGGGCTCGTGGGGTGGTTGAGCGGGTGCACGGGGAGCGGCCCCGACCCCGACACGAGCGCCACGGGGGAGACCGCAGCCGACTCGGGCCCACAGGTCGCGTCGGCCCTCGAGTATCCGCTCCTCGACTGCGATCCCCTCGTGCCCGAGTTCTGCGGGTACCCGTTCCCCTCCAACGTGTACACCGTGGCCGACGAGCGCACGGCGACCGGCCGTCGCGTGGCCTTCGGCAAGGGCCTGCTGCAGGGCAACGAGAGCGGTCCGTGGGACGACAGCGACGGCTTCTCTGCCGGCACGCCGATCCTCGCGCAGCTGCCGGGGGCCACGCCCGAGGGCCTGGTGCCGTCCTCGCGCATCCCGGAGTCCCTCGAGGAGGGTGCGCTCACCTTGCTCCTGGATGTGGAGACGGGCGAGCGGGTCGCCCACTGGGCCGAGCTCGACGTGCGGGCCGAGGACGACGCCGAGCGGAGCCTGGTCATCTACCCGGCGGTGCGCCTGCGCGACGACGCGCGCTACATCGTGGGCGTCCGGGGGCTGGTCGACGACTCGGGAGCGGCGGTGCCGAGCTCGCCCGTGTTCGCCGCCCTGCGCGACGGTACGTCCTCGGAGGACGGCTCCGTCGAGCCGCGCCGCGCCCTGTACGACGACATCTTCGAGCATCTCGACGCCGCAGGGTGGGCGCGGAGCGAGGTCCAGCTCGCGTGGGACTTCAGCACCGCGAGCGACGAGAACAACACGCGGTGGCTCCTGCACATGCGCGAGGTCGGCCTCGGCCTCGTGAAGGACGGCGTGCAGTACACGATCGACAACGTCGACGAGGACTTCGCCACCGAGCACATCGCCTACCGCATCCAGGGCACCCTGGAGGTTCCGCTGTTCATGAACCGCGACAACGGGCTCGCGGTCATGCTGTTCGACCGTGACGGGATGCCCCGGGTCAACACCGACACGCCTTGGGCCCAGGTGCCGTTCGAGGTGCTCGTGCCGCACAGCGCCACGAAGTCGCCGGGAGCGCTCATCCAGTACGGGCACGGGCTGTTCGGCAGCCACACGCAGATCCGGTCGAGCCACTTCCTGTCGTTCATCGACGAGTACAACTACGTGCTGTTCGGGGTCGATCTGCAGGGCATGGCCTCGGTCGACGCGCAGGCGGTGGGCATCCAGCTGGCCAACGGCGACTTCGACGGCGCGCGCACGATGTGGGACCGCCTGCACCAGGGGTTCTTGAACAGCCTGGTGGCCATGCGGATGATGAAGACCACGTTCGCAGAAGACGCGACGTACGGCAAGTACATCGACCCGTCCCGCGCGTACTACTACGGGATCAGCCAGGGGGGCATCTCGGGCTCGGTGTACCTCGCGCTCTCCCAGGACGTGGAGCGGGGAGCCCTGGGGGTGATGGGGCAGCCCTACAGCCTGCTTCTGATGCGCAGCGTGGACTTCTCGCCGTTCCTCGAGGTGATCGACCAGACGTGGCCGGATCCGCGGGCGCAGCAGCTGCTCGTGGCGCTCACGCAGATGCCCTGGGACCGTGTGGAGCCCACGGGGTACACCCACCACATCGCGACGGACACCTTCGCGGGGACCTCTCCGAAGGAGGTGCTGATGCGCGTGGCGATCGGCGACCACCAGGTGCCCACGCTGGGCGCCCACATCATGGCGCGCACGCTCGGAGCAGCCCACCTCACGACCGGGCTTCGCGACGTCTGGGGCCTCGAGCCCGTCAGCTCGACGTCATCGGGCAGCTTCTACACCGAGTACGCCTTCGGCCTGCCGGAGGTCCCGGACTGTGGGGTTCCGATGGACGTGTGCGAGGACCCGCACGGCAAGGTCCGTCGGCTCGACGTCTCGGCGCAGCAGCTCGACGAGTTCCTGCGCAAGGGAACGGGCACGAACTACTGCGAAGGGGGGGTGTGCTCGTTCCCGGATCTCTCGGGGTGCGAGCCGGGCGAGGACGACGCGCTGACCGAGGCCCGGTGCGCGCTGCCGTGATCGGGGCGCGGGCCCGCGACGGTTCGTGACGCCCCCGGAGACGTGATACGAGCAGGGTCCACGCCATGGAGTAGATCATGACCTGGGTAGCGCCTCTGGGTGCCTTGATCCTCGGGTGTCGACCGGCCCCGGTCGAGCCTGTGGTCGAGCACCCCGATGCCGCGTTCATGGCCGCCGGAGGGGCGGCGGAGGATGTCTGGCTCGTCGGAGCCCAGCCCGACCCGACCGCCGAGCCCGTCGTGCTGCGCGGCCGCGATGGGCAGTTCGAGCTCGTGCCCACGGGGCAGCTCCATCCCCTGTGGTGGGTGCACGCGTTCGACAGCGGCGAGACGTTCCTCGCCGGCGACGGCGCCACGATCCTGCGTCACCCGGGGGGCGACGGCGCCATCGAGCGCATGCCCACGCCTGGCTTCGCGCTGCAGACCGTCTACGGGATCTGGGGCGCGAGCCCCGACGACCTGTGGGCCGTGGGCGGCTTCGCCGGCCGGGATGCGTTCGCCTGGCGCTATGACGGCGAGGCGTGGACCGAGGTGGCGCTGCCCGACGACCTGCCTCGCACGTCGCAGGGCGAGATCCCGTCGCTGTTCAAGGTCTGGGGACGGTCGGCCGACGACGTGTGGATCGTGGGCGGGCTCGGCACGATCCTCCACTGGGACGGGGAGCGCCTTGTGCGGGTGCCCTCGGGCACCGACCGGCCGCTGTTCACGGTCGCGGGCAACGACGAGGCGGTGTTCGCAGTCGGCGGCGCCGCCTCGGGGGTGCTCCTCGAGGGCGGCCCCGAGGGCTTCGTGGACATCACACCGGAAGGCGCCCCCCTGCTCCAGGGCCTGTGGGCCGAGGACCGCACGGTGTGGGTCGCCGGCGCCAACGGGTGGGCCGCCCGCCGCCGGGGGAGCCGGGACTTCAAGGAGCTCGACCTCGGCTTCGACCGGGCCCCGGCCTCGGTCCACGCGCTGTGGTCGGACGGGGCCGACCTGTGGGCCGTCGGCGGAGACGTGATCAGCCCCGCGCTGGACCGCGGAGCGGTGGCAACGTCGGCGGGGACCTTCGCGTCGTGGGCCCCCGTCCCTCCGGAGCCGCCCGACGAGCGCTGCCCGGCGGCCGCGATCGACCCC
This sequence comes from uncultured Enterobacteriaceae bacterium, assembly GCA_964393165.1. GTDB lineage: Bacteria > Myxococcota_A > UBA796 > UBA796 > DRPG01. The sequence continues at coordinate 4,729 of CAYMSU010000479.1, forward strand.
TACCCGGACGGCAGCGTGGCGCGCCGCTGGGTGGAGCAGGTCCTCAACTCGGTGCGGCGCGACATCGTAGGGGACGAAGCTGTGCTTACCTGGAAGATGGAGGATGGGC
>CAYMSU010000480.1:0-4835 GCA_964393165.1 uncultured Enterobacteriaceae bacterium
GGGGTGGTCAGCGGCGTGGTGCGCCATGGCGACGAGCTCGCCGAGGTCCGCGGCCCGGTGTCGGGCCTCGTCGACGAGGCCGCCTCGATCGGCGACGAGTTCGACGTCTACGTCGACGAGAGCCTGCTGGGCCAGCTCGACGAGGTCCAGCACGCCGACGCGCGCTTGTTCCTCGCCAGCGCGGACGGTCCGTCGGTGCGCTTGCGCCAGGCGGCCGACGGGGCGGCCGAGCTCGAGGTGGTCGACGACGTGTGGATCGAGGTCGGCCAGGGCCTCGCGGAGCTGTCGCTCGAGGTCGCGCTCGACGTGGCGTCGTCGCTGCCCGAGGGCGGGCGGCCCGGCATCCAGGTGGTGGATCCCGACTGCACCGGTCCGCAGGCGGCGCCGTCGGTGCAGGCGGCGGTCGAGCGGGCCGAGGCCGGCGACGTGGTGTGGGTCGTCGTGGCCGGCGAGCCACCGGAGGCCTCCGCCGTCGAGGCGCTGGCCCAGGAGGCCGACGTCGACCTGCTCGTGGTTGGCCAGCAGGACGTGTGCGTCGCTGGCGGGGCTCCCGACGTCGCGGCGCTCACCGCGGCGGGCGATCACGCAGCGGTCTGGCGTGCGTACGGGGCCGGAGCGTCCGTCGTCGCCGAGGGTCGCGAAGGCGGCGAGGTCGTCGTCAAGGGCGCGTCGATGGTCGGCACCCACGGCTACGCCGATCCGGAGCCTCCCCTGTGGGCCACGCTCACCGCGCTGTGCCTGTGCTTCGGCTGCCCCCTGGGCGTCGGGATCCTGGTCGTGGGGGGCGTGCTCCAGTGGTTCCGGAGTGCCCAGCGCGACTGAGGCTGGGCCAGGAGGATGCCTGGTTAAGGAGGGTCGGGCACGGACCGGAGCACACGATGCGACAGATGTGGTTGGCCACCGCGTTCGTGGCCTGCCCCGGGGTTACCCGGGGGCCCACGGGCGATACGGCCCCAGGCGGGTTCACGCTACCGGACTGCTCGGTGTGCAGCGCAGACCAGCTCTGTCTGTACACCTACGACTTCGACCAGACGCTGAAGCGCACGGAGTGCGTGGACTACCCTGCGGAGTGCGCCGCGGAGCCCACCTGCACCTGCGTGGAGGGGGCAGAGGACTCCCCGTGCCGCGATCTCGGGTGGGAGGGCGGCGCGTGCAGCGAGATCGGCGGCCGGCCGGCGGTCTCCTGCGTGTCTACGCTGGGCTGAGCTGCGGCCGAGGCACCTGGAGCTACGTCGCGCTCCGTCGGCGGACTCAGTCCGCTCGGCGAAGCAAGGACTCCAGCTCCTTCTCCGCGTCGATCGAGCGGCCGAGGAACGTCATCCAGCTGACCATCCCGCCCGTGCCGCCCTCCACGGGCGTGACCACCAGGATCGTCGAGCCCGACCCGATGCGGCGCTTGCCGTCCAGGCTCAGCATGACCGGCTGGTTCTTGCGGAACACGATGTAGAAGTCCCGCTGCGCCTCGACCCCCACCGGCGAGCTCGGGGCGCCCATGCCCGCGCCATAGAACATCGGCACGAACGGCACCACGTCGCCCTTCTGAAAGTGGTACCAGACCTCCCGCTTCTCGCGGGCCTTGGTGATCTCCTCGGCAGACGCGGTCGCGATGCGCACCCTCGGCGCCTTGGACAGGCAGCCGCCGAGCGTCAGCGCGGCAAGGACGGTCAACAGACGAAGTGGCACGGGCCCCCCTCGAAGCGAACGGGGAGCCCCGTTCGGCGCCCACTATGGCACACCGCTCCCCGGCGACAAAGCGGCTCACCGACGGAGTCGCTCCGGCGACCGTGGGCGCTACAGCGTCTCCTGCAGCTTCCACATCCGCAGCTGATCCAGCGCCCGGTGGGCCTTCGCCTTTCGGTGCAGGTGGTACAGCGCCCACGTCGCCTGCTGCTCCACCGTCAGCCGGTCGAAGATGTCGTCGCGCAGATCCTCGCGGAGCGCCAGCCCGTCCTCGCGCAGCCGCTCGAGCCCCGCCAGGGCCTGCTTCATGCCCTTCCGGTCGCCCGCGTCGCGGGCCTCCTTCAGCGCCTGCGCCTGCGCCTTCACCTCTGCGCGCAGCGCCTCGCCCGCCTCCCGGGCCTCCTCCATGCGCGCGACGATCGCCTGCGCATCCTCGTCGCTCACGCCGAGGTGCTCAACCAGCTTGCTCGCCACCGACCGCTCCGGCGCGCTCGCCAGCCCCGCGACCGGCACCGCCACCGCCATCGCGAGCAGCACCAGCCCGCCTGCCACCATCGCTCTCACCGTCATCGTCGACCTCTCCTGGGGATGAGGACCCCGACAACGCCGCCGCCTGACCGATATTGGCCGCGGCTCACCGGAGCCCGAAGATGGTGACATTGCCCCCGGAGAAGATGTCGATCTCGATGTCGCCCGTGCCCCGCAGCCCGTTGAAGAACCCCTTGTCGGTCCGCACGTCGTCCCACCCGAGGTCGGCGACCGACAGCGGGCTGTCCCCGTTCGTGCGGACCGTCAGGTCGTAGTCGAGCTGGATGGGGAGCCCGAGCACCACACTCCCCGCGTCGATCGACGCGTTGGTCAGCGCGTAGGGGTAGAACTCGAGGTCGGCCTGGTTCCTCGCGAAGATCTGGATGTCGCCGATGTAGGAGCCCCGCACCGACGTGGCCTCGATCAGGTGAACCCCCTCCACGCGGTCGAACTCGATGCGCCCGTTCGCGCTCACCGCATCGATGTCGAGCACCTGCGGGCCGGTGATGTCGAAGTCCGCCCCGCTGCGCCCGGGGCCGTCGGCGACGCGCAGGCGCAGCCGATCCCCATCCACCTCGGCGGACCAGTCCACATCGGACAGCCGCTCGTTGGCACGCTCCTCGTTGGAGCCCCCGCCGAACGCCCGAACGTCGATCTCGAAGGTCCGGTCGCCCTTGCGACCCCGATAGCGGAGGTCCCCCTCGTCGATCCGGGCGCGCAGGACGGACACCCCGTGCGCCGGCAGGCTGAGCGCATCCGCCTCGTCGACCGTGACGCAGCCGCCGAGCACGAGGCCACCGAGGCCCACCAGGAGCGCCCGCGCGCCGTGCGCCGACCAACCACGCGAGACCCCGCGCGCGCAGGAGACGAGAGCGAAGTGTGTGTGCCGCATGAACGAACCCCGACGTGTCGCTCCGCCCTTATTCACTTCCGCAGATCGGCGCTCCCGCCCGGTCCTCGGGGAGAGGACTTGCGAAGGAGCGTCAGAATCCCTAGGCTAGTACCAGTTGCGACAGATGCACGGCGCATCGTGCTCGCCGATCACCAAGACACGATGTGGTTCCTGGAGGCCCACCTCGATGGCCCGGACGCGCACATGCCCCAGCGAGCCGCGAACCGTGCGCCCACGCTGGAGGGCTCGGCCGTACGGAAGACGCCGGCGCCCGCCTCCTGGAGCTGAGTCAGAGCCAGCGGCGATGCCGGAACCACGCCACCATCCCCAACGCCATGGCGCCCATCACCGCGAGCACCGCCGGGTAGCCCCAGCGCGTCTCGAGCTCCGGCATCCGCTCGAAGTTCATGCCGTAGATGCCGGCCACGAACGTGAGCGGAATGAAGATCGTCGCCACGATCGTGAGCATCCGCATGACCTCGTTCATGCGGTGGCTTTCGAAGGCGAGGTGGAGATCCATCGCGGCGGTGAGCCGGTCGCGCGCCGCATCCACGATGTCCGAGGCCTGGCGCACGTGATCGGCCAGGTCCCGGAAGAATGGGCGCGTCTGCTTGCGGACGAGGGCTGACTCCGACCGGAGCAGGTCCGTCACCACGGTCTGCAGCGGCCAGACCACACGCCGTAGCCGCGCGAGCTCCATCTTCAGGTGGTGAATCCGGCGCGGGGCGTCCTTCGCCGTGGACGTGAGCGCCTCCTCCTCGAGGTCGAGCGCCTGCTCGTCGAACCGCTGGAGGACCACGAAGTAGGCATCGACCACCGAGTCCATCAGCGCGTGCGCGAGGTAGTCGGCGCCCATCCGCCGCACCCGCCCGGCTCCGGAGCGGATCCGGGAGCGCAGCAAGTCGAAGACGTCGCTCGGCCGCTCCTGCAGGCTCAAGACCCACCGGTCGCCGAAGAGCACCGAGATGTGGTCGAACTGGAGCGCACGCGGCGAGTCGGCGCCCGCCGTGCGCGTGGCGAGCAGCGACAGGTAGGCGTGCCCCTCGAAGTACTCGATCTTCGGCGGAGTGGTCGTGTCCAGCGCGTCCTCGATGGTGAGCGGGTGGATGCCGAGCTCCTTCGCCAGCCGCTCGATGGCACCGACCTCGTGCAGTCCCTGCACGCCAAGCCAGGTCACGCCCTGCTCGGGGATGGGAAACGCCTCGTCCACCGACTGGAGCACGCGCTCCGCGAGCCCCGCCTCGGCGGAGTAGTGCATGATCCGAAGCGACAGCGCGGAGGCGTCGGAGGGGGCATCGCCCAGGTAGACGGTGCTCCCCGGCGCCATCCCCCGACGTGCGGCGAGCCGGGCCGCTTCACTGGCCCGGCGGCGGGCCCGGCTCCTCGACTTCGGCATGCACGCACTCCACACGAATACGTGCAGCCTTATCGAGGCGAGACCCCTGCGTCCGTCGAGGTCAGTCAGTCGACGGAGACGCTGATCTTGCGGGGGAGGGCCTCCTTCGCCCGGGGCAGCCGCAGCATCAGCACGCCGTTGCACCTCGGCGGATCGCGCAGCGCACACGCTGGCCGTGCGCTCGTGCTTAGATGCCCGCGCCGGCCCGGAGCCCCCCATGCAGCGTCCCTTCGCCATCACCCCCGCCGTGCGCGAGGTCGAGCCCGACGACGCGCGCCACGGCGAGATCGTGTTTACCGTCACCAACGACTTCGGGCGCGAGGTCACCGCCATCGCCGA
>CAYMSU010000481.1:0-4834 GCA_964393165.1 uncultured Enterobacteriaceae bacterium
ATTTTTTGGAACGAGGGTTTGCTGATGATTTCCTTGAGCCTGTCCCCATCATAGGCCAGCGGCAGGCTCGACAGCGACGCCACCTCGGGCATCGTGAGCGACAGCCCGACCACCACCGCGCTGAACAGCACGGCCCACACCCCGAGCTGCAGCAGCCCCGCCCCCACGATCCCGAGGACCTTGCCGAACAGCAGCTCGTCTGCCCGGATCGAGGAGAGCAGGACGTCCATCATCTTGTTCTCCTTGTCCTCCACGACCGAGCCGAGCAGCAGCGACGCGTTCATCGACAGCGCGAGGATCAGTCCGAAGGTCGCAAAGCCGGGCACCGCCAGGGAGAACACCTTCTCGAGCTCGTCGACCTCCGCGAACGCGCCGGGACCCGTGCGCTCGTGGAAGGTGACCGAGGGGCTCCGCCGGACCCGCCTCCACAGCGCCTCGCTCACCCCCTCGGCCCGCAGCAGCCCGCGCCGGATCCGCGCGGTGGTGGGCGAGCTGGGATCCCGCAGGAGCTTGTACTGCCGCAGGTAGTAGGCGTAGCGCCCCTTCTCGACGAAGTCCGGCGGCACCACCGCGAAGGCCGAGATCTCCCCCGCTTCGAGCGCGGCCCGAGCCGCGGCCTCGGACTCGAACCACAGCTCCGGATCGTCGACCATGAGCGCCGCCGTCTGATCGACGATCCCCACGGGCCGCTGGACCCGCTCCCGGGCTTGATCGTCGGACGCGGCCAGCGCCCCCAGGCCGACCACGAGCCCGAGGTAGGCCACCGACAGCACCGGCATGCCCAGCGTGATCAGGACGAACGAGCCCCGCATCACCGACGCGAGGAACTCGTGCAGGGCCACCGTGCCGACCATTCGAGCGTTCACGGCGCGCCCTCCACCAGCCGCACGAAGATCTCCTCGAGCGGCGTGCGGGCCTCCTGCAGCGAGCGAACGGCCCTCCCGTGGCTGCCGAGCTCCGTCATCAGGTGCGCCATGGTGTGGCCCTCGTGGAGCCGCACGTAGGTCCCCGCGGGGGTGCGGAGCAGCTCCGCCACGCTCGGCAGCCCCTCACAGTCCGCCTCGGGGTCGACCATCACGTCCCACGGCGTGTGCGCGCGCTGGACCTCCTCGACCGAGCCCTCCACCACCACCTGGCCCGCGTGGATCATCACGATGCGGTCGCACAGCGCCTCCACCTCGGCCATCAGGTGGGTGCTCAGGATCACGAGCTTGCCCCGTGACCGGAGGTCCTTCACCAGCTGCCGCACGAGGCGCACGTTGAGCGGATCGAGGCCCGAGAACGGCTCGTCGAGCACGATCAGATCGGGATCGTGTAGCAGGGAGCAGGCGATCTGCACCTTCTGCCCCATGCCCTTCGAGAGCTGGTTGACCCGCTTGGACTCCCAGCCCTCGAGCCCGAGCTGGGCGAGCAGCCGCCCCCCTGCGTCGAGCGCCCGGGCGCGCGACAGTCCCTTGATCGCGCCCAGGTACCACAGCACGTCGCGCACCTTGCGACGCTGGTACAGCCCGCGCTCCTCCGGCAGGTACCCGATGTGCTGCTTGAAGGCGGGCGCCCGGTTGGCCCGCGGATCCCCGTCGATGTGGATCTGCCCCACGTCGGGCCGCAGGATGTCGAGCAGCATGCGCAGCAGCGTGGTCTTGCCGGCCCCGTTGGGACCGAGCAGCCCCAGCACCTGGCCCGACCGGGCCTCGAACGAGACCTCACGAACCGCGTGGTGCGCCTGCACCCCCGAACCAAACGTCTTCGACAATCCAACCAGCGCGACGTGCATGGAGCGATTCTAAGCCGATCTCGTGACGCGAGCGGATTACACTGTCGGCCGCCGCGGCCCTCTGGTCCCGGCGCCCGTGTGTTCTGGGAGACGCCAGTGTTTTGGCTCGTCCTCGCTGCGTGCAGCCCGGTGTGGCAGCCCGACCCGCCCGTCGATCACGCCTTCGTGGTGTTCGACCCCGAGGCGGGGATCCTCCCCACGCCGAACGATCTGGCGTACGACCCCGAGACTCGGCGACTCGCGCTGCCCCTCGACACGCCCGGGCTGTCGGCCGCGGAGCGTGCCTGGCGCGAGGTGCTCGGCGCGCAGGACGGCTTCTCGACGGTCTCCCCGATCTCGGTGCCCTGCTCGCACCCGATCGATGCCCGCACCGTCGACAGCGGCGCCGTCCAGGTGTGGCGCCTGGGCCCGGATCCCGCGCCGGTGGCCGGCCTCGACTGGGGGCTGTCGAGCGCCGACACCCTCGAGATCCGGCCGCCTGCCGAGGGCTGGCAGCACGGCCGCGCCTACGCGGTGCTGGTGCGCGGGGGCCCGGGCGGCGTCCGCACCGTGGGCGGGCAGCCGCTCGGGGCCGACGCCGCGTTCGCGCTCCTCCGCGCCGGGGAGCCGCTCACCGACCACCCCCACGCGCTCCCCGGGGGCTCGCGGGCCGAGCGGGAGGCCGCCGCCGCCGACCTCGAGGAGGCCCGCCAGCGGCTGCTGCCCGCCCTCGAGCTCGCCGACCGGGTGGGGGTGCCCCGCGCCGAGCTCGCAGCCGCCTTCCCGTTCCGGATCACGCGCCGCCCCGAGCTCGCGATGGACGTCGACAGCCAGCGCATGCCGCTGCCCTTCGACCTGCTCGTCGATCCCCGCACCGGCTTCGTCGACCTGCCCCCGAGCCCGTCCGACGACGCCCTCGAGGCCGACGCCAAGCTCGTCGCGAACACCCTGCGGGGGTTCTCGGTGTCGGCATCGCTTCAGTTCGAGGCCACCGCCCCGCTGCACGCCGCCACCGTGAGCCGCGACACGGTGGCCCTGTGGGATCTCGACGCGCCCGGGGGGCCCGCGCCCGTGCCCGCCACCGTGCGCGCCTACAAGGAGCTCGGACCGTGTGAGCCCGACGACGGCGACTGTCGCTACGTCCTCGTCGACCCCGGGCCCCTCCCGCTCGAGCCTGGGCGCACCTACGCCGTGGTCGTGCGCGAGGGGATCACCGCCGCCGATGGCGAGCCGCTGCTCGCCATGCCCATCGGGCAGCTGCTCGCGCTGCCCCACCCCCTGGGGACCGCCACCGGGCAGAGCACCGTGTCCTCGGTGCCCGCCACCGACGCCGCCCGCCTCGAGGGTGTGCGCCTCGCGCTGCAGGGCCTGCTCGCCGCGCGGGGCACCGCCGACCTCGTGGCCGCCTGGCCGTTCACCACGATGGATCCGGCCGCCGACCGGCGGGCCGACGTGCAGGCCGCCGCCCGCTTCGACGTCGAGGGCAGGCCCACGGTCACCGAGCGGGGCCCGCCCGCGCGCCTGTTCGGCGAGGATCCGCTGTCGGACCTGTTCCCCGGGCCCCTCAACCCCGCCGAGCCCCTGTACCGCCCGCGCGTCGACGGAGTCGCCGAGGTCGTGCAGGGCACCCTCGTGAGCCCCCAGTTCCTCGACCCGATCACCCGCCGCGGCGACTGGGAGGCCGAGCCCCGGCCCACCCCGATCGCGTTCATGGCCACCCGCCCCGCCGGGGTTCCCGCCGACGAGCCGCTGCCCGTGGTGATCTTCGGCCACGCGATCACCACCGACCGGCGGTTCGTGCTCACCGTCGCGGGCGCGCTCGCCGCGCGCGGCTTCGCGGCGGTGGCGATCGACCTGCCCTACCACGGCGAGCGCACCGCCTGCATCGACGCGAGCCTCGTGGCCGTGCCCAACTTCTTCCCGGAGGATCTGCGGGCCACCGTCGGGTTCACCGACGACCTCGTGTACCTGCCGCCCTGCGCCTCCGGCAGCCGCGCGACCTGCGCGCCCACCGGGGAGTGCCTCGGCCCCGACGGGCAGCCCGAGGACTTCAACCGCTTTCCCGTCGTCGACCTGCTGCCCGCGTCGGGGGCGGCCTTCCTCGACGTGCACGACCTGCCCCACATCCCCGACCACTTCCGCCAGGCGCTCGTCGACCTCGGCGCCCTGCGCCACTCGCTGCAGACCGACGACTGGGCCTCGGTGCTCGGCCAGCCCCTCCAGCGCGATCGGTTCGCCTACCTCGGGCAGTCCCTCGGCGGGATCCTCGGCAGCGTCTACGTCATCTCGGATCCGTTCGTGAGCCGGGCGGTCCTCAACGTGCCCGGCGCCAACGTGGTCGATCTGTTCGTGGACAGCACGTTCTTCGGCCCCCAGATGGAGGCCTTCTACGACGACCTCGGCCTCGTGGAGGGCACCTGGGAGCACCGCCGGCTCCTCGACGTGGCCCGGTGGCTGATGGACAGCGTGGATCCGCACACCGTGGCCCACCGCTACCGCACCGCGCCCGTCGAGGCCCTGATCCAGATCGCCAAGATCGACGAGCGTACCGGCGACTTCGTGATCCCGAACCACACCACGGAGCTGCTCGCGGCGCGGTCGGGCCTCGAGATGGTGGCCTACCCCTCGGTGCTCCACGGCGACCTCGTGATCCCCCTGATCGGCGACGAGATGCTCGAAGACGCGGCCGACTTCCTCGCCGCGGAGCCGCTGTGATCCCGGTCGCGCTGCTCGGCTCGGCGGCGGTGGCCGGCGGCTTCGCGGTGGCCCAGCAGGGCGCCGTCGCCGGGGGCACCGGCCACGCGGGCACCGCGCGCGCCGGCGTGGCCGACCAGGCGTGGCTCAACCCCGCGGCCCTGGCCGACGGCGGGGGCCTGCGGATCTCCGCCGGGGCCGCGCTCGCGAGCGTCGCGCTGTCCGCCCGGGATCCCGCCGGGGGCTGGGCCACCCGCTCGGTGCCGGGGCTGTCGACCCCGCCCCACGCCCACGCGAGCTACGCCGCGGGCCCCTGGGTGATCGGGGGCTCCCTCCTCACGGCCCGAGCACGAGGACGACCGGGAGCACCCCGACCGCCAGGTGGAG
>CAYMSU010000482.1:0-1773 GCA_964393165.1 uncultured Enterobacteriaceae bacterium
TCCCCCATGCCCACGACGTCGTCGGCATGGACGATCTCGAGATGGTCGTGCGCGCCGCGGAGCCACGGGCGAATCTCCTGCTCGCGGCCCACGAGGCGCACCGCGAGCCCGTCCTCCGCGGCGAGCACGGCGCCGTTCACGATGTCGCGGGGTGCGAAGTCGCCCCCCATGGCGTCGACCACGACTGGCGAGGCCACCGCACCCCCTACCGTGGTGGTCGAGCGGCCCGAAGGGGCTCAGCCCTCGTCTTCTTCTTCTTGCCCGTCTTCTGGCTCGCCCGGGTCCTCGGCGCCGCCGTCGAGGATCTGCATGCCGCGGTAGGTCCCGCAGCTCTCGCAGAGCTTGTGGCGCAGCTTGGCCTCCCCGCAGTTCGGGCAGGACTCCACCACTGCGCTGAAGGTGAGGTAGTCGTGGGCGCGGCGCATGTCCCGGCGACGCCGGGAGGTCCGCTTCTTCGGAACCGCCATCTCGAAAACTCCGTCAGCCCGCCTCGTCCGTACCTGTTCGCAGAGCCTCGAGGGCCGCGAACGCCGGATGGGCGGGATCCGCCGCGTGAGCGGCGAGCAGGTCGTGGGTGCGCTTATCGCATTCAGCCTGATCTGCGCACACGATGCGCGCAGGCAGGGACAAGGCCAGGGCTTCTCGGAGGACGGCAGCGAGATCGATGTGCCCCTCGCGGTACCAGCCGAGATCCAGCTCGTCGACCTCGAGCTCGATCTCGCCCCCATCGAAGGCATCGCCCCCGCTTTCCTCGGGCGCGTAGAGGAGCCGGAAGCGCTCAGAGAGGTCGAGGGCGCAGTCCTCCCCGCAGCGGTCGCAGGCCGCAGGCGCCTGGACCTTCACGGTGCCTTCGACGCGCACGAGCCCAGCTCGCTTGGAGGCGAGCTCCAGCCGGAGGGAACCACTCAGTTGCTCCGCGGGGCGGTCGAGGGACTGCTGGGCGGCGGTGGCTGCCCAGCGGTCACCGAGGGCGAAGTCGACCTCGCGACCGGCCGCAGGGATGCCCTCGACGGGGATCCGCACGCTGATCCTCCCGGCGCCTCCGAGGCGCCGAACCCGCGGTCTCTATAGGTTCGCTCTCCATCGAGCAACCGCTGCGCCGAAGGTGAGCCTGGAGTATGTTGCCGCCATGTCCCTGCTACCGATTCTCGTGCTGACGGCCTCCTGCCAGCTGGGGGGCGACCCGGCCACCCGGGCGGCGTCGGACTACATCACCGAGCTGCAGCCGCTCCTGCAGGAGAACAGCCTGCTCGCGGAGCGGGTGCTGTACCAGGCGGCGGCGATCTACAACGACGCCACGCGGCCCGACGAGGTGGCCGATGCGTGGACGGGCACGATCGTGCCGCTGTCGGAGCACCTGCACGATCAGGCGTCGTTCGTGGTCCTGGAGGAGGGCAACCCCTGGGCGGAGCGCCACGAGGCGCTGGTCGCGATCTGGGGGGAGCGTGCACACGCCTACCGGAGCATCAGCGAGGGCCTGGAGCGCGCGGATCGCGAGCGGTGGGACGAGGGCCGCAAGCTGGCCGACGAGGTGAAGGTCAAGGAAGAGCAGTGGTTCGACGAGATGAACACCCAGGTCACGCCGCTGGGATTCGTCGTCGACGCCTATCCCTGAGCGAACCTCACCCCTCCTCCGAGGGAGGGGGTCACGTGGGGGCTTGCCCGGGCGAACGCAGCTCGTTACCTAGTCGGGGTCGCTGACCCGTGGTCGAATTGGCAAGACGTCGGGTTCTGGCCCCGAAGGTTCCAGGTTCGAGTCCTGGCGGGTCAATG
>CAYMSU010000482.1:1783-4821 GCA_964393165.1 uncultured Enterobacteriaceae bacterium
CTCACGGCGGAGACAGGGGTTCGATTCCCCTTGGGAGTACCACTCATCAAGCGGAAGGCGTTCGTGCCTTCCGTTTCTTCTTTGGGGCTCGTGTGTCCTCGTGAGCCGGGCTCCCATGTTGTGTCCCTGAAGCTCAGCGCGGTGTTCACGGGCGCAGCGGCCGTCGTCACGCGGTCACTGCGCAACGGGCCATGTGGTCGAGAACCGTGCCCCGCCGTCCGCCGACTCCGTGACCTCGAGCTGCCCCTCGTGCCGCTCGACGATGCGCTGCACGATGGCGAGCCCAAGCCCCACGCCGCCGGTCTCGCGCCCGCGGTCCGTGTGTAGTCGCGCGAAGGGCTCCATCAGCCGCCGCCGCAGGTCGGCCGGAACGCCCGGCCCGTCATCGTCGACGCGAACCTCCACCGCATCCGGGGTGACCTGAACCTTCACGAGGACCCTGCTCCGCGCGTGCTGGACCGCGTTCCGGAGCAGGTTCTCGACGGCGCGGAAGAAGAGCCGCTGGTCGGCGAAGACACCGACCGCCGGCGGGATGACTACGTCGACGGCGAGCATCTGCTCATCGGGCAGGTCGAGGCGTGCGAGCTCCACGAGATCGCTCGTCGGGGTCGAACGGCACCACCCACCACTCGTCCTGACCGCGCTCGTGGTGCCACGCCTCGGGACCGGGCGCCGGCGGGCGGTCCAGCTGACGCACGAGCTCGTCCGCATCCGCGAGCCGCAGCGGCACCCGAAAATGCGGCTGTAGCCTCGCGAGCCGCGCCGCTCGGGCCTCGGGGGCGACCGTGGTCAGCAGGTCGTGCACGTGGAACACACCATCTCGACGCGCACGCGCCTCGTCCCAGGTCCGGGTCTGGCTGTACACGACGAGCGCGACGAACGACAGCGCCCACACGACCAGGACGCTGGTGACCACGAGGCGAACGTAGGACCACCTCATCGCGAGGCCAGCAGGTATCCGACGCCGCGCACCGACTTCAGGCGCGAGGTGTCGTAGCCCGCATCCCGGAGCTTCTTCCGGATCCGACTCACGTGCACGTCCATCCCCCGGTCGATGCCGTCGTACGTCACGCCCATCACCTCTGCGTAGAGCTCGTCACGCGAGACCACGGTCCCGGCGTCCGCCGCGAGGCGGTGCAGCACGTCGAACTCCATCGTCGTCATCGGCACCACGGTCTCGTCGACGTGGATGTCGCGGCTGGTGGCGTCGACCGTGAGCAGTCCCAGTCGAATCCGTCCGTCCGCGTTGGGCCTGCGCGCACGCGTGCCCCGCAGGCGTCGCAGCTGGGTCCGGATCCGGGCGAGCAGTACCCGCGGCTCGATGGGCTTGACGACGAAGTCGTCGGCGCCGAGCTCGAGACCCGCGACGTGGTCGGCCTCGCTCTGGCTCGCCGTGAGCATCAGGATGGATCCCCGGTACGCGTCCCGGACCCGGCGACACACCTCGAGCCCGTCGACGCCGGGCAGCATCAGGTCCAAGACGACGAGGTCAGGCGCGTCGTCGACGATGCGTCGCGCGCCCTCCACCCCCGACGCGACGTGCACCACATCCAGCCCGTGCTGCACCAGGTAGGTCGTCAGGAGCTCGGCGAGCTGCGGATCGTCCTCGACCAGCAGCAGTCGGGTTCGTTCGGGGTCGTGCGGGTCCATGGGTCATCCTGTGCCCTGGTTCAGTCACATGTGCAGCCTGCGCCGCCCTCGAGCTGGGCCGCAGCCTCGTCGGGGAAGCAGGCCGCCGCCTCGAAGGGGAGCTGGTCGGCGGCCGCCTCGTCGCAGTCCCGGCAGCACACGAAGGGCCCGCCGCACTCGCCCGCGCCGCAGCCCTCGATGGTGCAGAAGCCCGGCTAACCCCCGGCGCTCAGGCAGGTGTCGGCCTCCTGTCCGGCGCAGTCGGCGTCGCTGGTGCACGGCGCTCCTGGATGGCTTCGGCGATCTCTTTCATTTTATCCGTGCCGGCGTTTTTCCGTTTTACGATGATAAAATTGATGAGAGCAAAGGCGAGTGCTCCGACGACTGCAATTATGATAAATCCAAACATATGGACGCCCCTTTAGACGAAATTACCTTGGATACTATCAGGCCTCCATATACTAATCAATAGATTAGTGGAGATATTTTATACTTTTCATTGCAGAAATCATCCCGATTATGTACAATGAAACCAGGAGGAGCCATGGACATACACTACTACTTCACGGTTTTCCCCATGGAAGGACTTGTGGCATCCCAGCTGGAACCGGAATATTTCGGGTCCTACATGGCCACAGGCTCCAAAAAGGGCGCGGCGGAAAAAATCATCTTTTGCGAACTGACCGAAGAGTTCGGGGACTATTTCAACTGGGAATACGCGCACGAAAACTGCGTACCCCATCCCAACGGGGATCCCAAAAACTCCCTCTATCTCGCGGTATACAGGGTTTTGGAGAACATATCTTTCGAAGCTTTCGGCCCGATGTTCCTGACTACCTCGGACGGTCGTACATTGAAGCTGGAAAGGTCCGACGACGGGTATCAGGAACAGCCGCGGAAGTTCTACGTCTACAAAGAACTCTGTCCGGTCAATCCTATCGTCGTCAGCTCGCTGGGACCGGAATACTTTTCGGCCTATATGACCGACCCGTTGAGCATGATCTACGTACCGAAAATCGTTTTTACCGACCTCAAGATTATCGATTTTAAAAATCCCGACGACACGGGACATATCGGCCCGGTTTATGAGAGGAAAATAAACCACCTCAAAGAGTGTGTATTCGATGTTACCGAGGTGAAGGACAAGGTGACAAAAATTTTCGACCGGTCCTATTTCGAAAGTTTCTCCTATCAGTCGATCAATAGCGCTATCTTCATCGGCGATGCCGATAATCTGATCGTCTATCCGATGAAGAGCGAGGCTGAGCTCCGGGACAAACATTACGACTGGGCACGTTCCGCCATGATTCTCTAAGGATTATTTAAGGCGTTAATCGGATAAAGAGTGAGCGATTATAGAGATAACGGAACGATTCACGGTTTTCTGGTCAACCGTTCCCCTAAAGGAA
>CAYMSU010000483.1:0-4802 GCA_964393165.1 uncultured Enterobacteriaceae bacterium
GGGTCCTCGATGCGCTGTGCAACCGCCTCCCGGTCGCGGTGCAGGCGCTCGGCCCCGGACTGTGCGCGCTCCCCGGGGTGTGGCCCGCCGAGGCGGTCCGGGAGGCCGCGGCCCGGCCCGCGCTCGCGGCCGGGGGGGTCCTCGAGCCGGCCATCGTCGACGCGCTGTGCGAGGCGGTCCCGCGTTCCCAGGAGGGCATGGTGCGCATGCAGCACCTGCTGTGGGCGCTGTGGGACACCCGCGACCCGGAGACCGGGGTGATCTCGTGGGCAGCCTACGAGGCCCGCGGCGGGGCCGAGGGTGCGCTGCACGAGAGCGCCGAGGCGGTGTACCTCGACCTCGACGAGGCGGGCCAGGCGGCCCTGCGGAGCCTCGCCCTGCGCCTGGCCCTCGGCCCGGTCGACGAGCAGGCGGTCGCCGACGACGCCACGTCGGCGGCGGTGCTCGTGGCGCTGGGCGACGCGGGGCTCATCACCTCGCGGCGAGGCCAGATCCGGTGGGCGTCGCCGGTGGTGCCGCGAGACTGGCGGCGCATCGAGCACTGGAGCCACGAGGACGACGGGCGGTCGCGCATGCTCGACCGCCTCGGCGTCGCCGCGCAGGCGTGGGATGCCGCCGGGAGACCGGCGCAGGAGCTGCTCCGCGGGTATCACCTGCAACAAGCCGCGGAGGCACTCGCGGAGGCGGGGGCGAGCACCGACACGGTCGCCAGTGACTTCGTGGTCGCCGCCCAGCGCGCGGAGACGCAGACCCACAGCGCGATCGAGAAGGCGGCGGACGAGCGGGTGGTGGAGGCCACGGCGCGCGCGAGCCGGGCCGAGCGCGCCTCGCGGGCGCGCGGCCTGACGGCCGTGGTCCTGCTGGTGGTCACGGGACTGGCGCTGATCGGCCTGCAGTGGGCGTTCACCGAGCAGCGGGCCGCGGGCCGGGCCGCAGGGGAGCTGCGGCAGGCGCTCGGCGAAGCCGAAGACGCCCGGTCGGTCGCGGCCGCCCGGCTGGCCGCGGCCCGGGGCCACGGGCGGGCCGCTCGGCAGCTGCTGCTCGAGGTGGCCGTGCCCGACCGCGTGCCTGGCTACCACGCCGCCAAGTCCGAGATCCTGGCCGTCCCGGCCCCCTTCCGGCAGCTCTTCCGTCCGGCCCACGACGTGCAGCAGGCGTGGTGGGTCGCGCCCGACGACGGGGGCCCCGAGGTCGAGATCCTCACGCTGGCCGCCGAGGGAGAGGTCGCCCGCTGGGCCAGCGGCCTGGCGGAGCCGCCGCAGACCTGGGCCCTGCGCGGCCAGCCCCCCCTGCGGGTGCGGCTCAGCGCCGACGGCCGCTGGCTCGCACGGGTCGACAAGGAAGGCGTGCGGGTCCAGGCCGCGACCGGGGAAGGCCCCGTCCACGCCCGCACCGGCCACGCGAGCACGGTCACCGCGATCGCGTTCAGCCCCGACGGGCGCCGCCTCGCCCTGGGTCACCGCGACGGCACCGTCGACGTCTGGGCGTGGTTCGCGGAGGCGGAGCCGGTCTCGCGGCAAGGCGGCGCCGAACCGGTCCTCGGCGTGGCGTTCAGCGACGACGGGAGCCACCTGGTCGCGTTCAGCCGGGAGGACGTGCGCGTCCTCGACGCCGCCGGGGCCGCGCCTCCTGCCGAGGTGCGGGGCCTGCAGGGCGCCGTGCTCGCGGCGTGGTTCCCGCCGCGGAGCGAGGGCCGCGAGGTGATGGTCGCGAGCGCGGAGGGCGCCTGGCGGGTGGCGGTGCCCGAGCGCCCGCCCCCCGAGGACGGGTCACAAGACGCGGCCGAGGAGACGGCCGCAGGCGACGGCGCGGAGAGCCTCGCGCCCGCGCCGCCGGGCACCCCCCTGTGCCCGCACCACGCGCCGCTCACCTCGGCGGCGTGGTCGTCGGGCGGGGACCGCCTCGTCTTCGCCTACGACGACGGCCTCGTGAGCATCTGCCACAGCGACGGGAGGGGGCTCACCACGCTCCGGCAGCCGTCCCGGGGCGGCGCAGCGTGGCTGTCCGAGAGCGGCGAGACCGTGCTGACGCACGCCGAGGACGGCCGGGCGCGGGTGTACTCGGTGCTCGCCGCTGCGCCGGGGGACGGCGACCCGGAGCCCCGCTTCGAGAGCCCGGGGCCGGTGCGCGAGGCCCGGCTCGATCGGCAGGGAGATCGGCTGCTCACGGTGAGCGAAGAGGGCTGGGCCGCCGTGTGGGACGTGTCGATGGGCGCCGGCCCGGGCACCCTCGAGCAGGCCGCGGAGGCCTGCCTGATCCCCCCTCGGCGGCAGGCCTACCTCGACGAGTCCCCGGAAGTGGCCGAGGCCGGCTACGCGCGCTGCCTGCACGCGCGGTAGGCGCGCCCTACTCCTCGGAGGACTCGTCGCCGAGGATCACCACGTCGTGCACCCCTGCGGCGTAGCGGGAGCGTCCGTCGAGGGGCGCATCGTCGCGCACCAGCACCCCCTGGGGAGAGCACAGCCACCCGGGAATCGGCGGATCGTGGGGCGCCCGACGGGCCCCGCCGAGGTTCGCACGGTCGGTGCCCTGGCCCCCGAGGCGCGCTCCCTCGAGGCTCGCGCCGATCAGGTTGGCGTACTGGAGGTCCGCGCGCAGCAGGTCGGCGCCGGCCAGGTCGGCGCCTCCCAGATCCGCCTGCAGGAGCGAGGCGCCGAACAGCCGGGTGCCCTGCAGCGACGCGTTCGCCAGATCCGCCCGCCGCAGCTGCGCGGACTCGAGCTCCGCAGCATCGAGCGTGGCGAACCGCAGGCGCGCCTCGCCGAGGTGGGCCTGCTTCAGGTGGGCCCCGCTGAGCTGGGCCCACTCGAGATCGCAGCGATCGAGGCGCGCCCCCGCGAGGCTCGCCCCCTCGAGGTCGGCGCTCGACAGCCCCTGCTCGGGCAGCGTGGCCCCGTCGAGGCGCGCCTCGCGGAGCGAGGCCCCGCGCAGCCCCGTGCGCGACAGGTCGAGGCCGGTGAGCACGGCGCGATCGAGGCGAGCCTCCTCGAGGCTGGCCCCCTGCAGGCGAGCGTCGCGCAGGTCGGCCGCCGTGAGGTCGGCGGCACTCAGGTCGAGGCTCCGGAGATCCAGTCGCCTAAGATCGGCCGTCGCGAGGTACGCCCCGCGCAGGACGACCCCCTGCTGCTCGTGGAGCAGCCGCCGGAGGAGGCCGGCGCTCCGGTGGGCGCCCTCCGGGGTGCGCCACCGCTGGAAGTCCTCGAAGGCCTCCCGCAGATCCTGCAGCCGCCGCGCGTGCGCGTCCTGGCCCTCCCGGAGCCGCCGCTCCGCCTCCCGGTGCTCGTCGAACCACAGGAGGACCACGCCGAACAGCACCACGTCGAGCAGCAGGCCGTGCGCCTCGAGGAGCAGCCCCTCGGCGAGCGACGCCCACGTGACCGTGCCCGACGCGGCGAGGTACGCCAGGTCGAGCCCCAGGACGAGAGCGGCGACGGCGACCGCCAGCCGAACCCCCGTCCGAACCCGTGCTCGCGACCAGCGGTTCATCCCTCCGCGTTTAGCGTGCAGGCCACGGCTTGCGCGACCCCGCGTCAGTCGTTGAGCTGGGCACTCCAGATCGTCAGCGTTCCAGCCTCGAAGTTGAGGACCGCCGGAAGATCCACGGTGGTGACCGGCTGTGCGAGGATCCCCTCGTTGTCGAAGCCCTTGACCAGGCGCAGCTCGAGGTGGGGCGGCTCGAGGTAGGCCGCACACTGCTGCTGCACGGCGGCGAAGTCGAACCAGTTGTCGTCGTCGATCGTGGCGAACCACAGGGCCCACGCGTGGGACCCGGCGTAGCCTTCCGCGTGCGTCTCGATGTAGCACTCGTCGACCTGGGTGAGCGCGCGCGCGACGCGATCGGGGTCGGCCCCCCGCTGCTCGCCGGCCACGCGCACCAGCTCCCGCACGACCTGGCGGAGGAGCCCGAGGTCGTCGCGCGCCAGCTCGAGGCTCTCCACGCGCGCCGTGAACGCGCGGAGCATGAAGTTGCCCAGCAGCACCTCCCGATACATCGCCTCCGCGAAGCGCTGGGCGTCGTCGTCGAGCGGCGCAGGGCCCTCGAGCGAGGCGGTCAGCTCGTGGGTGCTCGCATGGGTGAACATCGCCTGTACGTCGAGCGGGGCCTCGAGCCGCGCGTGGGCGAACACCTCGGGGCCCGCGATCGCGTCGAGCGCCTTCATCTCCAGCGCCTCCTCGACCACCTGCCCCGCCTTGACCGGCCCGAGGTCGACGAGGGCGGGAAGGCCGTCCGGGAACTTGGCGAACGGGGTGGGCATCACGTGCAGGCGCACCTGACGGAACGGCACGCGCAGCCCGACCCGCCGTCCCACGTGGCGCACCCGGAACCGCGCCTCGAAGGTGTCGCCCACCTCGATGGTCGCCTTGCCTTCCGCGGGGCGCGCCTCGACCTCCAGCTCGAGCGAGGCGGCCAGCGTGGCGCGCACTTCCTGGAACAGCTGGGGCAACCGATCGGCCATGACGTCCTCCGCCGGCCGAAGGAGGCCAGTCCGATGCAGGGTATGCTGTCGGACCAGGAGGAGCCGATGGAGCGCAAAGGAGCCCGCCGAGACGAGCTGCCCGAGCTGCTCGAGGAGCTCGGCGGCCTCTCGAAGGGCGTCGCCGCCGAGGTGAGCGCCCGCACCGGAGTCCCCGAGGCCGACGTCTACGGCGTCGCCTCCTTCTACACCCTCCTCGCCCGGCCCGACGCAGGCGTCCGCGTGTGTCAGGGCCTGACCTGCCAGCTCGCGGGAGCCGGCGCCCGGATGGCCGAGCTCGAGGCCCAGGGCGTGGCCTACGAGCCCGTGAGCTGCCTCGGTCAGTGC
>CAYMSU010000484.1:0-4761 GCA_964393165.1 uncultured Enterobacteriaceae bacterium
AGGGCGCGCTCAAGGGCGCGGCCAACCGCCTGGGCGTTCGCCTCGCGCTGCTCACGCTGGGCGCCCTGCTCGGGCCCGTGGGGTGGGCGGGGTTGCTGCTCTACGTCGTCTCCGACGCGGTCCTGCTGGTGCTCACCGGCGGATCCCAGCTCCGCCGCCTCCGGGATCAGGTCGCCAAGCGCCTCAAGGGGCAGCTCGTGGCCCAGGTCGACGCCGCGCGCGAGGAGATCGAGGAGCGCGTGGCCACGGGCCTGGCCCCGGTGCGCCAGGGCCTGGTGGCCGCCGCCGAGGGCGAGGCCCGGGAGCTCGAGGCACTCCTCGAGCGCACGATCCGCGCCCGCGAGCAGGCCTCGCGCGACGCGGCGGCCCGGGCCGACACCTGGACCGAGGCGCTCGCCGCCTTCGAGGGCGCGGTCACCGAGCTCGCCGAGATCGCGGAGACTCGCGAGCAGTAGCCGTTCGGGACGGGCGGTCAGTGCGGGGCGACCCGCCACCGCCCGTCGAGCTCGCCGAACCGCGCCACGCCCTCCTCGCCGTCGGTGCCCACCGGCGTGCCGAACCACGCATCGAGGATCTCGCGGGCCATGTCCGGCGCGAGCGTGCGGTTCGACAGGCAGAGCACGTTCGCGTGGTTCCACACCCGGGCGCCCGCCGCCGTGCCCGGATCGGTGCACAGCGCCGCGCGGATGCCCGGGAGCTTGTTCGCGGCCATGCTGATCCCGGTGCCCGTCCAGCACAGCAGGATCCCCTCCTCGCAGCGGCCCTCGAGGATGGACTGCGCCCCGGCCTCCGCCACGTCGGCCCACGGATGCTCCTCCCCGTCGACGAGCGAGCCGAACCGCACGACCTCGTGGCCGCGGCGCGTCAGCTCCTCCACGATGACGTCGTGGACGTAGTAGGGCTCGTCGGAGCCCACGGCGATCCGCATGTCTGCCCTCCCGGCGATCGGTGCGTGCTGCGATAGGAGTCCCCTTCAGGGTCACCGATTGGCGTCGAGGCGTCCATGGAGCTCGAGGCGGCGCTCGCCGCGACCATCGAGGCCTGCGACGGGTGGGTCGATCCCGCCCCGCTCGTCGCGGCACGCGAGGCGTTGCTCGCCCCCTGGCGCGTCGCCGTCGTGGGTCGGGTGGCGGCCGGCAAGTCCACCCTCGTCAACGCGCTGGCGGGCCAGCCGGCGCAGCCCACCGGGCTCGGCGGGGTCACCGGCGACGTCACCGAGGTCGCGGTCGGCGACGTCCGCTTGATCGACACCCCCGGGATCGACAGCCCCGACGAGGCCGTCGTGCGCCTGCAGCCGCTCCTCGACCAGGTCGACGCCGTCGTGTGGGTGGTCGACGGGCTCCAGCCGGCCACCGCATCGGAGCGGGAGGTCTTCGGCCACACGCTCGTCGCGGGCACCCCGCTGTCCGTCGTCATCACCAAGGCCGACCTGGTCGAACCCCAGGAGCGCGGCGCCGTCGAGGCGCGGGTAGCGGAGCTGGCCCGCCCCTGGGGCGCGTCCGCCGTCCACGCCTTCGACCTCAAGCGCCACGCGCCCGCGCTTCGCGACGTGGTGCCGCTCACGCGGCCCGGCCCCCGCCGGCGGCGGATCGTCGACGAGGCCGCTCGCGCGGTCCGGGAGGCGCTCGCCCAGGTCGACGTGCCGCCGGATCTGCCCGCGCTCCTCGAGGCCTGGAGCGAGGGCGTGCGCAGCGTGGTCGCCCACGTCGACCAGCAGATCGCGAAGGGGATCCTGCAGCACAAGACCGAGGCACTGGTCGCGCTCATCCGCCACACCGCCCAGGCGAAGGCGCCCATCCTGGAGGTCCTCGGGCGGAACGCGCCGCCGCGGCTGCCGGCGCCCGAGCCGCCGAGCATCACCGCCACCGACCAGGTCCTCGCGAGCCTGTCGGGCCAGGAGGGGGCTCGCCGGGTCCTCAAGGCGGGCGCCGCCCGGTGGCTCGCCGAAGGCCAGATTACGCTTCGGGAGTGGTGGCACACTCAGCAGGGGCTGCGGGCAAGGGCCGAGTCCCGTGAGCGCCTCGAGGCCCACCTCGAGGCCCTGGGCTCGGCGGGAGCCTGATACGCTCGGCAAGCGGAGGCGAGGAGTGGTGGAGGACGAAGTCGACGAGGGGTCGCCCCTGGGCGGGACGGCGCTGGTCGCGGGCCTCGTCGCGGCGGGCCTGGTGGTGCTGCAGCTCCCTGCGGAGTACCTCCGGATCGGCTGGGTGCCGGGCTGCCTGGCAGGGGCGCTGGCCCCGGTGGCCATTGCGCTCGGAGCGTTCGCCCTCATCTCCGAGAACTCGCCCCTCGGCCGCCGCAACGCCCGCCGGGGCCTCGCGCTGGGCGTGATCGTGCTGCTCGCGCAGCTCGCCTTCCTGATGGTGGTGGTCTGGCTGGCCGGCGAAGACCTGCAGGGCCTCGCCGTGCCGTAGGCTACCCTCGTCGCCGGCGGCGGCGCCACGCAACGGCGGCCACGACGAGCGCGAGGCCCGACAGCGGAGCGGGAGCGCCGTGGGTGCAGCGAAGCACGCAGCCGCCCGCCCGGCGCTCCTCGGCCCGCGGGGACGGGTCCGACGCGGAGTCGTCGGGATCGTCCGGATCGGCGCCCCCCGTGTCGGAGGGCGTGCCCGTGTCCGCCGCGGTGTCCTCGGCCGAGTCCCGCGGGCGGTCCAGGCCTACCGGATCGGCGCGCACGATCGCCTCGGTGCCGCCGCTCAGCGAGGCCAGGAAGGCCACCTGCCCGTCGCCGTTCGCCGCCGAGGGCGAGATCTGCAGCACGACCGGGAACGCCCCGCCCACCAGGTCCGCCGTCGTCACCACGGTGCCGAGCCCGTCCGGATCTGCGATGAACAGCGTGTCGCCGTAGCCCTGCGGGTCGCCCGCCGAGAACACCACGCAGTCGTAGGGGCCCGGGGGGATGTTCAGCCCCGACGTGGGGGCGCTCGTGAACGCGAGGATCTCCGCCTCGGGGTGCCTCGAGAAGTCGCCGACGGCACTGTCCGCCAGGATCACGGGCCCCCCCGGGATCTGGGTGAGGACGATCTGCTGGGCAGTGCGGCTCGCGTCCTTCGGATCGGGGTAGACCCACTCGTAGGCGACCGACCCGTAGTCCGAGATCACGGGGGTACCGCCCACCCACGCCTCGCCCGACGCGGGCTCGGAGACCAGCAGCGTGGTCGGGCTCCGGTACAGTCCCCCCGCGTAGCCGGCGTCGACGTCGGTGCCGAGGTAGACGAACGCGTCGCCGCTGTTCATCTCCGCCGAGCCGAACACCGGGCCCCCGTTGGCGCTGTCCCGCACGATCTTCGCCGAGCCCTCGTACAGCCGCGTGTCGAACCCGTCGACGGAGGCCATGTAGACGGCCTTGTTCTGGGCGGAGATGTCGACCGTCCCGCCCCAGCGCTGAAACGGGCTCGGGCTCTGCGGGTGCGCGCGATCCATGTGCATCACGAGCTCCGGCGCAGCGTTCGGCTCCGCGGTGAACACGGCGTCGAAGTCCAGCCCGTCTCGCACGATCGAGCCCGAGAACGCCACCTCCCGCGACACCCCCATCACCGGGGGGCTGCGGATGAGCAGCGTGGTGCCGACGAGCCCCGTGCCCTCTCCGTCGCGCACGATCTCGGTCGGCGGGCCGGTGCCGTCGCCCCACCAGATGGAGGCCTCGCCCTTGTCCCACTGCGTCCAGGACACCTCCCCCGAGCGGTTGATCGACGGGACGGAGAGCTCGACCTCGGGGGGAAAGCCAGGCTTCACCTCGTGGACGATCGTGTAGGTGTAGGCCTCGGGGCAGGTGGCCGAGGCTTCCCCCGACAGGCCGACGAGCAGGGCGACAGCGAGCATCTGGCCTCCTGCGGGAGCCTACCGCGCGGCGCAGGGGCGACCGTGTCCGGGGTTGTCCGCTATCGGGCCAGGCCGGCCTTCAGGAAGGCCATCTCCCGCCGGAGCATGTGCAGCCGCCCGGCATCGTCGCGGGGCCCGTGGCGCTCGCTCGGGTAGATCTGCAGCTCGAAGTCCTTGCCATGCTCGAGCAGCGCGTCCACGAGCCGGGCGGTGTGCCGGAAGTGCACGTTCTCGTCGAGCATGCCGTGGATGAGCATCAGCTCGCCGGTGAGCCCGGCCACGTGCTGCGTGACCGAGGACACCGCGTAGCCGTCGGGGTTGTCGGCCGGCAGCCCCATGTAGCGCTCGGTGTAGTGCGTGTCGTAGCCGTCCCAGTGGGTGACCGGAGCCCCCGCGATGCCCACGTGGAAGGTCTCGGGGAAGCGCGCGAGAGCCATCGCGGACAGGTACCCGCCGTAGCTCCAGCCCTTGATCGCCACCCTGGCCGGGTCGGCGATCCCCTGCGCGGCGAGGTGCGCGATGCCGTCGGCCTGGTCGAGGAGCTCGCGGTAGCCCATGTCGCGGTGCAGCGGCGCCTCGAAGCCGCGCCCCCGCCGCGCCGACCCGCGGTTGTCGATCTGCACGACGGCGTAGCCCTCGCGCCGCAGGTGCTGGGCCTCGAGATCCGCGGTGAGCGCCCAGTCGTGGCGCACCCGCTGGGCATGAGGCCCCCCGTAGACCTGCACCACCAGCGGGAACGGCCCGGTGGCGGGGGCGCCGTCGGCGCCCCGCGGCCGCCACAGCGCGCCGTGCAGCAGGACCCCGTCGCGCTGGCGGAACGTGAACAGCTCCGGGGGCGCGAGCGCGAGCCCGGCGAGGCGCGGATCGGGCGAGGTCGGCAGCTCCGCGCGGACCTCCCCGGCCCCCTCGATCGCCCGCAGCGTGATCCGCGGCGGGGCC
>CAYMSU010000485.1:0-4705 GCA_964393165.1 uncultured Enterobacteriaceae bacterium
TCGCCCCCAGACGATCAGCCCGCGCGGTGCGGGACCTCGACGAGCCCCAGCCGGTCGATGATCTCGTCTTCGAGACGATCGCAGGCGGCGTGGAACCAGTGCTTCACGTAGTCCCGGTCGGAGATGAGGTCCACGTCGGCTTCGCCGACCTCGGCGGCCGCGAGGGCATCCCGGAACGACGGATCATCGGGGTAGACGTAGATGACCCCGTCCTCGTCGAGCACGAGCCGCTCGCCGAGCGCGCCCTGCAGCCACAGCTCGCACCGTGCGTCGTGGTGGAGCAGCTCCGAGGTCGCCTCCACCACCTCCAGCACCTTCTCGAGCGGCACCTCCCGAGCCACGAAGTCCCGCGGGGGCGCGCTCTGGGGCCGCGGCTCCCGCCGGTCGACCTTCTGCCGGTAGAGCACCGACACGGGCGACGCCATGGCTTTGACCAGGGCGAGGTGGGTGCGGCCGAGGGCGCCCGGGGGAGCGGCCACGGTCAGCCGCGTGTCGCCGTGCGGCGTGATCTCGGCGTACCAGCCGAGCGGCTGCTCCCACCCGTCGGGCTCCCCGTCGTGACTGACCGACATCGCCTTCGGACCGTCGACCGGCATCTTCCCTCCCCCTCCTCGCGGGGGCCGGTCTTGCTCCGGACCCCCCGCGACGGTAACCAGTCAAGCTCGTCAAGTGGGACCGCACGTCAAGTGTGGAGCGGCTGGGCACCGCCGACCTGCCCGCCATCGCGCGGCTCCTCGACGAAGACCCGGTGGTCAATCTGTTCCTCCTCGGGTTCGTGCGGGCTCACGCGATGGACCGCGGGTGGTGGTACGGCTGCTTCGAGGACGGCGACCTCGTGGGGCTCACGCTCGTGCTCCCGGGCCGGCTGGCCGTGCCCTACGCGCCCGAGCCCTACGACGCCGCGCTGCTCGGCGACCACCTCTACCAGCTCCACCGCCCCACCCTGCTCGTGGGGCCGCGCGGCGCGTGCGACGCGATGTGGGAGCGATGGACCCGCGGGCGGCCCCCCACGCGGGCCTACGACCAGCGCCTGTACCGGCTCGACATCGCACCCGAGGGCGAGGATCCGCCCGGCTTCCGTCCCGCGGCCTACGAAGAGTGGCCGCTCGTCGCCGAGTACTCGGCGGCCATGGAGCTCGAGGATCTCGGGCGGGATCCGTCGAGCGAGGATCCACGGCTGCACGATCAGGTCGTGCGCGAGCGGCTCAAGTCGGGGCGCACCTGGGTCACCGCGCAGGGCGCGGAGCTCGTGTTCCAGTGCAACGTGGGCTCGGCCCACGCCCTGGGGGCCCAGATCGGCGGCACCTACGTGCCGCCTCCCCACCGGGGGCAGGGCCACGCCCGCAGAGGCGTCGCTGCATTGTGCAGGCGCTTGCTGCCCAAGTTCCCGAGGGTCACGTTGCATGTCAATGAAGCCAACGCTCCGGCCGTACGGGCCTACGAGCGGGTGGGGTTCGTGCGCGACGCGCCTTTCCGCTTGATCACCCCCTGAGGTTGTCATGATCCACGCAGACGAGCGGTTCAGCGACGCGGTCGCCACCAAAGTGGGGCAGCTCGAGGAGGCCACCGATGCCGAGGTGGTCGTCGTCGCGGCCGAGCGGTCGGGCAGCTACGCCGACGTGGCGCAGATGGTGGGCGGCCTCGGGGCGCTCGGCACCCTCGGGGTGCTCGTGCTGCTGCCGTGGACGGTGCACGGGGCCATGGTCGTGCTCGACCTCGCGCTCGTCTGGGGGGTCGGCGCCTGGCTCGCGTCGGGCCACCGGCTCACCGCGTCGCTGGCCGGCGCCGAGCGCCGGCGGAGCCAGGTCCGCCGGGCCGCCGCGGCGGAGTTCCACCTCGAGGCGGTCCACGCCACCCCCCAGCGGTGCGGGCTGCTCGTGTACGTCTCCGCGTGGGAGGGGATTGTCGAGTTGATCCCAGACGTCGGGCTCGAGGCCCGGATCCCCCGCGGCAAGTGGGCGCAGGCCACCCGCCAGCTCACCACGGAGTCGCTCGAGGGCTTCCTCACCGGTCTCGACGCGGTGGGCTCGGTGCTGGCCGAGCACGTGCCGCACAGCGGGGCCCGCCAGATCACCCTCGACGACGCCCCCCGGATCCGCTGATGCTCGATCTGAAGTGGCTCGACGTGCTCCCCGCGACCGCGCGCACCGGCCTGCTCGCGAGCAGCGCGGGGCTCGCCGTCGTCGGGACCTCCCCGCTGGCCGAGGAGCTCTGGGTCGCGGTCGGCATCGCGCTCGGGGTGCTCGCCGCGTGGGTCGGGGTGTACGTCGCGGTGGCCCGGCCGGCGCTGCGCGACGCCGCCGAGGCGCGGCTCGATCAATCCGCCGCGTCCGCCCGCGACCGCGGGATCCTCGTGCAGCGGGTGATGAAGGCCCACGGGGGCGGCTCCGACATGCACCGGATCCTCCAGGGGGACCCCGCGTTCTCCGTGCCGGTCCTGCTCGAGCTCGCCACGCAGGAGCTCGAAGACGGGCTCACCGCCGGTCCCGGGCAGATCGTGGCCGCCCGGCAGGGCGACGACCGGGTGGAGCTAGAGGTCGTGGTCCGGGTCCACGGCGCGGGGGCCCCGGCTCGGCGGATCACGCTGTCGCGGCCCGTGGGCGCGACCTCGCCGCCGCCCGGGGCCGAGGCGTCGGGGTGGACCGCGAACGTGGTCGAGCACCCGGCGCCGCCGCCCACCGAGGCGGCCATCGACCCGGGGCTGCCGGCGGCCCGGCGGGCGCTCCTCGCGCGCGCCGAGGCGTTCGACCTCGAGGGCTTCGAGGCGCTCGTGGCGGAGATCGACGCCGCGCTCGACCGCGACGGCGGCGGCGAGGCGTACTGCACGCCCCTGGGGGCGGCCTGCCTGCAGTGGTGGGCGCAGGCGGGGCAGCCGCCGGGCGGCGGCCCCACCACGTGGCTCGAGGTCGAGGAGGACGGGTGGTTCGAGCGGATCGAGGTTCGTCGCGGGCAGCGCATCCTCGGGCTGCTGCGGCCGTCCGGCGAGCCGGCGGCCCCCTGGCGGCTCTGGCGCCTGCGGAAGGCCGCATGAGGGCGATGCTGCAGCGCAGCTGGGCGTTCGTCCTCACCCACCGCCGAGGGCTCGTGGGGGCCGGCCTGGCCGGCGCCGTCCTGCTCGGCGTGCTCGTGTGGCCGGAGGTCGCCGACGCCCGGGTGGGCGGAGGCCAGAGCTACGGCCGGGGCCGCGGGGGCGGCGGCGGGCTCGGGGGCGGCGGCGGCGGAGGCGGCGAGGTCGATCTCGTCTTCCTGCTGCTGCACCTGTGCATCCGCTACCCGGCCATCGGGGTCCCGCTCACGCTGGCGGTGGGCGGCTTCCTGGTGGCGCGCGCGGTGTGGTACCGAGGCGACGACCACCGGGTGCACCGCACGCGCGGGCGGCTGCCGGGCCACGGGCCCGGCGCCGGGGCGGCGGGCCTCGGGGCGTCGGATCTCGGGGAGCGCGTCGGGGGGCGGCCGCGCCCGGTTCCCGGCCTCGAGCGGCTGCGGCAGGACGATCCCGGGTTCTCGCTGCCCGTCCTCTACGACTACGTCGTGCTCGTGCACCGGCGCGCCCACGAGGCGATCGGCAACCAGGCGTGGGCGGCCCTGGCGCCGTTCGTCGCCGAGGCGGCGCGTGAGAAGCTCCTCGCCGCCCACGCCGACGTCGAGCAGGTCACTGAGGTCGTCGTGGGCGGGGTGTCGCTCACCAAGGTGGAGCGCCGCGCCGAGCACGACCATCTGTACGTGCAGCTCGAGTCCACCCGCACCGAGCGCCTGGCCGGCGGATCCTCGCGCCGGGTGCAGGTCCGCGAGCAGTGGACGCTCCGGCGGGCGCACGGGGTCGCGAGCCAGGGGCCGGAGAGCGTGGAGCGGCTCGGGTGCCCGAGCTGCGGGGCGTCCATCGAGGTCACGCCGATGGGGGCCTGCCGCAACTGCGACACCCCGATCACCGCAGGGCAGCTCACGTGGCAGGCCGTGTTCGTGGCGGTGCAGTCGCGCGTGCGGGCGGTCGTGCCCGAGGTCGGGTGGACCGACGGCGGCAACGAGAGCAGCGTGCTCGTGCCGATCGTGCACGATCCGAACCTC
This sequence comes from uncultured Enterobacteriaceae bacterium, assembly GCA_964393165.1. Lineage (GTDB taxonomy): Bacteria > Myxococcota_A > UBA796 > UBA796 > DRPG01. Next base: position 4,066 of record CAYMSU010000485.1, read on the forward strand.
GCCGCGGGCCTCCGCGGGCTCCAGGGGCGGCACCCGGAGTTCGATCCGGCGGCCTTCGGCAAGCGGGTGGAGCTCGTGTACCACTCGCTGCAGGAGGCCTGGTCGCAGGCGGAGTGGGACCAGGCCCGGCCGTTCGTGACCGATCGGATGTACCAGACGCTGCGGTTCTGGGTCGAGCGCTACGCGCGCCATGGCTTGCGGAACCGCCTCGAGGACGTGCAGATCAACCGGGTCCGCATGGTGAAGGTGGAGCTCGACGCCTGGTACGAGGCGATCACGGTGCGGCTGTGGGGCTCGATGAAGGACGCGATCGTGCAGGTGTCGGACGGCAAGGTGATCGGGGGCAACCCGCGGGTCGCGCGCAAGTTCTCGGAGTACTGGACGTTCCTGCGCGCGGCGGGGGGCGAGGCGGGCACGCGGGGAGACGCGCCGGGGTGTCCGAGCTGCGGGGCGCCGCTGGATCGGGTGAACCAGGCGGGGATCTGCAACTATTGCGGGTCGAAGATCACCACCGGGCAGTTCGACTGGGTGCTGGCCCGCATCGAGCAGCCGGAGGCCTACCGGGGCTAAGGGGGGGCTAGGGGGGGCCGAGGGGGGCTGCGGCCCGGGCGGCTACCGGACCGTGCGGGCGCCGCCGTAC
>CAYMSU010000486.1:0-4691 GCA_964393165.1 uncultured Enterobacteriaceae bacterium
GGCTCACCACGACCGACGTGGACGCGGTCCGACAGGCCGTTGTCGCGTCCCTCGGGGTGGGGCTCGGGTTCACAGATGCGGCGGATGATGAGCTCCGCCCCGTGCTGCCCGCCATCATCGGCGTGGACCTCAAGGTCTGGGCCCTGACCACGCCGATCGGAGCCAAGCTGGCTCGGGTACGCGCGGTGATCGACGGGGCCCGCCGCTACCTGTCCGACGGGACCTAGCGGGTGCCGGAGTCATCCGGCGCTCGTCGCGGCGGCGTCCGCCTACTGTGCGCGCCGGAGCTCGCCAGTGGGGTGCGCCACGTGGTGGCCGGCGAGCAGGCCCTCGAGGAGGTCGACCGCCCGTGCCGCGCCGCCCGCCTCGCGGAAGGCCACCGCCACCCGCTCCGCAGCGGGCTGGCAGGCCCGGGCCGCCCGCACCGCGTCGCGCAGGCGCCGAGGCTCGAGTCGGCCCTTGTCGAGCCGCACCCCCGCCCCCGAGGTGACCACGCGCTGTGCGGACTCGCTCTGGTCGCGGCCCCAGGGCACGACGCAGAGTGGCACGCCGGCCGCAAGGGCGCGCTGGGTCGTGCCCATGCCCCCGTGGGTCACCACCACGTCGACGTGGGGGACGACCGCAGCATGGGGCAGGAAGCGTTCGATCCGCACGTGGTCGCCGTGGGCCTCGAACGACTCGGGATCGAGCGCCGCCGTGGTCACGATGACGCTGCCCGGCTCGTCCGCGAGCCCGTCGAGCGCCGCCTGAACGATGGCTCCGTCGTGCTGGAGCTCGGTGGAGACGGTCACGAGCACGCGGGGGTGGGGCAGGTCGCGCAGCCAGGCCGGCGCCTCGCCGGGGGGCGCCCAGAGGCCCGGGCCGATCGGGTGCACGGTCTCGGGCCAGTCCCGACGCGGGTAGTCGAACGGCGGGGCGGTCCGGTAGAGCAACGCCGGGGCGCGGAGCAGGTGGTCGTAGTGGTGGCGGACGGAAGACGCCCCGTGGGCCGTGCGGAACGCGGCGTGTCGCCGCACCGCGTCCCGCAACGACCAATCCATCACCGCGCCCACCACACGGTCGCGCAGGCGTCCGAGCAGCCCTCGGGGTGGCGGAAAGCCAGGGCCGAACGCGGGGACGTCGGGCGAGGGCACGGGGAGGCAGTAGGGCAGGAACATCGCCCAAGGACCGCCGCGCGCCTCCGAGAACGCCGCCGCGCCCCAGGTGTTGGCGTCGACGACGAGCAGGTCGGGGTCGAGCTCGTCGATGGCCGCCCGAAGATCCTCGATCTCGTACGGCGCGCGTCCCAGCCAGGTGTCGAGGGTGATCTGGAACTGGACCAGCGGACTCCCTCCGCGGTAGTCCTCGAGGTTCGCCGCCTCGATTGCAGGGTGGATCGGACGGGTCTCGAGACCGGTCGCGTGGACCGTCTCGAGCTCACTGGTGAGGGTCTGCACGACCACGCGATGGCCCGCCTCGCGCAGGGCCAGTGCGACATCCATCACCGGGTAGAGATGGCCCGAGGCCGGGGAGGTGTAGATCAGGACCGTGCTCATGCTGACTCCAGGATGGACCGGACGAGGTGGGTGAGGACGGCCTCGGCAGCTGCGCGTTCGCGGCCGAGGTCGAGCCGCAGGAGCTTCCAGGTGTAGAGGTCGGTCGCGACCACGAGCGCGTCCAAGACGGTGTCCCCGCTCTGCTCGGGCAGGCAGGGACCGAAGCAGCGGTGAACCCAGGCGCGGTGGTAGGCCCGGCCGCGGGTGGCGGCCTCGTCGGCGAGGGGCTGGCCGGCGCCCTCCTGGGACACGAGGTTGAGGATCAAGCGTCCGTCAGCCTCGTAGTGCTCGAACAGGCCGCGGATCGCGCCCTCGATGTCGCCGGGCTGGGAGTGCCCTCGCTGCTCGTCCACCCGGCTGCCGAGTCGTGTGCGCACCGCGTCGAAGCAGCCGTCGCGAGAACCCATGTGTCGAAGCACGGTCTGCACCGTGACGCCGGCGCCCTCGGCAATCGCGGCGAGGGTGACGTCGGGCAGGGACGCGGTGGCGAGCAGGCGCTCGGTCGTCTCCGCGATGCGCTCGGCCGTGCGGGCGGCCTTCTCGGCCCGGTTGGAGTTGTCGTAGGCGCGGGCCATCGCGGTCCCTCCCCCATCCGAATTCGAGTGAGTTGTAGTGACATCGATATTCGATGTCAACCCAGCTCACATTAATGTGCTGGATGCCGGAGCGAGCGCGAAGACCCTTGCTCGACCCGGACTCCAAGGTGCCCCCGAAGCGCTCCGCGAGGGGAAGGCAGACGCCATCCTGGTCGTGAAGCTCGACCGTCTCACCCGATCGGTCCACGACCTCGGCCTGCTCCTTGACGAGTACTTCACCGACCCAAGCCTCAGCGCAAAGGAGCACGCGCACGACGTGGACCTCGGCAACGGCGTTCTGGCGTGCGCCTTTGCGCTCTTGGACGAGCCTGCGGGCCCCTGCCGGTCGCCCCTGCAGGGTCTATTGGCGTTCGGGGAGGCTCGGTGGGTGGAGGTTTCGACAGGCCGAGAGGGCGGAGGAGCGCGTGAGGCACGATGGGCGCGTGCGCGAGGCGCACCGGTGCGGACCCTGCGAGGGGCTCGGCGTCGACGATGCTGACTGACAAAGACCGGTTCCAGGCCGTCATGGCCCGACTCCAGGTGGCCCTCGTGCCGGGGGCAGGGTGGACCGCCGCCAGTGCCCCACCTGGCAGACCGGGCAGCGCGTGGGCCGCGGCGGAGGCGTCGGGACCTCGAGGGGCGAGGACCCGCGGCGGTCGGCGCAGCGCAGATGGGCGACCAGGTCCTGGGCCACCGCCAGGCGCCTCGCCACGTTCGACGGCGGGTACGGTACAGGCCGTGGTGCCGGATCAAGGAAGTCGCGCTGGGCTTGCCAGCCGGATGGCGTCCAGGGGATGTCCTTGACGCCGAGTCCCTCCTCCGACCTGCGAGCGCTCGCCGAGCCACGCCGCGAGTCGCTGCTGGGTGGGAGCACGTTCTGCCTCGTCGATTGCGGCAGGCGGTGGCTTCCAGTCAGCCTGACCGGCCGCAGCCGAAGTCAGCGTGTCCTGCTCCGTGAGCCCCCCACCCGAAGGCGAGGTTGTCGAGGAAGTAGTAGCCATCGCAGTACTCGTCGTAGGTGGCGGCCAACGCCGCCTGCCCCTTCACGCCGCCAGCGACGATGGCTCTCGACAGCGGCACGAGTCGCCACAACTCGAAAGCGGCGAAGTCGATCACCGTGTCGAGCACCTTCCGGGCCTCGTGCGCGGCCCACTTGGGCCGGAAGTCGATGGAGACCAGCTCCAGGTAGACATCCGGTCCCCAGAACGCTTCCAGGTCAGGCGTCGAGACACCCACTGCTCGAAGTCCTCCACGGGCAGCTCGCCGTTGAGGAAGCGGTAGGCGGGCTCCAGGTCGGGCGTCATCTCGAATCGTCCGACGCCGTCGAGGTCGGATCGAGATTCAAGCTCCCGCAGTGACCGCAGCGCACGACATCGCCCGGCGGAAGGGAGCCTGAGCATCGGTGACAAGTCCCGGGCAATCTCGCGAAGTGCAGGTACGCACCCTTCGCGGCGGCGAGGTCTGCGCCGGTGAGCTGGCGGATGCGGCGGATGGCTTCGATGGACTTGTTCGCCTGGAGTAGTTCCCGCACTTCGGCACCGGCGGTGGGGTCCAGACGGGGGACAGTATTCCTGGTCATCTACCACGATCCTGCGCCTGTTCTTCTTGGGATCTCGGACTTAGGCCACGCCAACCTGGGGCTACGCGCCGACGTGTTCGTCACCGACGACCGCAGGCTGCGGAACAGGGCGCGCGCGACCGCCCACGAGCTGGAGCTGGGCGTCGTTGTCGCGGGCGTGGACGAGGCTGTCCAGGCCATCGCCGAGGTGGTCGAGAAAGGCAGCCGTTGACACAATCCCGTTGACACACCGACCGAGGCCCCTCCGTCATGCCCCTTGAACCGACCGAACCCCGCACCGGCCCGCACTCCACGATGGAGTTTGATCGCTTCGACGTGCTGTAGAACACTACCCAGCCGTCTTCCAGGGGTTGACCACTTCGACGCCCATGGGCTCGAAGTCGCCCACGTTCCGGGTGACCACGGTCATGTGATGTACCAGCGCGGTGGCCGCGATCAGTGCATCTCGATCGGATCGGGGGTCCGGAACGTGGAGAGCCGCACATCGCCGCGCCACATCCACGTCGACCGGCAGAATCCTCTGGTCGAACGCAGGGAGCACCCGCGTCTCCAACCAGGACCGCAGGACCGCGCCCGATGCGGGGTCGCGCCGCTCGATCGCCAATACACCGAGCTCCAGTTCGAGGACTGTGATGGCGGAGATGAACATCGTACCCGCCGACGTGCGCTCGGACCACGCCGCGACGCCCACGTCGGCCCTTCCGGCAGCGACCTTTCGAAGCTCGGAGACGACGTTCGTATCGACCAGGAACATCAGGACAGGTCGGCTGGCCGCGCCAGATCGCGGGAGCGTGGGGCGTCGAAGTCGATGTCCTCGGCGCCAGGAAGCGCCAGGAGCTCGCCGATGGAGACCTCCCCGCCCGTGAGCCGGCGATACTCCTCGATGGAGAGGAGCACGTGCGCCGGACGGCCACGATCGGTGATGAAGACGGGCCCATCCTTGGCGGCTCGCTTGGCGCCGCTCACATCCTGGTTGAACTCGCGGCTGGAGACGGTCTTCGC
>CAYMSU010000487.1:0-4690 GCA_964393165.1 uncultured Enterobacteriaceae bacterium
GTAGGCACGCTCACGAGCGTAGACCGCCAGCTTGGCCAGAAAGGCGCGGCCCGCTCCGCGCGCTGGCGAAACCACGCGATGGTGTGCTTCGTAGCCTCTTCCATGGGCACCCGAACGGTGTAGCCGAGGTCGCGCCGCGCGGGCGCGAGGTCGTAGTAGTGCGAGCGTGACAGGGCAAGCGCCAGGAACCTGGTCATCCGCGGCTCGCCGGCGAGCCCGAGCGTCTTGTGGGCCCACTCGAGCGCGGTGCCCGCGCCGACCGCCACTGCCAGGGGGATGCGGCGCGTCACCGGGGGGGCCCCGACGGCCGGGAGGACCTCGTTGACCCAGTCCCAGAGGACCACCGGTGCACCGTTGCTGATGAAGTAGGCGCCGGCAGCACAGGGCGCATCGGGCTCAGTCAGCGCCTCCTGGGCATCGATCTGGGCCCAGGCGGCGTTGTCGACGTAGGTGAGGTCGACCAGGTTCTTCCCGTCGCCCACGATCGCCAGGCGCCGCTGCCGCGCGCGCTCGATCACCCGCGGGAGCAGGTGCGGATCGCCTGGGCCGATGATCAGGTGCGGGCGCAGGGACACGGTCGCGAGCGTGCCGCGGGCGGTCGACGCCCCGTTGGCCCGCCGGACGATCTGCTCCGCCTTGGCCTTCGTCTCGCCGTACAGGGACTCCCAGCGGCTCGGGTAGGGTGCCTCGGCGATGCCCTCGGCATCGGTCTGGTAGCCGACCACCGAGGGGGTGCTGGTATAGACGAGCCGCTCGACGCCCTCGGCCTTGCACCCCGCGACCACGTGCGCCGTACCGTCGACGTTGATGCCCTCGAAGTCCGCGCGGTCGCCCCAGTAGCCGGCCTTGCTCGCCACGTGGTGGACGGTCCGCATGCCCGCGCACGCGCGGCGCACGGCCTCGGCGTCGCGCAGATCCGCCTGCACCCCCTCGGCGCCGAGCGCCTCGACCTCGGGATACTCTCCGCGAGCCAGGAAGCGCACGAGGTGCCCGCGCTCGAGCAGGAGCTCGACCAGGCGCCGGCCGAGGAAGCCGCCGCCGCCCGTGACGAGGACCGGTTCCTTCGCCATCACGCCGCTCCCGCGAGGAGGTCCGCGCAGCGCTTCTCGGCCCAGGGCCGCAGGTCCTCTCGGCGGATCTTGCTGTTGTGACGCGCGTCGGTGGGGAACCCGGGGTGGGGCAGGAACCGGCGGACCACCCCCTGGTAGGGCGTGCCGGCTTCGCGGGCGCGCAGCCGGGCCTCCACCTCGGGCCCCCAGCGCTTGCCGGGCTCCATCTCCACGCAGAGCACCGGTACCTGCGCCCCAGGCCGCCCCACGCCCACGAGGGCGGTGCGAAACACTGCCTCGTCCTCGTTGTAGATCCCCTCGACGGGGACCGGCGGCACCATCCCCGCCGCGGTCCGCAGCCGGTGGGCCTTCCGCCCGCAGAACCACAGCCTTCCGCGGGCATCGAGGTAGCCGAGGTCGCCCATGCGGTGCAGCACGTCGTCGCCGTCGGCGATCTTGGAGGCCCGGTTGGCGGCGTGGGCGTCTTTGTACTCGGGGCTCACCTGATCGCCGCCGACCACGATCTCGCCGATGGTGCCCGGCGGCTGCGCGAGGTCGTCGGACCAGCTCGGGATGGGGTCTTCGGTCACCTGCACGATGTGGATCCGGGCTCCCGGGCTCGGCCGCCCGACGCAGGTGCCCGCCCCCTGGGCGGTCTGCGGCCAGGTCTCGTCGAGGACCTCGCGCGAGCCGATCCAGCTGATCGGCATGGCCTCGGTGGCGCCGTAGGGAGTGAACACCTCTGCACCGTCGGCGAGGATGCGCGAGAACCGCTCGTGGAGGTAGGCGGGGATCGGGGCGCCGACGGTGAGCAGCGTGCGCACGCTCGGCAGCGAGAGGCCCTCGGCCAGGCAGTACCGCGACACGTTCAGCCACACGATGGGGCTCGCGAAGGCGACCTCGGGCTCGAAGGTCTGCAGGCAGGCCACGATGTCGGCCGGGCGGGCGGTCGCGGGCCGGGACAGGTCCATCTTGGGGAGGATGGAGGTCATGCCAAGCGACAGGTCGAAGATCGCGAACCCGGCGAACGCCTGGTGGTCGGACTGGCCCGGCGTGAAGCCGAACATCTGCTGCAGCGCCTCGACCTGCGCGGCGAACATGGCCTGCTTGCTGGCGACGCCCTTGGGCGGCCCCGTCGACCCGCTCGTGAAGAGGATCGCGGCGTCGTGGTGGGCCTTGCGGGGCACGATCTCGAGGTCCTCGCTGGCCGGCCGGTGGCACTCGGCGAGCGTGAGCCCGCCCCAGAACCAGCGGCTGCCGTCGGTGATGCGGATCTCGGCCGAGGCGAACGGCCGCTGGTAGATGGCCGCGACCGCTTGGACCGCGGGTAGCGCGATCACGGCGCGCGGCTTCGTGCGCTTGACGCAGGCGAGCACGTTGCGCACGCCCATGCCGGGATCGAGCAGCACGGGGACGGCGCCGAGCTTGAACAGCCCGTAGACGACGGCGTAGAAGTGCAGGCTCGGCCGGATCAGCAGGACCGTGCGATCCCCCGCGCGGATCCCCGCCTCGCGAAACCCACGGGCGTAGGCATCGCTCTGTCGGTCGAGCTCGGCGTAGGTCCACGTGTCCCACTGGGGGCGCCGGGTGCGGTAGCTCGCGGACGGGAAGCGCAGCGCGGCGGTGTCGGGCTGGGTGTCGGCCCAGCGTCGCAGCGCGAACGCGACGTTGTAGGTCACGTGGCAGTCCGCTGCAGGAAGTCCCTCATCTTCACCACGATCTCCTCGTGCGCGTCCTCAACGACCCAGTGCGCCGCGTGGGCGAGCCGGTGCGCTTCGGCGTGGGGCATCAGCTCCTGCCATCGGGCGAGGAACCGAGGCGTGAAGACGAAGTCCTGATCACCCCACAGGAACTGGGTGGGGACCTCCGCGAACGCGCGAGGCACGGACTCGGTGAGCCCGAGGATCGTCGGCCTCGAGGGGTGGCCTTCCTCGATCGGGATGTCGCGGAAGAAGGCGAGGTGCCCCGTGCGCTCGGCAGGCGTGCGGTAGGGCGCGCGGTAGCCGGCCGCCACCGCAGCGGGGAGCCGATGGGTGAGGGAGCGCTGGATCGCGCCCTCGACTGCGGCGTTGAGCCGATGGACCGCCAGGTCGCCGAACCCCGACCAGCGGAGCACGCGGATCGCGAAAGGCACTCGCTCGAGGAACACCGAGGTGTTGAAGATCACGAGCCGGGCCACGCGCTCCCGCCGCGCCACGCCCGCGCCGAGTCCGATGGGCCCGCCCCAGTCGTGGACGACGAGGGTGAGCCGCTCGAGGTCGAGGTGGTCGATGAGCGCCACCAGGTTGTCGATATGCTGCTGCAGGCGGTAGTCCGCCGACGCGGGGCGCTCCGAGAGCCCATGCCCCACGTGGTCCGGCACCACGCACCGGTACTCTGGTGCGAAGGCCTTCACGAGGTTGCGCCAGTAGAACGACCACGTGGGATTGCCGTGCACCATCAGCAGCGGGGGCGCCTCCCGCGGGCCCTCGTCGAGGTAGTGCAGGGCATGGCCATCGGGCGCGACCAGGGCGGCACCCGACCACGGGTACTGGGCGCGCACTCCCGGAGGGAGCCGGACCTGGTGCAACCTGCCTTGCGGGGGAGCCATGCGACCTTCCTGGTGCGGTCCGACGGGTCGCAGCCGACGGCCCTCGCTCTTACCCGTGTTGTTCCCGTCCGGCATCCTGGATACCGCTCTCGCCATGAGACAAAGCTGGTTCGGCGGCAGCGGGCGGCCCAAGGGTGAAGTGGACTGGGCACGTCACGTGCGTGACGACACGGAGCGCGCCGACCAGGTGTTGTGGATCCTGGTCGGGCTGAACGTGCTCGTGTTCGTCGGGTGGCAGGTCGCCTATGGCTCGCTGGGCGACACGGTGTTTCCGGGGCTGATGTCCGCGCACTTTCTCGCGAGCGCGGAGTCGGTGCTGAACCTGCGGCTGTGGACGGTGGTGACCGCCAACTTCAGCCACATCGACTTGTGGCACCTGGTCTTCAACATGATCGGGCTCGGCGTGTTCGGCCGCGAGGTGGCGCGCGCGGTCGGATCGGGCGCGCTGCTCAACTTGTACCTGGTGGGCGGGGTCATCGCGATGCTCGGCCATGCCGCGTTCAACCTGGTGGCGGGGGTCCCGTCCCCGGCCCTGGGCGCGAGCGGCTCGGTCATGGCGCTCGCCGTGGTGTACGGGGCGATGTTCCCGGACCGCACGCTGCTGATCAACTTCTTCATCCCGATCCCCGCGCGGATCGCGGTCGGGCTGTTCATCGCGTTCGACCTGGTCGGCCTCTTCTCGAACGGCTCGGTCGTGGCCCATGCTGCGCACCTTGGCGGCGCGGCGTACGGCCTCGCCTACTGGTGGCTCCGGATCCGTCGACCTCCGCCCCGCAAGTTCAAGAAGGGCACGTACGGCTCTCGACTTTAAAGCGTGTGGACACTCGTGCCCGCACCTCCCTTCTCGGGAGCCAAGTCCACGCAGCTGCACGGACTATTCCTGCTTCATCGGGGACAGTTCCACGCAGCGAGGTCGTGACCTCGTTGCGCCAGCGCTTTCCCCTCGACAGGCGTTTCGCGCCTCCGAGGGCTTCTCGGCGGCGTTCGGGGTGGATGGAGGAGCCGCTTCCGCGTGCGCCAGCTGGGCGAGATTGGCGGCCGCGTTGGTGTC
>CAYMSU010000488.1:0-4677 GCA_964393165.1 uncultured Enterobacteriaceae bacterium
CACGATGGCGACGGTCTGGCCCTCCTCGACCGAGAACGAGATCCCCGCGAGCGCCTCCCTGCCCCCGGGGCCCTCGTAGCTGAAGTGGACGTCGTCGAACGCGATGCGGCCGGCGACCGTGGCCCGGTGCCCCTCGTCGTTCTCGTCGAGCTCGGTGCGCTCCTCGAGGAGCTGGAGGATCCGGCGCGCCCCCGCCAGCCCGAGCTGGACCAGCGAGAACGTGAAGATCGAGATGAACGCGGGGAACCGCAGCAGCCCGAGCAGGCCCATGTAGGCGACGAGATCGCCGACCGAGATCTCGCGGAGCGACAGCAGGTACAGGCCGTGGGCGAACCCGCCCGCGATGGTGAGCCCGATGAGGAGCAGGGGCAGGTAGCGCGCCTGGATGCGGCCCTGCGCGACGAAGTGGTCGCGGTAGACCGAGGCGCTGTCCACGAAGCGCTGCTTCTCGCAGGACTCCTGGACGACCGACTTCACGACCTCGATGCCGGTGACGGTCTCGTTGAGGCCGGCGTTCATCGCGCCGAACTGCTGGCGGAGGGCCTGGGAGACGGGGTTGAGCTGCCGCATGTAGTGGGCCAGCCCGAACCCGAACGCCACGACGAAGGCGAGCGGCGCGACGAGCAGCTGCGGATCGAGTGCTGCGATGAACGCCACGGGGACCACGATGCCGAGCCCGGACTCGATGATGAGGGACAGCCCGGGGTTCATCATGCCGTTGAGCTGGCGCACGTCGTTGGCCGCGCGGGCCATGATGTCGCCGATCTGCTGGCGGTTGTGGAACGTCTGGCTCTTGCCGAGGAGGCTGATGTACAGCTCCTCCCGGGCGTCGCGCTCGAGGAGCTGGCCGAGCAGCTCCACGAGGTAGCTCCCCGACACGTCGGCGATGCCGCGGAACACGGCCAGGCCGAGGAGCGCGAGGCTCACCTGGCCGAGCCGCGCCAGGCCGCCCTCGGGGTCGAGCACCGCGTCGAAGGCGACGCCGGTGAGCCGCGCGAGGCCCGAGCTCGAGGCGGCGAGCACGAGCACGAGGACGACGAAGCCGAGCAGCGGCGGAGGGTAGCGGAGCAGGTGGGACAGGATCCAGCGCACGGGGCCGGTCCGGTTGCCGCGGAACGCCCCCTCGACGCGAAACTCAGTCGCCTGCCCGTCCGCCACGCGGCCCCCTGCCCGAGCAGACATAGCGCGCGCTACTCGCCTCCGGCGGGCAGGCGCCAGATTCCCGTGCAGTCGTCCTGCAGGACCGGCGTGGCCCCCTCCATCCGACGCACGGCGTGAAACGCCGGAGGCCAGTCGTCCTCCTTCTTGGGGTGGCACCGCGTGACCACGAGCACGTCGACGTCCGCGTCGCGCAGGTTCTGACGGATGGTCGACGGATCTGCGGCGGGCTCGGCCCACTCGTCGAACCAGCCCTCGCCCCGCCAGCGCTCGTGCAGCGGGGGCAGCGCGCGGCCCGACGGCCCGACGAGCACCGGGGTGTGCTGCAGGTCGCGGCCGTACAGCGGGAACACCATGGTGTGGCTGCTCGGCAGGTTCGACCGGAAGGCGACCCGCGAGGGGGGCAGCCTGTCGAGCGCGCGGAAGCTCTCCATGAGCTGCTCGAGCTCGCCGTTGAACAGCGTGCGCAGCCTGCGGAAGGTCTGCCGCTCCTTGTCGGCGGTGGTCGCCCACAGGACGAGAAACATCGCGGCGAGCGCCGCAGGTGCCGTCCACGGCCGGAGCCGCGGAGGGAGGGCGAGGCGGTGGCCCTGGCCCTGCAGCCCCGCCACCACGAGCCCCCAAAACGCGACCTCGGGCACGCGCTGGAGGAAGCCGGTGGCCAGGGTGAGCGCGCCCAGGCCCACGAGGAGCCAGGCGAGCCCCTGCCGCAGGCGTGGGTGGCGGACGAGCGGCAGCCCCGAGGGCAGCAGGAGCAGCCCGACGACGAACGGCAGCGTGGTGTAGCGCACCATCGTGTGGACGTTGAGGGTGGGCCGGTTCCAGGTGCCCGAGAACGGCTGCCAGGGGTACATCGCGTAGAGCAGCAGCCCGGTGGCGGCGAGCAGGGCCGCCCCGTCGGGCCAGCGGGGGCGGGCGCGGGGCACCGCCAGGGCGGTGAGCGCCGCGGCGTAGCCGCCGAGCGAGGCGAGCCCGAGCCACACGGGCCAGTCGAGGCGCCGCACGACGAGGGGGCCGAGGCGATCGGGCATGCGCTCGAGCACGCCGACGATCGAGGTCGCGCGCTGGGTGGCGGCGTCGAAGGGCCCCTCGAGCGGGCCGACGGCGGCGGGGAACAGCGGGTTGCCGGTGTGCCAGAGGTTGGCCGCGTACCAGTAGGCGGACATGACGACCGCGGCGACCGTGAACGCGGCGACGGGGAGCGGCCGGCGGGTCGCGCGGGCGTGGAGCAGCCAGCCCACGCCCAGCACGGCGATCGCGGGCGCGACCGAGACCTTGGCGCCGAGCGCCATCCCGGCGGCGAGGCCGCTCCCCACGGCGACGGCCCCCGAGGCGCGGCGGCCCTGCCAGGCGGTGGCGGCGAGCGCGCTCGCGGCGAGGAAGAAGGCGGCGACGGCGAGGTCGTTGGCGGTGAACGACCGCGACATCGCGACCACGGGGGGCGCGCCGAGGGCGGCGCCGACCAGGCCGGCGGTGGCGCCGCGGGGCTGGCCGAGGGCGTCGCCGAGCGCGAGCCCGGCGCTGCCGACCAGGCCGATCCACACGAGCAGCACGAGGTTGCCCTGGGCGAACGTGCCGGAGGTGACCACGAACCAGGTGGCCAGCAGCTCGGCGTCGAGGGCGTAGTACGCCTGGTAGGTGAGCGGCGCGAGGCCGACGCCGCCATGCTGGATCCACCAGGCGGGCACGGCGGCGTGGTAGGTGAGGTCGTCCCAGCTGAAGCGGCAGGGGGCGAACAGCACGACGTCCACCCAGCGCGCGGCGGCGGTGCCGAGCACGAACCACCCGGCGCGGTCGAGCCAGGTGACGGGGGCCGCGGGCCGCGGGGCGGGGGGCTCGGGGAGAGCGCCCGTCAGCTGGGTGACGCCGAGGGCGGTGGCGGCGACGGCGAGCGCGAGCGCCGAGAGCTGGCCGACGAGGGACACCGCCCACACGCACAGCATGGCGCCGGCGGCGAACACCACGAGGCTGGCGGTGAGGCGGGCCCACCGGCGCTCGGCGGGCACCAGGCGAGGCCCGACGAGGGCGGCGGCGACGGCCAGCGCGACGTTAGCCCAGACGAAGGTCATGCGACCCCGGAGCGATGGCCGGAAGCTATCCGGGAGCGGGGTCCACCGCCGGAGGCTGCCCCATGTCCAGGTCGATGCTCGGTCTTCCCCTCGGAGTGCTCGTGCTCGTGCTCGTGTCGGCGTGCACGGGCAGCGGGGGCAGCGCCGCCACCTCGCCGCCCACCTCGCCGCCCACCTCGCCGCCCACCGCGACCTCCACCGTGGTGTACCTGGTGCGCCACGCCGAGAAGGCCGCCGCCGACGGCGACCCGCCCCTCACCGACGCGGGGCGGGCCCGCGCGCGGGCGCTGGCCGCCAAGCTGGCCGACGCGCCACTCGCCGCCGTCTACGCCACCGAGTACCTGCGCACCCAGCAGACGGTCCGGCCAGCCGCCGCCGCGCACGGCTTGACCGTGCAGACCGTGCCCGCCAACGACGTGGCGGGCCTCGTCGGGCGCCTGAAGACGGTGCGGGCCGGCCGCGCGGTCCTCGCGGCCGGGCACACGAACACGCTGCCCGAGGTGGCCCGCGCCCTGGGGGTGGCCGAGGCGCTCTCGATTCCCGAGTCCGCCTACGGGGATCTCTTCGTGATCCGCATCGACGCGAGCGGGACCGCGACGCTGGAGCGAGATCGCTTCGACCCGTAGGGGGGCGCGGGCTCATCGTGGCTGCTGCAGCGAAGCCAGCAGCGCCTCCCACACCACCTTCACCCGCGGCACCCGCCGCAGGGTGCGGTGCGTGACCAGGTACAGGTCCTGGCTCGGACAGCTCCGGCGCGCCTCTCCCTCGGGATCCGCGAACGGGAGCGGCACGAGCCCGTAGTGCGCGATGCTCGGATGGGGCACCAGCGCGACGCCCAGCCCCGCGCGGGCCGCCGCCAGCTGCGTGACCAGGTGGTCCGTGCGGAGCACCGGCTCGCCGCCGCCGAAGCGCCGGATCCACTGGCTCGTCGGCGTCCAGGTCGTTGCACGAGCGCAAACGTACCCTGCGCGCTTCGCCGTTTCCCGCGTTCTGCGCAAGCCTTAGGTCGGGGGTGTCCGAGCGAGACGACAAACCCTGGAGGAACCCCAGATGACGACCACGACCCCCCCGACCACCCTGGTGCTCGGCGCCACAGGCAAGACCGGCAAGCGCGTGGCTGCGTGCCTCGCGCAGAAGGGCTGGCCCGTCCGGCCGGGCTCCCGGTCGGCCACCCCGGCCTTCGACTGGGACGCGCCCGAGACCTGGCCCGCGGCCCTGCGCGGGGCAGACCAGGTGTACCTGACCTTCCAGCCCGATCTCGCGATGCCCGGCGCGGTTCGGACGATCCGGGCGTTCACCGCGCAGGCGGTGGCCCACGGCGTGCGCCGCATCGTCTTGCTGTCGGGGCGGGGGGAGCCTGCGGCCCAGGCGTGCGAGGCGATCGTCCAGGCCTCCGGGCTCGACTGGACCGTGGTGCGCGCGAGCTGGTTCGCGCAGAACTTCAGCGAGG
>CAYMSU010000489.1:0-4658 GCA_964393165.1 uncultured Enterobacteriaceae bacterium
GGATCCCGACGACCCCGATCTGCGGGAGGCCGCGCCGCGCCCCGGCCGGGCCCCCCTCAAGGAGCACCTCGATGCGGTGCAGGACTTCGTGCAGGCCCTGATCGCGCGACCCGCCGCGGAGCGCCAGCGGCTGCCGGTCGCCCCCGAGCTGCTCCACGAGATCGAGGTCCTCGCACAGCTGGGGCCCACCCCGGCCCGCAAGCGGCAGCTCAGCTACGTCAAGCGGCTCCTTGCGGATCAGGATCTGGACGCGCTGCGCGAGGCGCTCGAGGGCGAGAGCCCGCACGAGCAGCGGGCGAGGCGCGCGGATCGGTGGCGCCGGCGGCTGCTCGCGGAGGGCGACGAGGCGCTCCAGGCGTTCCTGCAGGCCTGCCCGGGGGCCGACCGCCAGCAGCTGCGGGCCCTGCTCCGGCGCGCCCAGACCTCCGAGACCGCCCACCGGCCCCTGTTCGAGGCCGTGCTCGCCGCGCTCGAGACGGAGGCGTAAGGATCTCCCCACGGCCGCCCGGGTAGGGCACAGTAGGCGTGGGGAGGGGGTCGTGATGAGGTACGCCAATCACTCGGAGGCGCGCTGGCGGCGGTGCGGGCTGCTCGGTGCGGCCGCGCTGCTGGTCGTCGGGTGCACGGAGGGCCTCGACTACCCGGGCGCGTCTCCGCTGTGCCGGAGCGACGTGGTCGACTGCGACGCGCCGGACTGGCCGCCGAACGTGCTGCTGATCATCGCCGACGACGTGGGCATCGATCTGGTGGGGGCCTACGACGCTGGCGGAGAGCCCCCGCCCACGCCCACGCTCGACGCGCTCGCCGCGAACGGGATCCGGTTCGACCATGCCTACGCCTATCCGTGGTGCTCACCCACCCGGGTGGCGCTGCTCACGGGCCACGCCCACCGAGAGTTCGGGATCGGCCGCGCGATCCGGGCCGAGAACGACCGCGACGCGTCGCTGCCGCTGGCCGCCGACACGCTGCCCAAGCTCCTCGACACGAGCCCGCAGGGGTGGTCGCACGCCCTGATCGGCAAGTGGCACCTGAGCACGCTCGCCGAGGATCCGCACGATGCCCCCCTGCGCCACGGCTTCGACCGGTTCGTGGGGTCGTTCGCCAACCTCTACGCGCGCCACGCCTACGACGGCGAGGAGCAGAGCTACTACGACTGGGAGCGCAGCGAGGACGGCGATGTGGCGCGCTCGCGCACCTACGTGACCACGCAGAACGTGAACGACGCGCTCGACGTGATCGACACCCTGCAGGAGCCCTGGCTCACGTGGCTCGCCTTCCCGGCCGCGCACGACCCCTGGAACCCTCCCCCGGAGGATCTGCACGGCTACGGCCCGCTCGACGACGACGCGGAGATGGGGATCCGGTACCGGGCGATCGTGGAGGCGATGGACCGGGAGATCGGCCGGCTGCTCGCGTCGATGGATCCGGCGACCCGGGCACGCACGCTGATCGTGTTCGTGGGCGACAACGGCACGACCCGCGGCGCGATGCGGGGCCCGTTCGAGGGGGCCCCGGCGAAGGGCACGGTCTACGAGCCAGGGGTTCACGTACCGCTGATCGTGAGTGGCGCGGCGGTGGCGGCGCCGGGCCGGCGGGTAGAGGGGCTGGTGCGCGTGAACGACCTCTTCGCCACGCTGCTGGATCTGGCGGACGTGGACCCGGGGCCGCTGGCGGTCCCGGCGCGCAGCTTCGCGCGGGGGCTCGTCGATCCGCAGGCGGAGATCGGGGCCGACACGGTGTTCATCGAGACGTTCGCGCCGAACGGCGACGGCCCCTGGGACGAAGCGGAGGCGGCGATGGCGCGCGACCACCGGTTCAAGCTTATCGAAGAGGAGGGCACGGAGGCGCTGTACGACCTCGAGGGCCGGCTGGTGGAGGGCGAGCCGCTCGACCTCGAGGCCCTGACCGACGAGCAGGCGGCGGCGCGGGACCGCCTGCGCACGGCGCTCACCCGCGGCCGCGAGTGAGCCGGTAGACGACGCCGCTGACGTTGATGCGCTTCGCGCCGCTGGTGCCCTCGTTCGCCTCCGGCCCCGGCGCGATGGCCGCCCACGCTGTGTCGCCGCGCCCCTGGCGGACGTTCGCGGTGGACCCTCACGACCCTCGGCTACGGCGACATCGCCCCCGTCAGCCCCCTGGCGCGCTCCGTAGCCACGACCGAGGCGGTCATCGGAGTGCTGCTCTGGGGCGCATGCGCCGCTCGGTCGTAGGACGACCATGTGATGTGCAGCTCCCTACGCACGTTCCCGGCCCGACGGTCGAGCTCCATGTACGTTGCGTCGCTGCGTTCGGCCGTGCGCCCTGCCGGTCAGGTAAGCCGCGCGATCACCCATGGAGATCCTACGATGAACGGTACAACAGCACGAGCGGTCGGGCTCCTGGCGCTCTGCGGGGGCCTCGGGGTCGGGTGCGACCTTGTCGACGGTGGTGACGCGGACGACGACCGTATGGTCTTGGAGCTCCGGCAGGAGCTCAACAGGTTGGCCGCGCGCCTCGATGCCGAACCACCGCAAGCCGTGGCCAGCGTGAGCCTCTTCTTCGCGCACCCACTCGACGCCGAACAGCATTGGTCGCGCAAGGAGGGCGTGGGCATCGAGAGGACGGGCACGCGGCATGGCTGCATCGAGGCTCCGATCCACCTCCCGCACGGCGCGACCATCCGTGGCTTCGCGTGCCGCTTGAAGGGAGCTGGAATGCACCCTCTCCGCCAGCCTGCCGACAGCCTACACAGTGACCGCCTGTGGGTTCCCGGGTACCACGCTCGGTAGCGCGCACGTCGCCCTGGAACCGACCTAGGACGCCGGCTAAGTCGGAAGGCGGATTAGCGATCGATGGCCTGCCGGAACACCGGCAGATCGAAGGTGACGTCGAAGTCCGTCACGGTCGACGCGCCGCCGGACGCCGGCGGCCGGAAGTCCATGCCGACGCCCGGATAGCCGCGCGAGGACAGATCGAGCCACCCCTCCACAAGGCCGAACGAGCAGGTCGCGGACTTCTCCCAGACCCCGCAGGTCTGGGCGGTGGACGGGTCGAGGGCCACCCCAGTCACCGCCACCGTGGCGTCCTCGGCGAAGTACGTGGTGTCCGCGGTTGCGTCGCCGTACACGTACCAGCCGGGGAGCCCGAAGAGAGACGTCGCATCCACCGTGCGTTGTCCCGGATCCGCCAACCGCGGCGACCGGA
Source organism: uncultured Enterobacteriaceae bacterium (assembly GCA_964393165.1). Taxonomy (GTDB): domain Bacteria; phylum Myxococcota_A; class UBA796; order UBA796; genus DRPG01. Next base: position 3,184 of record CAYMSU010000489.1, read on the forward strand.
ACGCGAACAGGTGGTCCGCCGTGCCGGCGGCGCGGTCCAGCCCGGACCAGGCGAAGACCAGTGTGTTGTCGTAGCCCCCATCGTCCGAGAACAGCTGGTACGCGAACCCGCACAGCTCGACCGGGACCCCCGTGGCCGCCGGCGTGATCACCACCTCGCCGAGGTCCGCGGCGAGGGTGTCGTAGACGTCGCTGTCGTAGTGGAAGCCGACCTCGCGGAGGAGGTCGTCCAGCAGGGCCCAGTCGGGGGTCTCGCAGTTGTTGTTCGACTCGGCGGGCTGGGCGGGCTCGTCGAGAGCCCCCCGACCGACCGCGAGGTCCCCCTCGACGGCCTCGGGCAGCAGCTCGCAGCCGACGACGAACAGGGCTGCAACAGACGAGAGCAGGACGCGGTTCATGATGCCTCCAGGATGGCATCCGGTCATGTGGGTCGTCCGCGGGTCGGTTCAGTCGCCGCGCCGTCCTCGTGGTCGGCGTCCCAGCAGTAGCCACGAAGCGCGCCAGCGGGGGGGTCCAGTGGACCGCCTGACGGGGGTCCACAGGGGGGTCCACCCCCTCCAGCGTCCGTCTCAGGGCCAAGCAGCAGGCCGTCTCGCGACGGCGCGGAGTAGAACCGGGGGGCGCCGCCCGCGAAGGGCTCGAGCCCCGACAGGTCGACGGACAGCTCGGCGAACCCCGCGCTCCCGCCGCTGGCGCCAGTGTCGGGGCGCGGCTCGCGCGCCAGGTAGCCGTCCGGGCTCGACACCAGGATCTCGTCGAAGCCAGCGCCGACCAGCTGGCCGACTGCCACCCCCGAGCCCGCTGGCAGCGTGCCGGCCCCGCCCTCCAGGGCGAGCTCGAAGGTCGTGTGCCCCTGGGCATCGGTGACGGCGTGGAGCAGGGACACCGCACCCGTCGACCGCTCCACCGTGAGCAGGTCGTCCTGGCCCGGCGCCCCGCGGAGATCCCCGGCGAGCAGGTCCCGTCCGGTGACGCGGTCGGCGGTCAGCGCGCCCGCCCCGAACCCCGTCGACGTCGCCGAAGGTGGTGCGGACGGGCAGATCGGCGATGGGCGAGCTGGCCTTTGGCGGGCCGGGGCAGGCGAGCATCCCCAGGAGCATGAAGCGCACAGGTGTCATCAAGACCTCCGAGAGGCCCTTCCGCAAGCCGCGGGCCAGGTCGCCGCTCGGACGAACGCCCACGCTCGGCCGGTGCGCGACCCCCGCGTGCGCCGGGCCCGCACAAACGTGCGCGTCAGCCCCGAGAGCCCCCGCCCTTGCGGATCACCAGCCCGTGCGCCCGGATCAGACGGCGCAGCACGAAGCGGTTGTCGAGCCCGAGCGCCCGCCACACCGCCTCCTGGACGCCGTCGTGGGCATCCAGGCACGCCTGGATGTGCTCGGCAGGCAGGTCGGCAGGGTCGAGGCCCAGATCCCACGTGGGCTGGGACGTGGCGGAGGCGGGCCTCCACGGCGCGTCGAGGGCTCCGCGCCGCTG
>CAYMSU010000490.1:0-4643 GCA_964393165.1 uncultured Enterobacteriaceae bacterium
GAGCTCGCCTCGAGGCACCGCTCGAAGGGGGCGAGCCGGCAGGGGCCCTCGAAGCCGTCGCGTACCGTTCGTGGGTGGATGGTCAGCTCGGCGACCGGGTATTGGGCGAGCACGGGGAGCAGCCGCCCGAGCTCCTCCGCGTCGTCCACGCCGAGGCGCGCCTTGACCGTGAGGCGGCAGGGCAGCCGCGCCACCACCGCGTCGAGGAATCCGTCCACCGCCTCGGGATCGCCGAGCAGGGCGGCGCCCAGGCCCTTCGACAGGGCCCGCGGGCTCGGGCAGCCGAGGTTCCAGCAGAGCGACTCGTGGCCCATCTCCGCCACGACGCGGGCGAGGGCGAGGAGCCGCTCGGGATCGCGAGTCAGCGCCTGAGGCTCGACCGGCAGGTCGACGCAGCGCTCCGGCGCCACGTCGGCGAGGGCGGAGCGCGACGGCTCGCCGCCCGGTCCCTCCCGCACGAAGGGCGCCACCGCGCGCTCGAGCCCGCCGAAGCGGCGCGACAGGGCGCCCCGGTAGACGGCATCCGTCACCCCGCGGATCGGGGCGAGCACCAGCGTCGGACCCATGGGTCGCAGCATACCAGGCATGTGGTCGTCCGGACCCGATCGCGCGATCTCCAAGAGGGCTCGACATGGCAGACGCCCCAGGCGATCCCCGGGGTTCTTCACACCTTGTTCACAGCAGGCGCGGCCCCTGAAAATGGCGTGCAATCAGACTCTTGAACGACAATTTTCCACCGGGGCTGGGAGTTGTCCACAGATGAGGTCGCCGGCGACCCACTCTCGCGATCCCGCGGTGGTCGGAACCGGGTCTGCCGAGCCCCTCCACCGATCGCGACGCCGGAGGTCTCCGTGGGGAGCCGAAAACGGGATCGCGCCGAGCCGCGCTCCGAAGGGGACGGACGTCGCCGCCCGGGGGCGGAGGCGAGAATATGTTCGGAATGGGTGGCGTCTAATCCGCCGACTTGGACGTATAACCTGCTAGACTCGATCCTGGCGCTCGTGTCCGGATCGCCGACGCAAGAGAGGTCGAACGATGAGAGCACGTTGGGTCCTGACGGTCCTCGCTGCCGTCGTGGTGTTGTCGGGCGCTAGGATCGCCTCCGCTCAGTACGGCGGCCACGGTGGCACGATCTTCCCCGGGGTCCCGGTGAGCGGCACCTTCCAGCCCACCTTCCCCATCGACCCGCGCACGCGCCGCGCGTACGTGGACTACGTCCTCAACGTGACGATCCCCGGCTCGTACACGATCGACCTCCGCTCCTCGAGCTCGTCGGCGTACGACCCGTACCTCTACCTGCTGCAGGGCGGCCGCGAGATCGACAGCGACGACGACGGCGGCGGCTACCCGCACTCGCGCATCACCCGGTTCCTCGCACCGGGGACGTACATCGTCCGCGCCTCGAGCTTCCGCTCCGGGCCGGTGGGGCCGGCGCACTTCACGCTGCAGGTCTCGGGCGGCGGCGGCGGCGTGGTCGGCATGCCCTCGTACGGCGCCATGGTGGTCCACCCCGGCGTCCCGGTGGGCGGCACCTTCCAGCCCACCTTCCCGGTGGACCCGCGCTCGAGGCGCCCGTACATGGACTACATGCTGAACGTGGCCGTGCCCGGCACCTATCAGATCGACCTCATGTCGCCGAGCTCCTCGGCCTACGACCCCTACCTCTACCTGCTGCAGGGTGGCGTCGAGATCGACCGCAACGACGACGGCGGCGGCTACCCGAACGCGCGCATCACCCGCTACCTCGCGCCGGGGGTCTACCAGGTTCGGGTCTCGAGCTTCAGGTCGGGCCCGATAGGCCCGGTGGGCTTCACCCTGCAGGTGCTGAGGCGCTAGCCGCAGCAACCTGCCCCGCTCCCGCTGCCGAAGGCAGCAACGTCCGAGTCGACAGCGCCCACGGCGACGCCGACCTCTCGATCTTCGCGAGCACATCCGAGCTGCTGGGATCGCCTCGCCGACGGTCGTCGTTGACACCCCGAGGCATGCGAGCATAGTGGCCTGGTGCGCCGCCTCCTCGCCGCCCTCGCGCTGACCACCGCCGTCGCCGCGCCGACCGCGGCGAGTGCCGACGTGCCCGAGCCCTTCCACCTGCCCGCCATGAGCGACGACTATCGGGTCGGCTACTCCCTCGAGGGGGGGATCTGGACCGAGGGCCAGGGCACGCTCCACCACCGGCTGCGGCTGCAGATCCCCCTGTGGGGCACCGCCGCCGGGGCCACGCTGCCCTTCGGCAACGCGCTCGGCGAGGTCAACGACTCGGTCCTCGGCAACCTCGTGCTCTACGCGCAGTGGTTCCGGCGCTTCGCCATCGCGCCGCGCACGGCGGTGCGCATCGGCGGCGGCCTCGACGTCTACGCGCCCACCGCGACCCCCCTCGAGCCGCAGGAGGCCGAGGCGGCGCTGCTCAGCGGCCCTGCCGCGGCCGAGTCCGCGCTCTTCGCGCCCGGGCTGACCGTCGCGCTCCGGCCGCGGGTCCACCTCGGCGGCGAGCTGTGGATCTTCTCGCTGCAGATGGCGGCCGGCGCCGCGGTGCACTTCGAGGGGAGCCACGCCGCGGTGGCCATCGACTGGGGGGCCAACTTCTCGGCGTGGATCACCGACTGGGTCGCCATCTCCGCCGAGGCCGCGGGCGTGTCCTGGGTGCACGAGGCGCCCGAGTGGATGAGCCAGCGGGTGGTCACCCTCGGCGGGGGCCTCCGCTTCCACCTCCCCTACGGGTGGCGGCCCGGCCTGTGGGTCCGCACGCCGGTCACCGACCCGCTCACCGACTTCGGCTACGGCACCTTCGTCGGCGTGGAGATCATCTGGCGGCACGACCGGAACTGGTTCTTGTTCTAGCTTTTTCCGAGGGGCGCGCCGTCGAGGCCGCACGCGAGGTCGAAGCCGTCGCAGTCGCTGTCCACGCCGTCGCCGCACCGGTCGACCGTGGGCAGGACCGCCCCCTCGCAGGCGCCCCACGACCCCACCACCGCGTCGGGCGCCGCGGCGCACCGCTGGACACCCGGCTCGCAGCTGCCCGCGTCGCCGCCGGGGGCGCCCGGGAAGCAGAGCTGGATGTCCCCCGGCTCGCAGGGGCAGTCCTCGTCGACCACGCCGTCGAGGTCGTCGTCGTAGCCGTCGCAGGCCTCGATGAAGGAGCGCGGCGGCGCCTCGGCGGCAGGCGAGCCCTCCTCCCTCGGAGAGGTCGTTCCGTGGGGCGCGGCGCCGGCCATGCCTCCCGCCGCGAGGGCGAGCGCCAGCGGCCACGCGGCGAGCGCTGCGTGTCGTGTCGATCTCATGCTCTGTCTCTCGGCGCCGTGCGGTGACGCTGGACCCCACTCGGCGGGCCTCGAACCGGAACGAAGCACGGTTCATGCCGTCGCCGTCCCGGTCGGCTCGGTATGAGGTGCCTCGACACGTTCGACCGACGGGCGCGCGCGAGACATCGGAGCGATCCGGGGGCTTGCCCCCCCACGAGGGACCACGGCAGGCTCCAGCCGACGCGCTGGATGTGCCTGGATTCCAGGGTCGCGCTGGGTACCCCATGCCCCGGCAGAGGTCAGCGGACCCCAGAGGGAGCGCGGCTCAGATCAGCCGACCCTCGATGCGGCGGCGCTCGACGCGCACGCGGCGGTCCACCACGGAGACGAGCCAGAAGTAGCGCTCGCCCGTGGGCTTGCAGCCGAGGGTGGTCGACGGCGACGAGACCACGTGGGGGAGCCCCGCCTCCTGGACGTGGTAGCCGTGGTGCCGGTGGCCGTTGAGCACGCCGGCGAAGCGGGCCTGACGGAGCAGGTGGACCACCTGCTTGGCGTCGCGCAGCTTCATGGCGAACTGCCCCGGGTCGGCCCGGGCGATGGGCCCGAGGGACAGGTGCGCCACATGGTGGTGGAGCAGGCAGATGCGCGCCCGCGGGCCGTCGACCTCGCGGATGAGGTGCGCCGCCACGTTGAGCTGCTCCAGGCCTACCTTCCCCCGCCCGCTCCAGGCGAGCTTGCTCGGCATCACCGAGGAGTTGAGGCCGAGGAGCTGCACGTCGTCGTGGACCATCGTGCTCGCGCCGGCCCGCTCCGCCTCGAGGCGGGCAGCGCTCAGGAAGGCGGCCCACCGGGCGCTCTTCTCGTGCAAGGGGGTGTTCTGTCGCGTGCCCGGAGGCACGGCGGACAGGTCGTGGTTGCCCGCCACCGCGAAGAACCGATCCGAGACGATGTAGTCGGCCAGGGCGCAGGTCACCAGCTCGTAGCCCCAGCCGTCGTCGGTCAGATCCCCGGTGATGACCACCACGTCGGGCGAGGCCTGGCGGACCTGCCGCAGGGCCTGGACGAAGCGCAGGTTGGTGTTGGTGGGGTCGAGCTGGAGCAGGTGGTCCAGCTCCTCGTCGTCGATCTCGTCGCTGCAAAGGTTCAGGGTCGCCGCCTTGGCGCGCACCTTGGCGAGGGTGCGCATCTGCTCCACGGTCTCGTCGACGCGCTCCTGCTGCCCGCGCCCCGGCGGGACCAGGGCCCGGTCGTGGCGCACGCCGCTCGGGTCGATGAGGCGGACGCCCAGGCTGCCGCCGTGGATCACCTTGCGGCGCACCGCCTTCCACCGCTGGATGCGCCAGCCGTCCATCTCCTCGAGGTCCTGCCACAGCACCTTGGTCACGAGCCCGGGCCTGGGCAGCC
>CAYMSU010000491.1:0-4641 GCA_964393165.1 uncultured Enterobacteriaceae bacterium
GGTGGCGGGGGGGGCCTTGTTGCAGGCCAGCAGCAGCGACAGCGTGAGCGCGGCCAGGTCGATCCTCACGTTCCCTCCTTCCGTGCGCGCTCTTGCTTCAGCCGGGCCTTCCGGCGGCGACCTCGCCGCTGGAGCGACGGCTTCAGCAGCCTGCGCAGGGCGGGGAACAGGTAGCCCACCGTGGCCAGGGTGCCTCCGACGATCGGGCGCTGGCGCTCCCGCCGGCCGTCGAGGGCACAGGCCAGCACCATGTCTGCGACCTGCGCGGCGGTCGACACCGGCTGCGAGAAGGTGAGATCCGACACCTCGTCGATGTCGCTCATGATGAAGCCCGTGTCGATCGGGCCAGGGCTCACGGCGGACACGGTGACTCCGGTTCCCCGGAGCTCCTCGGCGAGCGCGAGGGAGAACGCGCGCAGCCCCATCTTGGTGGCGGAGTAGGTGGCCGATCCCTCCAGGGGGAGCTTGCCGGCGAGGCTCGCCACGTGGACCACGAAGGCCCGGTCGACCGCCTGCAGGTGGGGCAGCGCGAGCCGGGTGAGGGCGATCGGGGCCCGGAGGTTCACGTCTACCATCTGGGCGAGCTCGGCGGGCTCGCGAGCGGTCACGGGGCCTCGGTGGTGCACCCCGGCGTTGTTGACGAGCCCGTGCAGCGCCCCGAACCGGTCGAGGGTGGCCTCGAGCGCGGCCTGCATGGCGGGCAGGTCCACCACGTCGGCGGGGTGGGTGAGGACCCGCGCGGGGTCGAGGCCCGCCGCCGCCTCGGCCAGGGGCTCCGGACGGCGCGCCACCAGCACGACGTTGGCGCCTTCCCGGGCGAAGGCCTCGACGCAGGCTCGGCCCACCCCCAGCGAGGCGCCGGTGATCAGGACCGTGCGCGCCTCGAGCCGGCCCATCAGGCGCCGCCGAGGCGCGCATGGAGGAACCCGCGGATGTCGCGGATCTCGTCGGCGTTGACCTCGTGGCCCATGGGGTAGTCCTTCCACTCGGCGGCGATCCCCCGTGCGATCACGGCCTCGTAGGCCGCGCGGCCGCCGGCCATGGGCACCACGTCGTCCTGCCGCCCGTGGCCGAAGAACATGGGGGCGGTCTTGCCGGCCTCCGTCGCCGCGGCGTCGACCTCGCGCTGCAGGACGGGGTAGCCCGACAGCACGACCACCCCGCGGAGCGCGCGCGGCGTGGTGCGAGCCACGTACAGCGCCAGCGCGGCGCCCTGGCTGAACCCGGCGAGGACGATGCGCTCGCGCGGCACCCCGCGGGCGACCTCCCGATCGAGCAAGGCCTCCACCGCCGCCGCCGCCGCGCGAACGCCATCGGGATCCTCGCGATCGGTGGCGGCGTGGTCGAGGGAGCGGATGTCGTACCAGGACGGCATGACGAAGCCCTGGTTGATGGTGACGGGCGTCTTCGGGGCGTGGGGGAAGACGTACCGCACCTGGTCGAGTCCGAGGTGGGGGACGAGCGGGGCGAAGTCGTAGCCGCTGGCGCCGAGGCCGTGCAGCCACACCACAGAGCCGCGCACGTCGCCGCCGGGAGTGTGCTCGAGGCAGTCGAGGAGTTGCATGGGCGGCGACCTATCCTCAGGCCCGGGGGCGTGACGATGACGGACTGCGACGAGGCGAGGCGAAGCTGGCCTGCGCGGGCCGGCATGAGGGGTACTTGCACAGGTTCCTCACCCTGCTCATCGCCTGCGACGGCTCCACGACCCCGGCGTCCCCAACTTCCCCCGAGGACACCGACGACTCCGGCACCCCGGACGCAGAGGACTCCGCGGAGCCGGAGGACACGGGCTGGGAGTGCAATCCGTGGTACCCCTGCCAGGAGTGCGGGGGCGCCCAGTGCGGGGCCACGCTGGGGCCCTGCGCGGGCGACGGGGTGTGCAGCGCCGCGCTCAACGCCTGGGCGGCGTGCGTGCTGGCCTGCGGCAACCCGCGCACGTGTGCGGACGACTTCGCGGCGGCCGGCGGATCGCTGGCGGGGCCGCTGCTCACGTGTGTCGAGGCGTCCTGCGCAGACGTCTGCGATCTCGCGGACTGACCCACAGACGACGTCGTGCCCTGGGTCAGCCGCGGGGCCGCGGCTGCGCCGGGGTAGGGTAGGCCATGCGCACCCCGACCTCCTGCCTCGCCACGATGCTGCGGCTGCTCGTCCTCCTGCTGGCGGGGCTGCCGGCGGTCGCCAAGAACCCCGCGACCGAGCACCTCGTGGGGCGGGACGCCCAGCGCTCCGGCGAGATCGCGCTGATCCTGCAGCCCAAGGTCGAGGAGCTCGTCGCCACCGGCGGCGCCTGCTGCGACGGCCTCGAGCTTGCGTCCACCAAGCTCCTACCCGCGCTCTACCAGCGCCGGGGGTTCTTCCCGCTGTGGCACGACGTCGCCGCCGAGCAGCTGCTCGAGGCGGTGCGGGGAGCGGACCGGCACGGGCTCGACCCCGCGGACTACCACTTCGAGGCGCTCGACGCGCGCCTCGCCTCCCTGCCGCGACGCGGGAAGAAGCGCTCGGAGGAGCTCGCCGAGATCGACCTCCTCCTCACCGACAGCCTGGTCCGGATCAGCTACCACCTGCGGTTCGGCAAGGTCGATCCCGAGGCCCTGGATCCCAACTGGAACATCGTGCTGTCGCTCGGCCAAGAGGACCCGGTGGGCGCCATGCTCGGCGCCATCGCGTCGGACGAGCTCGGCCCGCGCATCGAGGCGCTCGCCCCGCAGCACTGGATGTACCGCGGGTACATGGAGGAGCTCGCGCGGTACCGGGCCTTCGCCGCAGCAGGGGGCTGGGAGCCGGTCGACGAGGGGCCGACGTTGACGGCAGGCGATGCCGGCCCGCGGGTCGCCCAGCTCCGCGCGCGGCTCGAGGCCAGCGGGCACCTCCCGGTCTCCCCCGGCGCCGACGTCTTCGACGATGCCCTGAAGGCTGCGGTCGAGGCGTTCCAGGGCCACCACGGGCTGTACGTCGACGGCGTGGTCGGCAAGAACACGCTGGCCGCGCTCAACGTGCCGGTCGAGCACCGCGTCGACCAGCTGCGCGTCAACCTCGAGCGCGGGCGCTGGCTCCTCCACGACTTCGACCAGGACTTCGTGGGGGTGAACATCGCGGGGTTCGAGGCCTGGGTCGTCGAGGGCGGCCGCATCACCTGGCGAACCCGCGCGCAAGTGGGCGCGCCCTACCGACAGACGCCGGTGTTCCGGGCAGACATGACCCACCTCGTCGTGAATCCCACGTGGACCCTGCCGCCGACCATCCTCCTTCAGGACGTCCTGCCCCTGCTGAGGGAGGATCTGGGGGTCCTCGCGGAGCGCGGGCTCGAGGTCCTGGACCCGCGCGGCGACCTGGTCGACCCCTCGACGGTGGACTGGGAGGCGTTTCCGCAGGAGCCGCCCTACCCCTACGCGCTAAGGCAGGGGCCAGGCCCGTCGAACCCGCTCGGCCGCATGAAGTTCATGTTCCCGAACGAGCACTACGTCTACCTGCACGACACGCCGCGGCAGACGCTGTTCGGCCGGGATCAGCGCGCCGTGAGCTCGGGCTGCATCCGGATTGAGGATCCGCTCGCCCTCGCGGCGTGGGTGCTGCGGTCGCAGGAGCGCTGGAATCGGCCGGCCCTCGAGGCGGCGATCGAGGCGGGCGACACCCGCGAGATCCGGCTCGACGAGCCCGTGCCGGTGGTCCTCGCGTACCTCACGGCGTGGGTCGAGGACGACGGGGTGCAGTTCCGCCAGGATCCCTACGCCCGCGACGCCCGAATCCTGGAGGGGCTGCGCGGACCGTTTCGGTTCCGCGAGCGCCCGATCCTGGACGAGGTCGACGAGGTCGATGGAACGGAGCCGGAGTAGCTGAGTCAGCGCCCTCCGCAGCGGGTACGGTGGCCGGGCTGTCACGTCCTCGGGAGACCGCCATGGTGACCCACTTCTGAATCCCGGCATCGTCCGGGGTCCCCGGACGAGCCCTCACCTAGGCCCGCGCCTCCAGCGCGGGCGCTGGAGGCTTCTATGTCCGCCATCCGTGCGGAGGTCCTCGCCACCCTCGAGCCGCTCGCGGCCGGGCCCATCCGCGAGGCCGCCCCCGCGGTCGACGCCGACGCCCGGTTTCCCGCCGAGGCGGTCGACGCGCTCCGCCAGGCCTCGCTCCTCGGCCTGCTCACCCCCGTCGAGCACGGCGGGCGGGGCGGCCGCTTCGGAGACGCCGCCCACGTCGTCGAGCGCATCGCCCGCGAGTGCGGCAGCGCCGCGATGGTGGTGTGCATGCACTACGCGGGCGCCGCGGTGATCGCCGCCCACGGATCGGCCGAGCTGAACCGCGCGGTCGCTCGCGGCGAGCACCTGTCCACCCTCGCGTTCTCCGAGGCGGGCAGCCGCAGCCACTTCTGGGCCCCGCTGTCGACCGCGCGCGCGGAGGGCTCCGAGATCGTGCTCGACGCCGACAAGAGCTGGGTGACCTCGGCGCACCACGCCGACGGCTACGTGTGGTCGAGCCGGCCGGTGGCCGCCGAGGGGGCGAGCACGCTCTGGCTCGTGCCCGCGACCGCCGGGGGCCTCGCCCCCCGTGGCCCGTTCACCGGCCTCGGGCTGCGCGGCAACGACTCCACGCCCGTGGGCGCGAGCGGCGTGCGGATCCCCGCCACCCACCGGTTCGGCGACGACG
>CAYMSU010000492.1:0-4636 GCA_964393165.1 uncultured Enterobacteriaceae bacterium
ATGGCGACCTGATCCTGCAGCTCGAGGTCGGCGAACATGTCCATCAGTCGCCGCACTCCCCAGTCGGATCCTCGGGATCCGGTGCGATCAGCACGAGCCCGATCTCCACGGCCCGGGGCAGCCGGTAGGGCGTGTCGGCGGAGCGAGTGTCCCACTCATCGCGCCACTCCCCGCTGAGCTGGTCCAGGTAGCGCAGCGAGAAGGAACGCACGTTGTACGCCAGCGGCCAGACCACCCCCTGCTCGTCGGGCTCCTCGTCGATCCGCGGGGCCTCCCGATGGTACAGCACGTAGCCCGGTCCATCGGGGTTCTGCTCCGTCCACACCGTAATCTCGGTCATGTCCGACTCACGGCTGTCCAGGTAGAGCCGCTGGTGGTTGAGGCTCGCGAAGAACAGCTTGTCGGGCTCGTCGTTCATCCCCACGAACACCGTCATGAAGCGATCCGGGTTGCCCCGGTTCGGCGACAGGTACGACAGCTGGATGTCCCGCTTGAGCTTGGACAGCGCGACCCGCGCTGCGCGCACCGTGCTGTCCCGGTCCGACAGCAGGTTGTGGAACGTGATCGAGTTGCGCAGGGACTCCGCCACGACCGCGGACATCACGAGCAGAATCGCGATCGCGACCATGACCTCGATCAGGGTGAGCCCCCGGCGGCTTCGGCGCGTCATTGCGCGATCCCCTGCTGCTCGAGCGAGAGGATCCCCGTGGGGTTGATCACGTGGGAGGTCATGATGACCTCCGTGCCCTGCTCCTCGGCTTGCTTCGAGGAGCGACCCCACCACACGCGAACCCGGACCTCGCGGATGAACGGCGACAGCGTCTCCGTGATCTGGTCGGGGCCGAACCCGAGCGCGCCCAGCATGTCGCCCGCTGGCGAGGTCCCGGGGGCGTCGGACGGCACGTCGCCACCGCCGCCACCCCCCCCGCCGCCTCCGAGCAGGCGCCCGAGCATGCTGCTCTGCCCGTCCTCGCTACCCCCGCCTCCGCCGCCGAGCCCCTCCATGGCGGAGCCGGCGTCGCCGATGCCCGAGATGTCGACCTCGGTGACCGTGTACTCCCAGTGGAAGTCCTCGAGCTCCTCCCCGAACTCGGCGTTCAGGATGTCGCTGCCGAGGTTGTCGAAGTCGCCGCTCTCGTAGACATCGGAGACCTGAAAGCCCTCCTCCTCCACCGTGATCAGCGCGTCGTTGAGCTTGACCTGGGCGAGATCGGTTGCCGTCACGATCCGCTCGGCTTCCTGCGTGAGCACGACCGCGGAGCTCTGGGTCTCCACCAGGATGACCAGGCTCACCGTGAGGATCGCGAGGGCGACCATCACCTCGAGCAGCGAGAACCCGCGACGCGACTGCATACGGCCTCCTGCGCGCACTACTTGCCTCCTGCCCGAACTAGTTGGGGAGGGACGGGCCGTCTTCGGGCACGTCCTCTCGGATGTCGAAGCCCTCGAGCAGCTCCCCGTGCATCTTGACGACCCCGGACAGGGGCTCGACCTCGATGGTCCACCCCTGGTCGGGGTTGTCGGCGGACACGAGCTGGATGAGCGTGTGCTCCATGACGCCGGAGTTCATCACGTAGGAAAACACGGGCGGTGCTTCCTCGTCGTCCGACGAGCCCCCTCCCGTGTCGTCGCCGGGCCGGACCAGTCGCCCGTACTGAGGGGTGTAGACACCGCCGAACTTGACGCTCCAGGGGAGCTCGAACTCCATCTGGCCGTCCTTGCCCATGCTCTCGAAGGGCTGCTGGCGGGACCGCATGAACGCACGACGCTCATCGTCGTCCATGTGCCGGACCTTGTCGCGCAGCTCCTCCTCGAAGCGCTCTCGATCCTCGGGAGACGCCGCGATCAGCGCGCCCGCCTCCCCCGCCTGGACCACGTACTTGCCCTGCTCCAGGTGGAACGCCACCCGGAAGCTTCGGTTCCGCATGACCGCCTCGTCGTGCAGGCGCTCGTAGAGCACGGCGAGCTTTCGAGCCGCCGCGCGCTGGTCGAGTGCGAAGATCGAGCGCGTCGCCGGGGCCAACACCGCGACCAGCGCGAGCAGGATCGCGATGGTGACCATCACCTCGATGAGGGACAGACCCCGGCGGGCGGATCTCACTGCTGCTCACTCCAGCGGATGTCGGCCGCGTTGCCGGTGCCGCCCTCCTGTCCGTCGGACCCGAGGGAGATGAGGTCGAAGGGCTGGCCCCCCGGCCCCGGCGTGACGTACACGAACTCGTTGCCCCACGCGTCGGTGGGAACCGAGTCGCCCGAGAACGCCTCGGCGATGCCAGCGCTGCCAGAGGGCGGCTTCTTCTTGCGAAGCATGTAGATCTGGATGCGCTCGTTCACCTTGCCCATGGTGAGGATGGTGGTCTGCACCTGGGACTCAGCGAACACGGAGAACACCCCGATCGCGAGGATGCTCATCAGGGTGAGGATGATCGCGATCACGACCATGACCTCGACGAGCGACATACCTCGACGCCCCCGCAGGCGGGCACGACGTTGCGCCATGCGGAGCAGCTCCGAGTGCCCCTTGATCCAGTTCTGGACCCAGTCACGCATCATTTACCTCCACTCACCGGACCAACTGAGAGATGTTCATCATGGGTAGCAAGAGACCGAGGGCAACGACAAAGATTCCGCCGCCCATCAGAAGGATCATGACGGGGGCGAGCAACGAGGTCATGGCGGAAATCGTTGCCTCGACCTGATCCTCGTAGGCATCCGCCACGACTGTGAGCATGCGCTCGAGCTCGCCGGTTCGCTCCCCGATACCCACCATGTGGGTGACCATCGGGGGAAACTCCCCCGAGTTGCGGAGCGGAACCGCGACAGACTGCCCCTCGGTGATCGAGTGCGCCGCTTTCGACACCGCATCGGCCAGAACGACGTTGCCGACCACAGCCTCCACGATCTTCAGGGCGGCGATAATCGGAACCCCGCTGATCAGCAGCGTGGACAGCGTGCGGCAGAAGCGGGCGACCGACACGAGGCGCGTCATCTTGCCGAAGACCGGGAAGCGCAGGCGCCAGCGGTCCCAAGTGGCGCGCCCCCGCTTGCTGCCGACCCACCGGCGGAACGCGAACGCGAAGAGCAGCACGACGAGAGGAACCGCCCACCACCACCCCACGAGCATGTCTCCGAAGAAGAAGACGAGCTTCGTGAGCATGGGGAGCGCCTCCGAGCCTCCGGGCATGGACTCGAACAGGCCGCGGATGCGGGGCACCACGAACAGGAAGAGGCCCATCAGGATCAGCACGCCGATGATGCCGAGCATGATCGGGTACGCGACAGCGGAGAGGACCTGCCCCTGCAGCTTGACCTGCCCCTCGGAGTACTTCGCGAGGCGCTGGAGCACCTGGTCGAGGGCCCCGGACTTCTCGCCTGCGCGCACCATCTGGACGTAAAGGTCGTCGAAGACCCGGGGATGGTGGGCCATCGCGTCGGCGAGCCCGCTCCCCTCGTTCACCCGCTCCTTGATGTTGGACAGGATGACCTTGAGCTTGGACTTCTCCGTCTGATCGACGAGCGCCGCGAGCGCCTCCGCCATGGGCACGTGCGCGCCCACGAGCGTCGACAGCTGCGTGGTCATCACGCTGATGTCGCGTGCGGTGATGAACTGGAAGTACGACTCGACGTCGATCTGGATGTCGAGGATCGACTCGCCGCGGCGGGTGCCCTTGCCGGCCTGCTCGTGCACCTCGGTCGGGAACAGCCCCTGCTTGCGCAGGCGCGCCCGCGCAGCCTTGGCGGAGTCGGCATCGACGATGCCCGAGGTGGCCTTTCCGGAGGCGTCGAGCCCCTTGTACTCGAAGACCGCCATCTCAGGCGTCCGCCGCGGTCACGCGCTTGACCTCGTCGAAGGTCGTGATCCCCTGGAACACCTTGCGCACGCCGTCCTCGAACAGGGTGAACATGCCGGCCTCGCGCGCGACCTTCGTGATCTCGGCCGAGGTCGCGTTGCGGATCACCAGTCGCTGGATCTCGTCGCTGTTCTCGAGGAACTCGTAGATCCCCGTCCGACCCGTGTACCCCACCCCATTGCAGGCAGGGCAGCCGACCGCCCGGAAGATGGTGGCGTTAGGGACCTGGGTGATCTGCTCGGGCGTGCAGCCGACCTCTCGGAGCTCGAGCTCGTCAGGGTCGTACTGCTCCCGGCATTGCTTGCAGATCGTGCGCACGAGCCGCTGGGCCACTACCCCGAGCACCGTGTCCGCGACCAGGAAGGGCTCCACGTCCATGTCGCCGAGCCGCGCGAACGCCGTCGCGGAGTCGTTGGTGTGCAGGGTAGAGAACACGAGGTGGCCGGTGAGCGAGGCCTGAACCGCGTTGTTGGCGGTCTCGGTGTCGCGGATCTCGCCCACGAGGATGACGTCGGGGTCTTGCCGCAGGAACGCGCGGAGCGCGGACGCGAAGGTGAGGTCGATCTTGTGGTTCACCTGGACCTGGCCGATCCCGTGGGCCTCGTACTCGATCGGGTCCTCGATGGTGAGGATGTTCTTCTCGGGGCTGTTGATCTCGGTGATCGCCGAGTAGAGCGTGGTCGACTTCCCTGACCCCGTGGGCCCCGTCACGAGCAGGATCCGGTGGGGCTGCCGGATCAGCTCCCGGAAGCGGCTCAGCCCCGCGCCCGCCATTCCGATCTTGT
>CAYMSU010000493.1:0-4623 GCA_964393165.1 uncultured Enterobacteriaceae bacterium
AAATCCGAATCGTATCGCCGTCTCGCAGAAGAGCGATATTGCCCTCGCGGGCGCCTTCGCGCTGGGGCTCACGGGGAGCGCGCTCGTCGTGCTGGCGGCGGTTCGCGTGGCCGAGGATCCGCGCTGGGCTGCCGTGCTCGACCTCGCTCGGGGCAACAACCCCCGCGCCCAGGCGGCCTTCCTCTACGCGCCAGGCGTCGTCCTGCTCGGCGCAGGCGCGCTGATCTACCAGGCGGCGGCCTCGGTCCCGGCGGCGGCGGCCGGCGCGGCGGGGGCCGGGGCGTGGGTGGTCGCACCGATCGCCGCTGCGATCGTGGCTGCGCTGCCGGTGCCCGGGCTCGCCGAGCAGCAGTGGTTCCGCGGCTCCGCCGTCGTCGCCGACATCGACGCGCGGTACGCCGCCCTGGCGGATCCGGAGGAGGCCCGGTCCGTGTACCTCGACTGGCTCGTGCGGTTCCTGCCCCCGGGGTGGCGACCGTACGCGCTCAACGATCTGCGGCACGGCTGGCGGGCGCGGCGCACCCTGGTCACCGGGGCGTGGCTGCTCGGCGCGCTCGCCCTGGCCGCCGGGTGGACGCCCCTCGAGGCAGGGCCCTCCCGGGCGCTGCTGGTGGTGGTCCTCGGGGCGTTCCTGGTCGCCGCGAACGGGCCGGTCATGCAGCAAGACCAGCCCGAGTTCCTGCGGCGCTGGCTCCCCGCGCCTGGCGTGAACGGCGCCGCGGCGCGCTTCGTAGTGTTGGTCGCGTGGAGCTTGCCGATCGTCGGGGGCGGGGCCCTCGCGGTGGCGTTCTTCCAGGGCGCCCTCCCGGCGCTCGGGGTCGCGGGCGCAGGCCTCGTCGCCGTGGGTGTCGCCAGCGCGCTCGCCACTGCCACGGCCGGGCTGGCCCCCCGACCGATGGCCGTCTACGCGCCGCTGGCCACGGTCTGCGCGGTGGGGCTCGCGGCGCTCGCGGGCGCGGGGGTGCAATGAGCGACGAGTCGACGGCACCGGCGATCCAGTTCGACGGTGTGCGCAAGACCTACGGCCGCGTGGTGGCGGTCCACCGCGTGGACTTCGAGGTCCCGCGAGGGGCCTTTGTCGGCCTGATCGGCCACAACGGAGCAGGCAAGTCCACCTGCCTGAAGATGCTGACGGGTCTGCTGCGACCGACCGAGGGCCGCGTCCGTGTCGCCGGCATCGACGTGGTGGAGGAGCCGCGGCGTGCGCGAGCCCGGATCGGCGCAGTGCCCGAGGAGCCTGCGGTGTACCCGTGGCTCACGGCGCGGGAGTTCCTCGAGCTGATCTCCGAGATCCGGGGGCACGGGGACGTCGAGGAGGCGCTGTCGCTCGCCGATCTCGGGGAGGACGCCGACCGGGTGATCCGGGAGTACTCGCAGGGCATGCGTCGGCGCACCGCGCTCGCGGCGGCGCTGCTCGGGGATCCCGAGGTCCTCGTCCTCGACGAGGCTCTGAACGGGCTCGATCCGCCCTCAGCGGCGCGGGTGAAGAAGGTCCTTCGCGGCGCCGTGGACCGAGGGCGCACGGTGCTGCTGTCGACGCACGTCGTGGAGACGGTCGAGGCCGTGGCGGACCGCGTGATCATGCTCGCGCACGGCCGCGTGGTGGAGGACGTGGCCGCGGAGGACCTGAAGGCGGGTGCGCTGGAGCGGCTGTTCCTGGAGCGCATGGCGGCCTCGCTCGCGGAGCCGGGAGCCCCGGGAGGGCGCTCGCGCCCCGAAGAAGGGACCTGAGGCGGTCTCCCACTCGTTCACGTGGGCGATCGAGGGACCTGCACGGGCCCACCACGAGGGGTGGCCTCGATCCCGTGGGTAGATCAGGCCCCTTCGGCCAACCACTGACGCACGAGGCGGGGCACGCCCTCATCGGCGGAGACCGCGAGGGTCTCGTCGAACAGGTCGGCGGTAGGCTGCGGGTGGACCTGCCAGCGCTTCACGGAGGCCGCCGTGGCCACGTCCAGCATGCCGTGGACCACCGGGTTCCCGGCAGTGGTCTCGGCGCACAGGAACACCCGGCTCTCGGCGATCGCCGCGTGGGCCTCGGGGAGGTGCTCGGGGGGCTCGTCGCCGAGCCGCACGTCGGGCCGCATCGGCGCCCCGCAGGTCGCGCAGCACCGCTCGGGGCTCTGCCGGCCGAAGATCCCGATCCGGGGATGGCCAGGATCCGCGGAACACCGCAGGCGCCACAGGGAGCCGTCGAGCTCGAGCACCTCGGCGGCAGCGGCCTTCAGGAGGAGCCCGTCGATGCAGCGCGTGACCAGCTTGCACCGGTGGGGGGTCATCGCCTGCTGCAGGCGGGCCAGGGCCTCGTGGGCGGGGCTGGGGAGGATGGGTGCGGTGCTGACCCGCATCTCGTCGATGGCCTGGATGGTGGCCCGCGGGTCGCGGCCCCAGGACAGGTCGGACCGCCCGGGCTGGCCGCCGAGGTCCGTGCCGAGCAGGACCGTGATGCGCCCTCCGTGGGTGGAACGAACGCTGCTCATCCGGTGGCCCCCCGGGACGATGGCTCAGCTCGCGGCCGACTGCTCGCCGAACTGGCTGTGGAACAACGAGGCGTAGGCTCCCTGCGCCTCGAGAAGCTTATCGTGTCGTCCTATTTCGATGATGTGCCCACGGTCCAGCACCACGATGCGGTCGGCACCGACGATCGTCGACAGCCGGTGGGCCACGACGAGCACGGTGCGCTGCTCCAGCACGGCCTGGGTAGCTTGCTGGATCCGCGCCTCGGTGAGCGTGTCGACCGACGCCGTGGCCTCGTCGAGGATCACCATCGGCGCATCGTCGGCGAGGGTCCGGGCGAAGGACAGCAGCTGGGCCTCGCCCACGCTGACGTTGCGGCCGCCGTGCTCAATCCGCCCGTCGAGGCCGCCGAGGCGGGCTACCACCTCCTCCGCCTGGGCCTGGGCGATCGCCTCGTGGAGCTGCGCGTCGGGGATGTCGGCGCCCAGCGTGAGGTTGAACCGCACGTCGCCAGGGTAGAGCACCACGTCCTGCTGGACCACGGCGATGCGGTCCCGCAGCGACGTGAGCGAGACGTCCCGGAGCTCCACGCCGTCGATCCGGGCGTGCCCGCGGTATCCGTCGTAGAACCGCATGAGCACGCGGCCGAGCGTGGTCTTGCCCGATCCCGTGCGCCCGACCAGCGCCACCACCTCGCCGGGCGCGATCGTGAGCGTGATGTCGGAGAGCACGTCGGGACCTCCCCGGTAGGCGAAGGTCATCCCCTCGAGCTCGACGGGGCCGGGCTCCTCGGGCAGGTCGACGGTGCCCGGAGCGATGTGCTCGTCGTGATCGAGGAGCCCGAAGATCTTCTCGAGGGCGCTCGCCGCGCGCTGGAGGATCGCGAGCTTGGCGGAGAGCTCCCGGATCGGCGTGAACAGGCGCCCGATGTACTCGATGAACGCAGCCAGGAGCCCTGCCGTGGCCACGCTGTCGAGCCACGGGGAGGCCGCGTACCACAGGATCAGCGCCATCGTGATCGACGTGAGCCCGTCGACCAGGGCGTAGAGCATCGAGTCCCAGATGTTCGTGCCGATGGTCGCGTCGCGGTAGGCGTGCAGCCGCTTGTCGAACGCGCCGAGGACGCGCTCCTCGTCGTTGTAGAGCTGGACCACCTCGACCCCGGCGATCCGCTCCGCCGCGTATGCGTTGAGCGCGGCGAGGTTGGTGCGCACGGCCTGGTAGAGCTTGCGCAGCCGGCGCCGGATCAGCTCGATGACGAGCGCGAGCGGGGGGCCGACGAGCAACAGGGCCATGGTGAGGCCGAGGTCCATCCACGCCATCGCGCCGAGGATGCCCGTGACCAGCAGCACGTCGAGCACGATGGTGAACGCGCCGGCCGACAGCGTCTCGCCGAGGGCCTCGACGTCGGACGTGGCGCGGGTGAGCAGCCGTCCGGTGGGCACGCGGTCGAAGAAGCTCTGGGCGAGCGACAGCGTGTGCGCGAAGACGTCGTCGCGCAGGCGCGTGATCGTGCGCGTGGCGCCGTACGAGATCGCCAGCGTGTAGCCGCCTTCGGCGAGGAACGCGACGAACACGGCGGCGAGGTAGCCGAGGGCGATCGCGGAGAGCGCCTCGGCGTCGCCGGGCACGATCGCGTCGTCGATCGCCCGCTTGAGGAGCCACGGCTGGACGATCACGAGGGCCGCGGAGATCGGCGCGAACACGCAGGCGAGCCCGTACAGCCAGGCGTCCTTGCGGATGTACGGGACGATCTTCCCGAGCAGCCGGAGATCGCCCGAGGCGTCTTCTCCCAGCGGGTCGTCGCGGCGGGCGTCGCTC
This sequence comes from uncultured Enterobacteriaceae bacterium, assembly GCA_964393165.1. Classification (GTDB taxonomy): domain Bacteria; phylum Myxococcota_A; class UBA796; order UBA796; genus DRPG01. The sequence goes on from CAYMSU010000493.1 coordinate 4,279, forward strand.
ACTGCGCACCCTCCCCGGTCTCCGACTGGACCTCCCAGGCGTCTCGATACGGCCCCGGACGGCTGGCGAGCTCCTCGTGCGTGCCCACCGCGAGCGCGCGGCCGCGCTCGAGCACCAGGATGACGTCGGCGTGGCGCAAGGCGGAGATTCGATTGGCGACGATCACCGTGGTGGGCCGATCCTCGGGGTGCTGGAGCATCTCGATCAGGCGAGCCTCCGTCGTGTGGTCCACCGCCGACAGCACGTCGTCGAGGAGCAGCAGCCGGGCCGAGCGCGCGAGGCCACGGGCGAGGGCGACGCGCTGGCGCTGGCCCCCCGACAGCGTGAGCCCCGCCTCGCCCACCT
>CAYMSU010000494.1:0-4597 GCA_964393165.1 uncultured Enterobacteriaceae bacterium
GGCGCTGTTCGGCGTCGAGATCACGGTGCTCGACCCTGTCGCCATGCAGATCACCGGCAGCCTCCCCCTGGACAGCGCCCGGGTCGGTGGGCGCCTGCCCGACGCCGGGGTCGGGGTGCTCCAGGGAGACCGCTTGCTCGTGCCGGTCACCTACAAGGCTTTCCCGAACGTGGATGAGGCGGTGCATGCGCTCTCGCTCGACGCGGCGTCCGGCGAGGTCCTCGCGGTGTGGTCCGATGCGCGCTGCCACGGCACCGGCGGCGCTGAACGCGCTCCCGACGGCACGGTCTACGTCACCGGCACGCACGGCTACGTGCTGCCTCGGTTCGGTGACCCGAACTACCTACCAACCTGCGTACTGCGGATCTTGCCCAGCGCCGACGGCTTCGACCCCGACTGGTCGATCGACCTGCGCGAGGCCACGGGCGGCCTCGACGCGACCGGCCTGCGCGTGCTCGACGACACGACCGCGGTGGTGTTCGTGTTCGACCCGTCCCGCGCCCCGCCCGAGGCCGAGGACGACCCGGAGCAGCTCTACACGTCTTCCTCCTCGCGCTGGTGGTGGCTCGACCTCGCGACCGGCGAGGCCGCGCCGGTCGACGGGTTGCCGTGGGTACCCAGCGGCTCGGGCATCTCGTCGGCGGTCGGAGACGGCAGCGCGCTGCTGGCCTTGCCGGACGCGTGGCCCGCAGAGCGCAACCGGTACGTGCGCGCGTGGCCGGACCGGAGCGTCCGTGAGGCGTTCTCGTTCTCAGGGCGCGGTTTGGTGTGGCCGCTGAGGTGACACGGGCGAACAGGGAGAGGCAGGTCGTCAGCCAGACGCGACGAGCCCTCTCGCCTGCTCGATCACCACCTTCAGCTCGTTCGTCGGCGCCGCCAGCAGAGTTCGAGTGTTGTCCATCAGGGGGCGTCCCAACTTCCTCCTCGAACCCCTTGGTGTGCGAAGCGGGGGCTCTCGCCGCAACCTGAGTCCGTCACGCCCCGCCCAAGTGCTTCTTCACGTTCAGCGCCTTCCACCGAAGGCCGGGATTCGCCGCAATGCGCCGCCGCAGCTCCGCGTCCGTCGTGATCAGCGAAGGATCGATCTCGCCCTGGCTGTTGAGCCGCTCGATGAACTCGCGCTCGTGGTCGGCGAGCGGCAAGACGGCGGCGAGGCGATCGCGGGTCTCGGCGACCAGGTCCCTCGTCCAGCGCTCCACATCCGCCTCCGCGGGGCGGATGTCCTGCCGCAGCATCGGCAGGAGCTGGCGCTTCACATCTTCGGACGTCGTCGCCACAGCGTCGATCACGACCGTCCGCCAGTCCACCCGGTTGATGCCTCCGTACACGACGAGCGCCAACCGGAGCCTTCCGATGTCGAGCACCTCGCTGGCGAGCAAGGCACGCGCATCGAAGAGGTCGCGGCTCGCCCCTCGCGCGAGGAGCGCCGCGAGCTTCCCGGCGGCGATCTCGTGTTCGTCAAGCAAGGGGACCTGCCGGGCCACATCCCCGAGGAAAGGGCGGGAGTCCCGCGGGGACGGATCCCACAGGGGGACCCGGAGCAGGAAGTTCACGTCGACTTCGAGCACACCAGGGCGACCGAGCGCGGAGGTGTAGGACAGTCGCCACTTGCCCCCCGCGTGGTCCCCGGGAACGCGCTTCACGATCAGCCCCAGCCGCCCGGCGACCTGGCCGAGCGCCGCGTCGAGCTTCGGCCGCTCCGCGAGCATGGTCTCCCGGTCGGCGGCCCCGACGTAGTTCAGGTCGATGTCGACGGAGAGACGCGGCAGGTCGAACACGAAGAGGTTCAACGCCGTGCCGCCCTTCAACGCCACCCGCGGCCCGAGGAAGGGGTGGGCGACGATCATGCGGAGGAGACGCACGAGCATCCACACCTTCTCCAAGGAGTCCGCCGGGAAACCGGTCTCTGCAGCAGCCCCTTGGAGCTGACCTCGTGTGAGCGTCACAGCACCTCCCCCCAGCGCCGGTCCAGCACCCGCTCGGGGACGATGAGGTTCCACGGGTGGACCAGCCGACCCGGCTCCCGCGACGTGTCGAGGTACCGCGGATCCTTCGGCGCGCTGCGGGCGAGCCTGTCGAGATGGGCGGGCTCGACGAACAGCCGCTCCCGATGCTGATCGAGAAACAAGCCGACCCGAGCCACTGTCGTCGCCGACCCGAGGAGGAGCGCGTAGGCGATCACGGCGTCGAGATCGAGGAACTCGATCAGCTCGAGCGAGCGCCAGATCTCCTCCCAACCGCCACCCAAGGTGGGCGCATGGAGCACGTCCACCATCGCGCGCTCGCAGGTGCACACACGCACCACGCCTCCCCCGCTGGGCAACGTCTCGATGCCGCCCCCCATGTCCGGGAGCGCGGAGACCGTCGAAGGGGGCCTCACGGGCACGAACTCCGTGGCGCCGAAGTGGAAGCGGCGCGTGTGCGCGCTGGTCAGGAATGTGATCCGGCTCCACATGGCGTAGGCGCGGCCGTGGAACTGGAGCGCCGCGTGATGGCTCACCGCGGCGTCGTCCGTGGCCTTCGTCGCGACCAGATAAGGGTCGGCCGCCTCGGCGGCTCCCCCTCTCGGCACCGTGACGTAGAGGCCCCGGCGCACCCGGGCGATCCGGCCGCTCTGGACCTGCTTGCGAAGCAGGCTGTCCACCGTCCGGCGGCTGCCGCCTTCGCGGCTGCGCGCATACTCCTCGTGCGTGAAGACGGGGTGGGTCTGGAAGAAGTCCTCGGAGGTCGACACTGGATGATCCTCCCGCGAACACGCACTCAAGGTGCGTGTCCGGGTAGCACTCATCCAAAGTATTCATCCCGGCACCATCGTCCAGAATGCATCACAACACGCACCTGAAGTACGCGTTTCGCTTCGCATCCACTAGCCCGACTCCCGGACCCCAGGCCTCGGCCGGTCGACGCGCGGAAGGCCGAGGCGGCATCCGCACATCGTGCCCGTCCACCGGCCCACGACGCCGCGGGTGGGAGGGTCGTCCATCAGGGGGCGCCGCGCCCTTCGGTCGGGCGGGAGCACGTGCGCTACAGCCCACCCACCACGCTGTACATGCAGACCGGCATCCGCACGAGCAGGTTGAGTGTCAGGGACAAGGTGACGAGCATCGGGTCTCCATGGTCAGCGGTTGGCGGGCTGGCCACGAGAACGCGAGCCGGTCGGACAGCACCACGCCGCGGCGGCCCAGCCGCGCCACGGTCGTTCGGGCCACCTCCTCGGGCGTGGACGCGGCCGACGCGGTCATCGACGCATGCTCGAAGAACTCCGTCGCCGTGGGTCCGGGGGCGACGATCGTCACGTCGAGCCCCTGCGTCGCCCACTCGACCTGCAGACCCTCACCGAGCGACATCACGTACGCCTTCGTGGCGGCGTAGTGGGCCGACCACGGCACGCCGGTGAACGCGATCACCGACGCGAGCAGCACGACGCCCCCCCGCCCGCGGGGGACCAGCCGCGGCTCGAACCGCTGCACGAGCTCGAGGGTGACGCGGCAGTTGAGGTCCAGCATCCGCCGGTGCGCCTCGAGCGGGTGGTCGCCATGGGGCCCACCGAGCCCGAACCCGGCCGCGTGCATCACCAGGCCGACGTCGAGGTCGGCGGTTCGGGCGACCAGGTCGTCGACGGCGCGTTCGGCCGTCAGGTCCATGGCGAGCACGCGATGGGCCCGGCCCATCCCCGCGACCTCCGCAGCGAGGGCCTCGAGGCGATCCTGGCGACGCGCCACCAGCACGACGTCCAGGCCCGCCCGTGCGAGCTCGAGCGCCAGCGCCCGACCGATGCCGGACGACGCCCCCGTGATGACCGCCCAGGGGCCGTAGCGTGTGGTCAGGGTCATGACGGCCTCCGCGTCAGTAGTGCAGGGACACGCGCACCGACGCGCGGTCCGGGGTGAAGTCCACGACGGACTCGTCGAACGTCGGGCCGCGGAACGGGAACGTGCGGTCATTCGTCGTCCCCCAGCCCTCCCGCGGGATCCCGAGCAGGTTCTTCGCGAGGCGGCCGTCGCCGTCCTCGTCGTGAAGCACCGACACCGCGTACCGCCCGGGCTCGATGTCGCGGAAGACGCAGCGGGCCTCGGCGGGCTCGACGACCACGCGGGCGAGCGCCTGCGCATCCTCGGTCGGCCACCCCTCCGATCCGTCCCACAGCGCACAGCCCAACGTCCCGGCACGCTCGGCCTCGACGCCGACCAGCGCCACCTCGATCGACGGCACCGGGCCGTCCGCCCACGCGGGCACCAACAACCACCAGAGCATCCTCACGGCGACCTCCTTGGGGTGTGTAGGGTCACGGTGTTCGAGGGTCATCAGGCCGATACTGTGCACGCTCGGCGATGGAACCCCGGATCGCGCCCTCACGTAGCGTGACCGTGCGGCCGCGCGCCGAAGGCAAGCGCGGCCGCCCCCTCAGCGTCCGGGACGGTGGCCTCGGACCGCGACCGGATCGGTCGACCCGCTTCCGGAGATTCTCCGTCTGCGGGAAGATTACGGATTCAGGCTGCACGCGGACGCAGCGTACGGCGGGTATTTCACGCTCGTCGATAACCTTGCTTCGGACGCTCGGGAAGCGCTCGATGTTCTGAGCGAGGTCGATTCGATC
>CAYMSU010000495.1:0-4572 GCA_964393165.1 uncultured Enterobacteriaceae bacterium
GGCCTCCGAAACGGACTCCGGTCCTGCGCTCTCATGGATCCGGAGCGAGTGGGGATTCATGGGACCTCCTTGGAGACGACGAAGCGAACGATCTCATCGACATCGGACCGCACCCGGTCGGCGTCGTACCCATCGTTGCCGGAGGCCCACAGGCCCAAGCTGCCGTGCACCGTCAGGATCAGCGCCTTGATGACGGTGCTGGCCGGCCCCGGGTCCATGCCCAGACGCTCGGTGAGGAAGGCCATCGGTAGGGCCGCGAATCGACCGAAGCCGGGCTGAGCGGGTACATCCCCCGGTGGGGACGACGCCGGCGACAGGGAGCGGAAGAACAGGAAGCGGAAGAGGTGGGGCTGCGCGAGGTGCGCCTCGGCGTAGGCGAGGAAGGTGGCGACGAGGTCGTCGACGTCGTTCACGCGACCGGGTGCAACACGCCCCACGTGTGTAGCGAGCCGCTCGACCAACCGCTGCCGGGTGAGCCACAGCAGCTCGTCGAGGTCCCGGAAGTGGTTGTACAGCGTGGCCGTCGAGTAGCCGGCCTCGCGGGCCAGCGAGCGCACGGTGATCGAGGCGTCCCCCTCCTTGAGGATGATGCCCGCGGCGGCGTCGGCGAGGTCGCATCGAACGAGGTTGGTCTTCATGAGGGTCTCCTAGAACGTTGTTTTATAACATGAAACGACGTTCCAATGGGTGGATCGAAGTACGCCCGAAGGACGGTTGACCCGCCTGTCCAGGCGTTCGAGCCAGACTGATGAGCTGGTCCAGAGCGACCCGCGAGGGCCCGCATCCGGAAGACGGTGCGGCTGCACCCGGAGGCGGCCATCGACAACCTGTTGCTGTGGCTTGGCTGGACCAGCGTCCGCCCCTTCCTTGATGCCGCTCACCACGTTTCGAACTCGAGACTCGGCTGGCCCGACCCATCGCGTGCGGATTGCCTGAGTTCTTCCGATGTGCGACCGATGTACAACCGGTCCCTTCTGCCCGTCCAGGGGTCGAGGAAGCGCACCTCGTCACCCACCGCGGCGATGACCCAATACCAGCCGAGCCTCTCGGCCTCGGCCACCATGCGACTCCAGGCGGCCAGCGAGAAGCGCAGAGGCAGCTTCTATCGCTTCACCTGGACGCCGAGCTGATCCCCACCTCGCGTGGCCAGCAGATCGAACGCACCCCGCGACGCGCGTGAGCGGTACACGAGGTGGAATCCCATCGCGGCGAGGGCTTCTGCCGCGCGGCGTTCTCCTTCGTCGCCGTGCGGTCGAAGAACGCCTGATGCGTGACGTGGGTGGAGCTGTGGAACATGGGTCTGAGTGCTGGCAGGCCTGCCACGTGGCAAGCCTGCCAGCAGTCGCCCCTTTGACTGGGACCACTCCGGCTACGAACATGGAGCCACTTCGGTAAAAGGGACGCAGTGGGACAGGAAGCGTAGGGGGTGACCTCGCGGGGCCCGCTTCCGCCGGATCAGCCGCCACGTCGCCACGCGCCCTCCGCGGACTGAGCCTACGATGCACAACCTGCTGTACATGGTGAGCCGGAGGCGATTGGCCGAAAGCTGGCCTTTCAAGAGTACCCCCGAGACGATTCGAACGTCCGACCTACTGATTAGGAATCAGTTGCTCTATCCACTGAGCTACGGGGGCCCGCGCCCGACGTAACCCGCCTGCGGCGCCCGACTCCAGCCATCGCGGTACACTCCCTGCGATGCCCACCCCCACTGCGCGCTACCGCTTCGAGTTCGAGCTCTGCGCGTGGGCACGGGAGCTCGCCCTCTCTCTCACTGGCCACGAAGCCGCCCTCTTCTTCGCCCTGCGCCCCGACGGCAGCGTGCGGCGCGTCTATGTTGCCCGCCACGACAAGGCCTTCGGGCCCGACCAGAAGGCCCGCATGACCAAGCGCAACCCGGGGTGGCTCCACTTCGGGCCCTACGACGAAGGTGGCGCCGCCTACCTCGAGTGGGCCGGCCTCCCCGCCCACACCGTCGAGCAGTGGGTCGGGCGCCAGCTCACCGCCGAGGACTTCCTCGATGTCCGGGGAACCGCCAGTCGGGAGGCCTTTCCCGAGAGCTGGCGCGTCATCGTCGCGCAGCACGATTGAAAGGGCCCGTGGAGCGGTTAGACATGACCGCCAGGAACGGAGGATGGTCGTGGACGACCTGAAGGCCCGACTCGAGTCGGTCCGGGCGCTCACCCCCGAGCAGATACCCGACGCGCTCCTCGGCATCGCGCGTGACGTCGCTCAGGCTCCCCCCCACAACGGCCAGCCCCCCGCGCCCAACGGCCACGGCGCGGAAGCCCTGCTCGTCCCTGAGCTGCTCCGCGTCGTCTCGGAAGACCTGGGCACCGGCAAGCAGCGCCTCGCGCTCGGCGAAGCCCTCGGCCGCCTCGGCGACCCGCGGATCCGCACCCCCAACGACCCCGAGTACTGGGTGGCGGTGCCCTACGAGGCCGTGACCATCCGCATCGGTCGCTTCCCCGTCACCAACCACGAGTTCCGCGCCTGGGTTCAGGCGGGTGGCTACCAGGACCGGGCCGCCTGGTCCGAAGAAGGCTGGGCCTGGCTCGAGCAATGTGAAGACCCGTGGCCGGTCAATGCCGAGCAGGCCAGCGCCCAGGCCTTCGTCGTCGACAACCAGCCCGTGGTCGGCGTCACCTTCTGGGAGGCGGAGGCCTATGCCCGCACCCATCGCGCCCGCCTCCCCCGGCAAGACGAGCGGGTGTGGGTCACGCGCGGCAAGGAGCGCCGGCCCTACCCGTGGGGCAGCCCCTTTGGCGAGGGCAACGCGAATACCCAGGAAGAAGTGCTTGGCCGCCCGTGCGCCGTGGGCCTGTATCTGCGGGACCGCACCCCCGAGGGCGTGTGCGACCTGGCGGGCAACGTCGCCGAGTGGACGGCTGACGAAGTGGGAGACGAGCGGCTCATCCACCCCGGCGCGTGGGACCAGCCGTCGCTTGCGGCCTGGGCCAAGGCCATCGAGCTGAAGGGGCCGGAGGCCCGCGGCGCAGGGCTCGGGTTCCGCCTCGCGCGCGACGCGTAGGCCGGTCCGCGGCGTCGTGTAGCCAGGTCCCCGCGCCCCGGGATATGCGCCGGCATGGCCGTGCTGACCGAGGCGATTCGCGCAGCCTTGAGGGCAAACGCGCCCCGCTGGCTCGGCTCGCTCGATGCGCTCGGGCGGTCCGCCTTCGAGTCGGCTCTTCAGCGCCTCCCCCCTGACGTGGCCGACGCTGTGCTGGCCTGCATGGTCGACCCCGAAGCCCACCTGTGGGCCTGCGGCGCTCTCGTCGCGCTGGACCGCGCGGGCGCCCTCGCTTCGGACTCCACCCCGGATTCCGACGGGCAGGCCCCGCGCGTGATCGGCATGGCCACCGACGAGCTGATCGAGGCCGAGGACCCCGAGGGGTTGCGATTCGGCATCGCTCCGATCGCCACCCGCCAACCCGCACAGCCGCTGGGCGACCCCGATGGCGTGCGCCGGCTGCTCGACGCACTGGACCGCATGTTTGCCGAGCAGGCCTATGTGCTGCACGTCGTCAAGCCCATCCCCGCCGAGATCGACGCCGAGTCGGTGGCCAAGGCGGTGTGGCTGTGGCTGTCCGAGGTGGGCGCGAAGCGTCGTCGGCCGCGGGGGGAGCCGTCCGTCCACGCCAAGTACGAGGACGGTGGCGTGTCCATCGACTTCACGCTGGCGCCCCAGGCCGCCGGGCGCGGGCGGCTCCTGACCCTCGGCCCGTTCGACGCGATCGAGCGGATCCAGGCCATCGAGCGCGGGCTGATCGACACGCTCGCGACCCTCGAGCACTCCGTCGGGGAGCTCCCCCTGGTCCCCGTGTTGGTCACCGATCAGCCGTGGAACCTGCCGCGGGGCTACGTGCAGCTGCACCTCTACGGTCCGCCGTTGGCGGTCACCGCCACCCACGCCGGCAGCGAGAGCGCGCACGAGACATGGTTCGGTCCGCACCCCTCGGCGATGTTCCGCGCGGAGCGGTTTGCCGAGGTGGCTGGATTATGGTGGGTCGGCCCCGCGCCCGAGGGCGCGGCACCTCCCCCGTTCCCAGGAGCGGTCCACGTGCTCGACAATCCCTGGGCCCGGCAGGCTCCCGCCGTCGACCCGGCCGTTGCGAGGCTTCGCTGTGTACAGGTCGAGCCCGACGGTGCGGCCCTGATGCGCTGGAGCAGGTGATGGTCCCCCGCGCCTACCCGGTCGGCACCGGCTGGATCGAGGTCATCACGGGGTGCATGTTCTCCGGCAAGACCGAGGAGCTGATCCGGCGACTCAACCGCGCGCGCTACGCGACGGACGCCGTGATGGTCTTCAAGCCCTCGGTCGACGTGCGCTACGCCGCCCACGACGTCGTCTCGCACTCCGACCTGCGGTTTCCCTGCGTGCCGGTGGCGCAGGCCACCGACATCCTGAAGTCGGTAGGCTCCGCACTGGTCGTGGGCATCGACGAGGCCCAGTTCTTCGACCGCAGCCTGGTCGACGTGGCCACGCACCTCGCGGAGGACGGGCGCCGCGTCGTGATTGCGGGGCTGGATCAGGACTTCCGGGGGCGCCCCTTCGAGCCGATGCCCTGGCTCATG
>CAYMSU010000496.1:0-4571 GCA_964393165.1 uncultured Enterobacteriaceae bacterium
CCCTGGCTCTGGTTCCAGGAGAGGTCCCCGGCCCTGGCTCTGGTTCCAGGAGCCTTCCCGCCCGCCAACGAGAGGAGCCGCTCCAGTGTCCTGGAGCGGCTCCGCGGCATGGCGAGGTTGGGGACGTGGCGAGTCAGGCCGAGAGGGAGCGCTCCGTTCGTGCGGCCTCGACGTGGGCCTTGGTGACCGTGTCGCCCTTGGCGATGAAGGCGCCGTAGAGGGCCTGGACCGCCAGCTCGTCGATCTTGCGCAGGCGGCCGTTGGCCTCTGCGAGGAGCTCTTCGACGGCGTCGGGGTGGAAGAGGTCGGGGTTGCCGCCCGCGGTGCGGAGGCGGTGGGCCACGTAGCGGCGGCCCTCCTCGTCGCTGACCGGCGGCATGCGGTAGGTCATGCGCAGGCGCTGGAGGAAGAACTCGTTCTTAGGTTGCTTCAGCCGGCGCCCGAGGGTCATGTCTCCGACGAGGAGGATGGTCAGGCCGGGCTTCTTCTGGTTGAGCAGGGGGTTGGTGAGGAGGCGCAGCGTCTCGAGGGTCTGCGGATCGAGCGCCTGGGCGTCGTCCACGAGGAGGATCGGGTGCCTTCCGTTCTTGTTGGCCGCCTGGGCGAGCGCGCCGCGGACCTGGTCCGAGAGGTCTCCGAAGAAGAAGCGAGGCTCGAGGCCCAGGCCGAGGGCGAGGGTGCGGTAGAAGCCGCGCAGCTTGAGGCGTGGCTCGGGGATCTCGATGATCCGGTGAGCGCGCTGGTTGACCTCGGTCAGCGCCGAGCGGACCGAGGTGGTCTTGCCGACGCCGCTGTCGCCCACGATCAGGGTGGGGACGCGCTCGGCCAGGGCGATCTGAAGGCGGGCACGCACCTCCTGGTGGCCCTCTGCCTGGAAGAGTTCGCGGGAATCGGGAGTGGGGTCGAAGGGCTTGCGCTTGAAGCCGAAGTGCTCGAGATACATGGGGTCTCCTGTTCTGAGGGGTTGGTTACTCCGCGGGGACGTCCCGGTCCTGGGCCTCGAGGTCGCGGAAGGAGAGCCCCCCCGCGGAGTGGGGCCTGCGCCGACGGCGCTCGGTGTGGCTGCGGACGCGGTAGAGCGGGCAGGCGTGATGGCTGCCGTCCTCGTCCTCGATCCACACCTGACTGTCGTCGAGGAGGTCGAAGCGGATCGACGCCCGGTAGGGGTTGTCGCGGCGGTGCGAGGGCGGCGCCTCGTAGAGCTTTCCGTCCCACTTGATCTCCCCCAGCTTGCCGACCGTGCGCCCGGTCTCGCCGCGGAAGGCCCAGCGCAGCGCCTCCTCGCTGGGAATCTGCGCGTTCCCCTCGATCCGCCGCCAGCGAGCGAGGGGAGACTCGCCAGTCGAGGTGTGCTTCTCGACGGCGTCCTCTTCTCGCCACACCTCGTGGCGCCGCGTCGCCTCCTCGACGGTCGAGACGGGGTTGAGGCGGAAGCCCTCCACGAGCGTGTCCTGCGCCTTCTGGTGCAGCCGCTCGACCTTGCCATGGCCGGGGGCGTGGCCCGCCGTGCCGAAGATCGCCTCGCCGCCCAGGCGGGCCAGCCCCTGGGTGACGATCACCGAGCGGTGGATCTTGGCCTGGTCGACGAAGAGCACGTTGGGGCAGCCGTAGGTCGCGATCGCGGAGATCAGGAAGCCGAGCAGGTCGACTACGCGCAGCCTCTCCACGAAGCCGCCGCCGACGATCAGCCGAGAGTGGTCGTCGATCAGGTTGACGAGTTGAAGGCGGACCGCCTGGTCACGGTGCCGGCCCTTCGGGAGCCAGATCGAGGGGGTCGAGTCGACCTGCCAGATCTCGTTGGGGAAGTCCGCCTCCCAGAGCTGCAGGTCCCAGTTCACCGGGGCCAGCCGCCCCTTGCAGCGGGCCGCGATCCTGCTCCGCTTGTCCCGCTTGTCGTAACCCGCCTCGCGCATCGCTCGCGCCAGGCTCCGGCGCGTGACCCGCTCGCGGGCCGGGTGCTCGATCACCTTGAGGATCTGCTTCACGCTCAGGCGCGGTGCCTTCTCGCGGGCGCCGATCGCCTGCGCCAGCAGCTCCGGCGGGACCGTCCTCGACCGGCCTCGGTCGCCGCGCGCCTTCGGCTCCAGCGCTGCGAGCGGGTCCCCCTTCGCACCCTGGTAGATCGCCAGCCAGCGGCGCAGGGTCCGCGCCGAGAGCCTCGGTGGCTCCCCGCCCCAGGGCGGCGTCGGCGGCCGCGCCAGGATCTCGCGCATCCTCCCCGCCCGCTGGGTCGGGGTGAGCTGGGGGAGCAGCAGGGGCGCGATCAGCTGGAAGCGGTAGAGCGCCACCTGGCGCCGGCGGGAGCGGCTCTGGCGGGTCATTGCGACACCTCTCCGACTCGCGCTGCAGGCTCGCCAGGCGCTCGACCAGCGCGGCCAGCGCCTCCTCGGTCGCCGCGGCGTCCGCGCGCGGCAGCCCCGTCCGCCGAGCGCGCGCGAGGAGGCGCTCGAGGTCGAGGGCAGCGCGGGTGAGGTCGGCGACCCGGTCGGCCAGCGGCGTGGATCCCGGGCGCCTCCCCGGCGCGCGGCCCAGCGCGACCCCAGGCGAGGTCAGCGCCGCCTCCCGCTCCTCGCGGGTCGAGCCCGAGTCCGCCAGCAGGCGCGCCAGGCGACCGGTGGCGTGAGCCGAGAGGGCGTGGTCGACCACCGTCTGACGCAGACGCTCCTGCCACGCCCGCGGGGCCGCCGCGATCTCCAGCGCCAGGGTCGGGGCCAGCTCGCCGCGCTCGACCCGGTCCTGGAGCGAGTCCTCGAGGCGCTCCAGCAGCTCCAGCCTCCCGCGCAGCCAGGTCCGTGAGCGCCCCAGCGCCCCCGAGATCTGCGCCGGGCTCTCCCCCTGCTCCAGGAGCGCGCGCGCGAGCCGCGCCTCCTCCAGCGGGCTGACGGCGCGCCGCGCCGCGTTGATGACCAGGCGAGCGAGGCAGGCGCCGCGCTCGTCGAGGTCGGCGAACACCACGGGCACGCGCTCCCAGCCCAGGGCGCGCAGCGCGTGGTAGCGCAGCACGCCGTCGACGATCTCGAAGCGCGAGGCGCCGTCCAGGGGACGCACGACGAGAGGCTGCTGCAACCCGAGCTCCTCGACGCTCGCCGCGAGCTCCGCGACGCGTGCCTCGTCGTGGAAGGTAGGCGCCGAAGGACACACCAGGCGTCCGGCCTCCACCATCTGAAACGCGGGGAGCATCACGCCTCGATCCCCAGCTGGCGGAGGAGCTCGCCCACCGACCTCGCGCCGCCCCCTCGCTGAGGTGCGCGGCTCGCAGGCAAGGGCAGCAGCTGCCACACACCGTCGGGGAGCCCGTCGCGCCAGGGCCTGTGGGCCACCAGCGAGAGGTCCTGCAGGCGTCCCAGCGCTCGATCCACCGCCTGGCGCGTGAGACCGAGCGCGGTGGCCATGCGCTCTCGCCCGTAGAACGAGGCTCCGTGACGGTCCGCGGCGAGCGCCAGCAGCACCAGCACCGCGGTCGCGTCCGATCCCAGCCGGCTCAGCCAGCCCTCGTGGAGCAGCCGCGCGTCGAGCCAGCCGAAGGTGCCCGCGGGTCGTCGGACGAGCTCGGGCCGAGGGGGCCGAGGAGGGGGTCTCGTGGTCATGGCACGCACTCCGGACAGACCCCGATCGCTGGCAGGCGCGGAGTCCGCGTCGCCCGACGTGAGCGAGGTCGGGAAGAGGTCGGTGGGTTGCGTCGAGCAGGTCCGCGCCGCGCGGTGCCTCCGAGCGCGCCCACATCTATCGATCCAGGCCGCGTAGCTCCATCCTGGCTTCCGTTACGACGCGAGATTTCCCGCGCGCTCGCTCCAACCCGCCGCCCCTCAGGAGCTTCACCCGGCTTCCGTTACGACGCCGCCTCAACCGATTGCCACATAGCTGCTTACGCAAATCCCGGCGTCACCCGTCCTCACCGACCCTCACAACCCCAGTCCCGGCCCCGGCTTCACCCGGCTTCCGTTACGACGCATGGCTAACCGGCTTCCGCAGCTAGCCTTACGGTGAAGCCGGCTTCCGTGAGCACGCGAACCACCGGTCCTCCGGGGCCCCGGATCACCTCCACGACGCCGCGCCAGGGACCAAGCCCAGCTTCCTCGCGGTCGGGAGCTCTGGCCCTCGGCGAGGCGCGGGCCTGCGCCGCCGTCGCCCTCTCCCCCGAGGTCGAGGCCGGGGCGCGAGCCTTCGTCGCAGGCCAGCGTTGGCGGCGCCGTGCCTCGGCAGCCAGCTCCGCTTCTCGCTTCCGGTAGGCCGGCCGCGAGGCCCGATAGCGCCGCATGTACTCCGCGCGGCCCTCCCGGGCCCGACGCCCGCTGCTACGGCGGAGCTGCTGCGCTCGCCGCCGTCGCTCGCGCTGACACCCCGCCTCCCGGCAGTACGAATGTGACGAGCGCGCCCGGGGATTCACCTCGAACGGCTGGCTGCAGTGGCGGCAACGGCCCTGACTGCCCACGGCCCAACCTCCTGGTCAGGCACAGCGGATCAGGCAGCGCGGCGGCGTCCCAGGCCCCCGATCGGGAGGCGCACCCCGTGGCCAAAGAGCGTGGCCAAGACCCCCCGGATCCCGGCCATACAGAGTGGCCTACGGCACC
>CAYMSU010000497.1:0-4563 GCA_964393165.1 uncultured Enterobacteriaceae bacterium
AGCACCTCCTGCACGAAGCGGCGGACGGCCTGGCGGGCCTGCTTCCGCAGCTTCTTCGTGACGCCGCTCTGGGCGAGGCGGGCCTCCTCGACCAGGTCGGGCACCGCGGCGACGCCGGCCGGTGACGCGAGCGCCAGCACGAGCCGGTACGAGTCAGGGAGGCCGCGCGCCGCCCGCCAGCCGCCAGAGCGATCGAGTCGGACCGCGATGTGGCTGTCCGGTCGCGCCGGGTCGCAGAGTAGGAGCCTCAGCTCCTCGCCGTCGGTGAGCAGTCCCACGCGCTCGCCCTGGGCGAGCAGCACCCGCTGGGCCACCCGCGACGGGCTGTAGCGGTAGGCACGGCCGCGGCGGCTGGGCGCGTCCAGGTCAGTGCCGAGCGGCCATGCCCAGGCGCGGACCTTACCGCCGGCGCCATCCCCGAACAGCCAGCCGCCGGCCTCCATGCCCTCGCGGGTGGCGACCTCGGGCTGCGCGGTGAGCGTGGCGTACCCGAGGCGGTCGACCAGCGGCTCCAGCACGTGGTTCGCGACGCGGCGGTCGCCGCCCTGCTCGCCGAGCGCGCGGAGCTTCCGGCGGTAGGACTCCCAGGCGTCGGCGACCGCCTTGCCCTCGTCCCCGCGGGTCTTCGGCAGGAGCTTGCGCTTGGTGAGGTGCCGCTCCAGCTCGAACTTGACGAAAGGCTCGGGCAGCGCCGGGCCGAAGAAGGTGCAGTCGCGCAGGTCAAGCGCCATCAGCGACCTCCCTCGGGAACGAGCATCAGCAAGCCAAGCGTCTCTGGGGGGAGAACGCGAAGCGCGCCGCGGCGGTCGAGGTCGGCCCGGCGGCTCTTGTATAGGCGGATGACGCCATCGGCCTCGTGGCGGCTCGTCGGCGGGTTGGCGCCGTCGCTGGCGTAGGCGGCGAGGCGCTCAATGGGGTCCGAGAGGGTCTTCCACCGGGGCCGAGTGGAGCCCTGACCGCCGAAGAGATCGGCCTGGGCCTCGACAGCCCCGCACAGGTCAAGCGTCCTTGCGCGCAACCAGCGGTCGAGATCCTGGGCTTCTCCGTCCACGCTGGCAGCATGTTCGCGCTCGAACACCGCGAAGAGCGCCTCTGCGGAGGTCGCGGCCAGGGCCTTCGCCTGGTCGACCGCGTCCGCGGCCCACCCGAAGCCGGTGGTCCACAGATCCTTCGTGGGGGCGGCCTTCGCACGCTCGACGAGGGCTGTCCAGCGCTCCGCCTCCTGCCACACCTCCGGGTCGCCCCGCTGCGGCACCAGCACCGCCAGCACCCGCTCCAGCTCGCGGCCGACGCCGCTCTGCACGGTCGCCACGAAGGTGACCAGCACGGCGGTCTCGGGCTGGTCCCAGGTGGCCGCGCTAACACGGCGATCGAGCCAGGCGTCGGCCTCGCCGAAGCGCACGTTCCGCACGCGGTCGAGTGCGCGCCGGACGATCGGGTGGGCGCGGCCGACGAAGCCGAGGGGCCGCTGCTGCGCGTCGCGGAGGCGGGTCGCCGACGTCGTGAGCCGCAGCGTGCGGTTGTCGCTGTCGAAGCCCGGCAGGTCGTCGAGGCCGTGCAGCCAGGAGCGCGGCATGCTCAACGTGACGTCCGGGTCCGTGCGGCGCACCGACCCGGCCGAACCCGTGTCTGCGAGCAGGGCCTCACACACGAAGTCGAGCAGCTCCACGGCGCCCAGGTGCTCGCCCGCCTTCCGGGCGCGGTCGGCCTCCTCCACGAGCCGATGGTCCGCGTTGAGGCCGGCGTCGCCGAGCCAGGTGTTGGTCCGCGCGGCGTTCCTGTAGCCGTCCAGCGCCTTCTCCACCTCGGCGAGCAGCTCCTGGTAGGCAGGGCTGTCGGTGTCATCGGGCTCCTCGCCGTCGAAGCGGACCTCGTGGTCGGGCCGCTGAAACAGGGACAGGTCTTCCTGGGCGAGCCCCTTGAGAAGGCTCGCGTCCTGGTCATCATGGGCGCCGCTGCCCAGGTTGCCGAGGGTGTCGGGCACGTAGGTGAGCCGCGCACGCTGGCGCTCGTACTTGGCGACCAGCCGCAGCAGCAACCGCTCCTCGAAGGTACCCGCCAGGTAGAGGTAGCGGACCTGCGGGACGTGCTGCTGCCCGTAGCGGTCGATGCGCCCGTTGCGCTGCTCCAGGCGGTTCGGGTTGTAGGGCAGCTCCAGGTGCAGGAGGTGGTGGCAGCGCTCGTGCAGGTTGAGGCCCTCGGAGGTCGCGTCTGTGCTCACGAGCACCAGGTCCTCCTCGGTGGAGAACCGGTCGGTGATCCGCTCGCGCTCGGTGGCGTGCTCGGGGCGGCCGCTGATCGCGATGACCTCGCCGGTGAGGTCCCCGCGAGCCTTCGCGGCGCGCAGGAACTCGACGAGCGTGTCCTGGCTGTCGGTGTACTCGGTGTAGACGAGGATGTTCGCCCGTGGTTCCGCGGCGCGGATCGCCCGGATCTCGTCCAGCGCGAGGGCGAGCTTCGGGTCCTCGCTGAGTGCGTCGGTAGCGAGGTCGACGAGCACGTCGAGCCCCTCCTCGACCGTGCGCACTTGGCGCAGGCGGTGCTTCTCTCGGCGTGAGGCGCGGGTCGCCTCGGCGATGGAGTCCGCCAGATCGGCCGGGGTCGCCAACAGCTCGGCGGCCATGTCCTCGGCTTCGAGTACGGCCTGGTCCTGCTCCTCCTCCCAGGACAGCGCGCCGTAACGCTCCAAGCGGCGACGGTAGTCGCGGAGTGTCTTGAGGCGCTGTCGCCGGGCCTCTTGCTGCTCCTCGCCCTCGGCGCCCATGCCGGCGTAGCGGTCGCGGATGGCTGCCAGTGTATTCCGGCAGGCCGCGACGGTGGAGACGGAGCGCTTCAGCAGCGAGACGAAGGCCAGCACCTCGCCGAAGCGCCGGCTGCGCAGGGCCTTGCGGATCTGCGGCGCCACCAGGGCGAGCAGCGCGCGCTGGAACGCGGAGAAGGCCGGGTGGTCGTCGTCGGAGAACGGCACCGGGCGGGGCGTGACCTCGCGCACCTTGAAGGCGGGGGCCCCGGTTGATGGGTCCTTGACGTGCTGCTTGAGCCGGCGGACGACGTGCTTGCGGTAGCGCTCGCCCTGCAGGGCGCCGCGGCCGTCGAGCAGGGACGGGTCGAGCAACTCAACGATGGACGCGAAGTGGGCGTCGTAGCCGTCGTGGGGCGTGGCGGTGAGCAGGAGCAGCCCGTCGCAGCGTCGGGACAGGACCTCGGCCAGCTTGCGACGGCGGGAGTCCTCCCAGTCGCCAGCGCTGCCCATGCGAACGCAGTGGTGCGCCTCGTCGATGACGACGAGATCCCAGGTGGCGCGCTCCAACTCCTGGAGGACCTTCTCCTGCTTCGCGAAGTCGATGGAGGTGAGGCAGAGCGAGACGTGGTCGAAGGGGTTGGCCCCCAGCGTCAGCCCACGCCGTAGCTCCTGAAGTTCGCCGGCGCCCGAGACGATGGCGAAGCGAAGCCCGAAGCGCTCGCGCATCTCGCGCTGCCACTGGCGCATCAGCGGCCCGGCGGGCGACACGATGAGGATGCGGTGGGCGCGGCGGCGGGCGATCAGCTCGGACATCACAAGCCCGGCCTGGATCGTCTTGCCCAGGCCGACGCCGTCGGCGAGGAGCAGGCGCGGGCGGCTCATGCGCAGAGCGCGCATCACCGGGACGAGTTGGTACGGGGCGATCTGAAGCCGGCCGGGCTGCACCGAGAGCAGCGCCGCGGGGCCGAGGGCCTGCTCGAGCAGGAAGGCCTGGTGGTAGAGCAGCCAGGGCTTGAGGCGTCCGGCCTTCGTGGGGTCGAGGGCGAGCGACACGGGTTCGATGGGCTCGAACGGGTGGAGCAGGTCGACCTCGGTGCCGCGCAGGTCCCCATCGACGCAGCGGAGGCGGAAGCGCTCCTGCTCCCCGGCGGCCTCGACGTTCACGACTTCCCAGCGGAGGCCGCGAGCTTGCACCTGGGTGCCTGGCAGGACGGTGCTCATCGATCGCTCCCGGGCTCGCCCAGCCGGCGGCGCTGGTCGTCAATCCACGCGTCGAGCTCCGCGCGCCGGAAGCGCCACTGGTTGCCCACCTTGAAGCCCGGCAGCTCGCCGGCCTGGGCTAGCTTGTAGGCTGATTTTTCGCTGATGCGGAGCAAGGCGGCGACCTCGGGGATCGTCAGGATGGCGTCGTCGGACAACGGGCGCTCCAGGGCATGGAGTTCCAGCCGTTGCCAAGTAGAAGCGATCCGGGGCTACCGATCAAGGCGTGGCCGCAGAGATTGGCCAGAATCCCACCGAGACCCGATCGGGGTCCCGGTCACCGCGAGAGGACCCGGCCCAGTTCCTCACCCGGCGAACCGAAGCGCACCGCATCCAACACCCGGCGCGGCTTGTCCGCCTACGAGCATGTCATGTCCACGGAGCATGACATGTCCGCCTTGCTCGAACGCCTGCGGGCCGGCTTCGACACGCACCCGACCCTCCTCTCGCACCTGCCGGTCCACGCCGCCGGCCCGGCCGACCTGCCGCAGCGCCTGCCCGAGCTCGCCGAGATCCTCGCCGCGCTCGCCAACGACTGCGAGGGCGGCGTGGTCGTCTTC
>CAYMSU010000498.1:0-1884 GCA_964393165.1 uncultured Enterobacteriaceae bacterium
GCAGCCACGTGGAGGAGGGCGCCGCGAGGCTCGGGCCGGAGGTCGACGACCTCGCCGACGACGGACCGGCCGCGCCCGACGCGGAGATGTTGCTCGTGTTCCGCGCGGGGCCGGGCAGCCGGATGGCGCTGCCCCTGCGCTCGGTGGCGCGCCTCGAGGAGATCGCGCCCGCTCGGATCGAGCGCGCCGGGGATCGGGCCATGGTCCAGTACCGCGGCGAGATCCTGCCGCTCGTGGACCTCGGCCGGCACTTCGGGGGCCCGCCCCTCGAGCGCGACGACGTCGACCTGCTCCAGGTCGTCGTGCACGCCAGCGGGCAGCGCCACGTCGGCTTCATCGTGGAGGCCATCGAGGACGTGGTCCGCCACCCCGCGTCGGCCAGCGGCCCGTCGAGCCGCAGGGGGGTGCTGTCGACGGCCGTCATTCAGGATCGGCTCACCGAGCTGCTCGACGCCGACGCTATCGTCGAAGCGCAGAGGGGAGGCGGGGCATGAGCCGCAGCGCATCCGTGGTTCAGCTGTGCACGTTTCGGGTGGGGGATCTGGACTTCGCCCTCGAGGTCACGCGGATCCAGGAGGTCATCCAGCTTCCGCAGATCACGCGGGTGCCGCTCGCGTCGTCGGTCGTGCGTGGGCTGATCAACCTGCGGGGCCAGATCGTGACGGCGATCGACCTGCGGGCGCGGCGGTCGATGCCCCCGGCGCCACCTCCGGGCGACGAGGGGCCGATGAACGTCGTGATCCGATCCGACAAGGGCCTCATGAGCCTCGTCGTAGACGACATCGGCGACGTCATCGAGGTGAGCGAGGACACCTTCGAGCGCCCGCCGTCGACGCTCGACCCGACCCTGCGGTCGATCGTGGCCGCGGTCTGCAAGCAGCCCGGCAGGCTGCTGCTGGTGCTGGAGGCCGACGAGGCCTCGACCGCGTCCGTGCCCTGACATGAGCGAGCCCGCGGAGGTGATCCGCACCCTGATCGTGGACGACTCGGCCCTCGTGAGGCGCCTGCTCCGCCGGGCGATCGGCCGGGACGGGCGCTGCGAGGTCGTGGGTGCGGCCCCCTCGGGAGCCTCCGCCCTGCGCCTGCTCCCCGACCTGCAGCCCGACGTCGTGCTGCTCGACGTGAACATGCCAGAGATGGATGGCTTCGAGGTGCTCGCCCGGATCCGACAGACCCACCCGACCCTCCCCGTGCTGATGTTCAGCTCGCTCACGAGCCCGGGCTCCAAGGCGAGCTTCGAGGCGATCGCGAGGGGCGCTACCGAGGTCTTGGTCAAACCCCAGGGCACCGACGAGGGCACGCGGCCGTCGCTCGAGCCGGTCGTCCAGAAGCTGGTGGAGATGGTCCAGACACGACGGGGGATCGACGCGCTGCGCGGCATGCGCCCGACGCCGCCTCCGCGGCCCCGGCGCTCCTCGGCGGCGCGCCTCGACACCCCCGAGATCATCGTCCTGGGGTGCTCGACGGGCGGCCCGGCGGCGCTCGCCCAGCTCCTCGAGACCCTGCCCGGGGAGCTGCCGGCACCGGTGGTCGTGGTCCAGCACATGCCGCCCGTGCTCACGCAATACCTCGCCATGCGCCTCGACAAGCGCACTTCGCTCAGGGTGTTCGAGGCGAGCGTGGGCGATCCTCTCGAGCCCGGCTCCATCGCCATCGCCCCCGGTGACCGGCACCTCGAGGTCGTGCGGCGGGGCCTCCAGCTGGTCGCGCACCTGACCGATGCCCCGCCCGAGAACTCGTGCCGGCCGTCCGTCGACGTGCTGTTCCGGACGGCCGCCCGCGTCTGCGGACGCCACGTGCTCGCCGTGGTGCTGACCGGCATGGGCCAGGACGGGGTCGCGGGGGCGCGCGAGCTGAGCGCGCAGGGCGGCCGGGTCGTCGTCG
>CAYMSU010000498.1:1894-4563 GCA_964393165.1 uncultured Enterobacteriaceae bacterium
GGAGCCTACACCATCGCCCAGGACGAGAAGACATGCGTCGTCTGGGGCATGCCCAGGGCGGTGGAGGAGGCGGGCCTCGCCGACGAGATCCTGCCGCTGCCCCAGATCGGGGGGCGGCTCGGCGAGCTCGCGCTGGGGAGGGTCTGATGCGGACCGCGACCTACCAGCTGCTCCGCTCGATCGTCTCCGACGAGACGGGGATCGAGCTCGAGGACGGCAAGCACTCGCTCGTCCAGACGCGCCTGCTCCCCATCGCCCGCGGGCACGGGCTGCGCAGCGTCGACGAGCTCTGCGGTCGGCTGCAGTCCGATCACGGCCTGCGCTCCGAGGTCATCGACGCGATGACCACGAACGAGACGATGTTCTTCCGGGATCCGGCGGTGTTCGACGGGCTGGTGACCCGCGTGCTCCCCGAGCTCCTCCAGCAGCGCCAGGACACCCGCACGCTGCGGATCTGGAGCGCGGCGTGCTCGACCGGGCAGGAGCCCTACAGCGTGGCGATGTTGCTCCACGAGCACTTCCCGGAGCTCGCGGGGTGGGACGTGCAGATCCTCGCCACGGACCTGTCCCGCAGCGTGCTCGCGCGTGCCAAGGAGGCGCGCTTCCGGCGCGTGGACGTGCGCCGGGGGCTCGAGCGGAGGCACCTCGACGCCTACTTCGACGAAGACCACGACCTGTGGACGCTCAAGCCGCACCTGCGCAACCGCGTGGAGTTCCGGCCGCTCAACCTGACCGCGCCCTGGTCGCGGCTGCCGGTGTTCGACGTGATCCTGCTCCGCAACGTGCTGATCTACTTTCCCTTGGAGGTCCGGCGGCGGGTGCTCGCGCGTGCGGCGCGGCAGCTCGCCGACGACGGGTACCTCTTCCTCGGCGCCTCGGAGACGCCCCCGGCCGAGGACGGTGGGTGGCGCCGGATCTCGCTACGACGAGGGGGCTGCTACCAGCGCTCGGCGTGAACCCCGGGCCGGGAAGGACTATGGGATCGACCGCCCGAGGCATCGCCTGAAGCAGCTCGTCGACCGGATGCTCGTCCCGACGTTCCTCACCGTCGCCTTCGTGGCGGGGGTGGGGTGGCTGCTGCACCTGCTCGCGAGCGCGCTCGTGGGCCTGCTCGGGTACCACCTGCAGGCCCTGTGGGAGGGGCTCGGCGGCCGGCTCGGGGTCGACGACGCCTGGCTGCGCCTCATGCTCTACGGCCTCGTCCACGTCGCACTGTACGTGCAGCTGTGGCCGATCGCGGACCGGGCGACGAGGTGGGGCCGGCCCCGCTGGCGCAAGCTCGTGCGGTCCTGGCGGCGGATCCGGCACGAGCCCCTCGCCCGCTTCTTCAGCACGGGGGCGCGGGTCTTCGCCGTCCTCTTCTTGGTGGTCGTGGTCGGCCAGCCGACCGTGGTACCGCTGTCGATCGGCGGGCGGGCGTGGCTGCACCGCGTGGCGAACCTCGTGGACGGCACCGCGATCGCCGCCGTCGTGGACTCCGCCGCGGGCCTCGTGTACTGGCTGCGGGGGCCCGAGCCGATTCCGCCGGTCGAGACGGTCGGCGCCGACGCCTTCGGGATCGACCTCGACGCCCCGTCGGTGCCGCTGATGGACCGATGGGACGACGAGCTGTGGCGCGCTGTCGAGGGGGATCCACACCACTTCGCGATGACGAAGGCGGTGATGTGGGTCGAGTCCGGCGGCCGGCAGTACGCGCTGTCGTCGACCGGCTGCGCGGGCCTCATGCAGTTCTGCGCCTCCACCGCTCAGCGCCGCCCGTTCCAGGCCATCTTCGGGATCGGTCGGGTGAAGACGTGCGGGTGCCGCGACTGCAGCGTGGACAAAGACGTGCAGATCGCGCTCGAGACCGATCCGGGCGCCATCGTCGAGTACCAGGAGCGCTTCCCCTGTGACCTGGCCGACGCGCGGTTCGACGCGGAGCGCTCGATCCGGGCAGGGGCCGCGTTCGTCGACGAGCTCTCGGCAGAGGTCGGCGGCCACCTGCTGCTGATCTATGTGGGCTACCAGGCGGGCCCGCGGGTGGCCCACGCGCTGTACGCCACGCTCGGCGAGCCCGACGAAGTCACCATCGACGACCTGCGGCCGCACCTCGCGGCGGCCCTGCGCCCCTACCACGGCCGGGGGGCGGAGGGCCGCGCCCGCGGGCTGCTCGACGTGCACCTGCCCAAGCTGCAGCGCGCCTACGCGCGGTGGCTGGCCTCGGACTGACTCCGCAGGCGGACGGCCCACCCCGCGGCCGCCAGCGGGGGCAGCGTGAGGCCCACGATCCCGAAGTTGCGGGCGCTGAACCCCTGCAGCAGGGCGAGGATCGCGCCGAGCGCGGCGAGGCCGACCACGCCGAGCGCGAGCCGCGGCGCGCGCGCGTCGTGCGGCCCGCGCCACGCGAGCAGCCCGGCCGCGAGCAGGAGAAAGCTCGCGGGGCTCGCGAAGAAGAGGTTGTGCCCCGTGAAGTAGGGCGCGAACGTGCCCAGGGCCACGACGAGGAGGTAGGCGCTGCCCCACCCGCCGAGCAGGAGCCCCACAGCCGCGGCGGCGAGCGCGCCCGCGCGGGGGCTCGCCTGCGCGGCCCCGCCCACGAGGCCCGCGCCGAGCAGCCCGATCAGCCACAGGAGCCCGTCGTAGGACGGCGCCCGCTCGGACACCGGCGCAACGTCGGCCGCGACCAGCTG
>CAYMSU010000499.1:0-4544 GCA_964393165.1 uncultured Enterobacteriaceae bacterium
TTGCCCATCTCGTCCAGCCTCGCTTCCCCCGGGTGGCCGGCACCCTGCTCGGGCTCGGGATGGTGGCGGCGTCGGTGCCCCTGTGGGCGGTCGCCGCCGAGCAGCGGGGCATCGTCGACGCCCAGGCGCCCGACGTGAGCGGCCAGCAGGCCCGCCGCGAGGCCATCGACGCCGCCGCCCAGCGCGCCAACACGGCCGCCAACGTGGGCCTGGCGCTGTCCGCCGGCGGCGTGGCGGTGGGGGTCACGGCCTGGGTGGTGCGCTGGTAGCCCGGGCGGGCCGCCACCCACCAGAATACTAGCTTCGAGGTCATCCCCCGCTCGCGGTCCGCGGCTTCTGCCAGCTCACGCCGCGGTCGCGGGTCTCGGGAGTGCGGTCTGGCAGGCGGGCACAAGTTCGGCACCTTCGGCGGCGTGTTCACACCGTCGATCCTGACGATTCTTGGCGTCATCATGTACCTGAGGCTGCCCCTCATCGTCGGTGAGGGCGGCCTGTACCTGGCCATCGGGATCATCGTCGCGGCGCACATCATCAGCGTCACGACGGGGCTGTCGGTGTCGTCGATCGCGACCGACAAGCGCGTGGAGGCCGGCGGCGCCTACTACATCGTGTCGCGCAGCATGGGGCTCGCGATCGGCGGCACCCTCGGCATCGCCTTGTTCGTCGGCCTGTCGTTCAGCATCAGCCTGTACATCATCGGCTTCTCCGAGAGCCTCCTCGGCTACTGGGGGCTTCCTGCCGGCCTCGGGCCGATCCGGGTGTGCGGCACGATCACGCTCGTCGTCCTCACCGCGATCACCTTCATCAGCACGTCCCTCGCCATTCGGGCGCAGTACCTGATCCTCGCCCTCATCGTGGGCTCCCTCGTGTCCATCGGGCTCGGGGGCGGCGCCGAGGCCCCGGCCTCTCCCCACCTGCTGCCCGCCGCCGACGGGCAGGCCGCGACCACCCTGTTCGGCATCTTCTTCCCCGCCGTCACGGGCTTCACCGCCGGCGTGAACATGTCGGGAGACCTGCGGGATCCGAGGCGCGCGATCCCCCTCGGCACGGTCGCCGCCATCGCGGTGGGGATGGTCGTCTACATCGGGCTCGCCGTCTTCGTCGCGTTCCGCGTGCCGGTCGACCAGCTGCTGTCGAGCTCCACGGTGCTGATCGACCTCGCCTGGTGGGGGCCCGTCGTCGTGGCGGGGATCTGGGGGGCCACCATCTCGTCGGCGCTGGGCAGCATCCTGGGCGCTCCCCGCATCCTCCAGGCGCTGTCGCTCGACCAGATCACCCCCCGGCTGTTCGGGATCGGCCAGGGCGAGTCCAACGAGCCGCGCTACGCGCTCCTGCTCGCCTTCGTGATCGGCGAGGCGGGCATCCTGATCGGAGAGCTCGACGCCATCGCGCGCATCGTCTCCGTCTTCTTCATCGCCACGTACGGGTTCCTCAACCTGTCGGCGAGCTTCGAGATGGTCGCGAGCCCGGACTTCCGGCCCGAGTTCCGGATCCCGCGGTGGGTCCCCGTCGTGGGGGCTGCAGCCTGCGCGATCCTGATGATCTGGCTCGACCTGCTGGCCATGCTGGGCGCGGTCGTGGCGCTCTCGGGCTTGTTCTTCCTGATCAAGCGCCGGGAGCTCCAGCTCGAGACCGGCGACACGCTGCTCGGCGTGTGGTCGTCGGTCGTGCGGGTGGGGCTGCACCGCCTCACGCGGGAGTCCCAGCACCAGCGCAACTGGCTGCCCAACATCCTGCTGTTCACCGAGCGGGAGGCCCGGTCGCGGCAGCCCCTGCTCGAGTTCGGCCACTCGCTGATCCGCCACCGCGGGGTGGCCACCGAGTTCCTGCTCCAGGGCGGCTCGAGGCCCCGCGAGGTGGTGGGCCGGACCCCGTTCGTGGAGGGGGACAGCTCGCACCGGGAGGAGCTCGGCGCGTTCCTCGGGGAGCAGGCCGGCTTCTTCCACCGCGAGGTGGTCGCGGCCGCCGATCCGTATGCCACGATGGAGGCGGTGTGCCGCTTTCACGGGTTCTCGGGCCTCGAGCCGAACACCGTGATGCTGGACTGGCACGCCCACGCGCGGCGGCCCGACGGCTTCGCGGCGTTCCTCGACGCGGTCGCCGATCTCGACTTCAACCTGCTCGGCATCGCCTTCGACTCCGACCGGCGGTTCGGCACGCGCCGCCGCATCGATCTGTGGGCGAGCCCCACCGCGGGCTCGTTGCCGCTAAACCTCGCGCTCGTGCGGTTCGTCACCGCGGCGGAGGAGTGGCGCCGAGCGGATCTGCGCTTCTTCGTGGTCACCGAAGACGCCGCGATGGCCGACAGCCTGCACAAGCACACCACCCTGGCGCTGCAGGCGGCGCGGATCGAGGGCGCCGTCAAGGTCGTCGAAGCGCGGAGCGGCGGCGAGGAGGCGCGCACCCCCGAGGAGCTGGCGGTGCACCACTCCGCGCAGTCCGACCTCACGGTCGTGGGTCTCCCGCTGCTGCCACTGTCGGCCGAGCGGGTCGTGGATCTGGAGGCGCTCGCCCAGCGTCTCGGGAGCGTGCTGTTCGTGCGCCCCTCGTCGCAGTTCGAGTCGGGGTTCGTGGTGCGGGCGCCGGCCGCGCCCTCGCCCTCGCGCACGGCGGAGTCCGCCCCCCGCCCGCTCACCCTGGGCCCCCCTCCGCCCGCCGCGCCGCGGCCGCTGCGGCTGCCCTCGTTCCCCGAGCTCGCGCCGGTCGCGAAGGCCTTCGCCGAGGAGTACGAGGCCGCGGTCGACCAGTTCTGCGAGCGGGGCCTGGCGCCCACGCTGGAGGCCTACACGGGGCTGCTCGAGCAGGTGCGCGACGCCGTCGCGGCGCAGTACCGGGAGTTCGAGCGGGCGACCGGCGGGCGGGCGTCGCGGTGGCGCAGCCGGATCTTCCGGCGCGGTCCGGAGCGGGTGCTGAAGTCGGTGAGCGAGCTCATCTCGACCACCGCCAAGGGTGAGGTGGACCGCACGTCCGCCAGCGTGGAGCGGGCACTCGAGGACCTGCTCGACCAGCTGGATGCGCTGGAGGCCGAGCTCCCGCGGCGGGTCGACGTCGCGCGGCCGCCGAGCGACTTCGAAGTCCAGGACGACGACCCGGGCTGGCGGCGTCGGTTCAAGCGCTGGAAGCGGGCGACCGCGGGGTGGCTCGGCCCGCGGTTCCGGGTCGCGGTCCGTCCCAAGCGGCTCGCCGCCTTCTACGTCGACGTCGAGGGGCCGACGCTGGCCCGCGACGCGCTGCTCGCAGCGGCCCGGCACACCTCCGAGATCGTCGAGGACCTCGGGGGCTTCGTCGCCGTCCTCAAGGAGAGCCTCGGCGTGGTCCACGGCGCCCTGTCGGAAGACACCACCCTCGGGGATCTGCTGGCGGAGGAGCGGCAGCGCGTGATCGGCCACATCGAGGCCATGATCGCGGGGCACGCCGAGGCCAGCGAGCGGCAGCTCGTCGCGGTGCGGCGAGCAGCCCGGGAGCAGCAGCAGCGCTACGCCGACGACCTCGAGAAGCTGCACTTCGCCAGGCACCTGCGGCGCGAGCGCCGGGTGACCGGACTGGCGCTGCAAGGCGTCGAGAGCCTCGAGCTCTTTCCGGAGCGGTGGGCGCGCCAGCAGGTGGTCTGGTGGGGGCGGGCGAGCCTGCTCGCCACGATGGCGGTCGTCCAGAGCCGCCTCGCGAGGCTGCTCCACGCGGTGGGGGAGCAGGTGCGGGACGGGCTCGCGACGGGTGAGCGGGCCCGCGCGGCGGCGCTGCTACAGCGGCTCCGCTCCGGCCAGGAGGCCCCCGACCCGGCCTCTCTCGCCGAGCTGCAGCCCGGGCCCGAGCAGGATGCGCTCGACATCTCGCAGATCGTCGACGACCTGCACGAGGGGCTGAAGACGGCCACTGCGGACGTGCCGGCCGACGCCGAGGTGCTGCGCGAGGAGAGCCTGCAGGCGTCGAGTCGGGATCCGCTCGCGGAGGTCGAGCTCGTCACCGTCCCGGTCCGCCGCCAGCTGCAGCTGCTGATCGAGGGCGAGCTCGTGGGGCCGCTGCACGAGGGGCTCGAGGCGCTCCCGAAGGCCGAGCAGCGGGTCACCTCCACGGTCGAGGAGGTCGTGCGACTGGTCCGGTTCGCCGCGCGGGAGGCAGACGACGAGCTGCCGGAGGATCTGACGGCGGCGCTCGACACGGGCGTCGAGCGCCTCGCGGGGGAGCTCGAGCGGCTCGACGACCTCGTGCGGGGGCTCCTCCAGCAGCTCCAGGACCGGCTGGACCACGTCGTGGACCTCACGAGCGGGCTCGCGGTCCTCGGCACGGCGGAGGCCTTCGCGTCCCAGGGGCGGCGCGCCGGCGGTCCCGACCTGTCGGGGGGCCTCGGCCGGCTCTCCCGGCGGGTCCTCACCGCCGTGCGCCGCGCCCTGGTCACCCTGATCTACCGGCGCAGCGCGGGGGTCCTGCTCGCGCGCCGCATCGGCACCGGGCCGGAGCCCGAGGATCCGATCGACAGCGTGCTCGCCCTGGTCGACGCCTGCACCCCGCCTGCCGCGACGCTGTCGGCGCTGCCGGCCTACTAC
>CAYMSU010000500.1:0-4539 GCA_964393165.1 uncultured Enterobacteriaceae bacterium
GGCCGCCCGCGGTCTTGCCCGAGAAGCACGCGTCGAGCACCATCACGGTGTGCTCCTGAGCGCCCTCGACCCAGGTCTCGAGCTCGCTGCGGCGCACCGACCGCTCGGCGAAGCTCTCGGGGTTCGGCTGTGCATCCACGCCCACGAGCAGGCCGTCCCGCCCATCGGTGGAGGTCGCGCCGTGGCCCACGTAGACGACCCAGACGGTGCCCTTGCGGCTCGCGTTCTCGGCGAGCCACCCCGCCCACTTCTGCACGTCGCGGCGGGTGACCTGGTTGTCGACCAGCAGCCGCACGTGCTGCTCGGGCACCCCTCGCGCCTCCTCGAGCCAGCGCACCCAGTCGCGCGCGCTCTGCACGGCTCCGGGGATCCGCCCCGCGTCGCCGAGGAACGGGTAGTTCTCGACGCCCATGACGAGCGCCCAGTCGTCTCGCCCGTCGCGGGTGGACTCCCACTTGATGTCGTCCAGGGAGGGCCAGTCGGCTGCCCCTGCCGCTGCTGCGAACCACGAAGCCAGGACCACGCTCACCGCCCCTCCGCAGGTCGGGTGCAGGTCGAATGATAACGGGAACGCGAGTGCCGTCGCTCGTGCGCGATCCGCTCGCGCCGCAGGCTACCTCGGAGACTCGTTGGCCCGCAGCGGGGGCGCCGCGGGCGTGACCGACCAGGGCAGGCGCTCCGGCGGGTAGCAGGTGTTCTCGGTGCACGCCTGCACCAGCAGCTCCCCGGCGGTCGCGCGCGTGGGCACGAGCACCGTGACCAGCCCGTCGAGCCAGTACGCCGGCGGGTAGTCGGGGCCCTGCACCACCCGCTCGCCGTCGGGGATCACCGCCTCGACCTGGGCCCCTCCGATCCACACCGAGAGCGGGGTGGCGAGCTGCTCCTTGCGCCCGTAGACGTGCATGCCGCAGGGGACGTCGAGCAGGAGGGAGACCCCCTCCTTCGCGGGGCTCGCGACGATCGCCAGCCCCTCGGGCGTGACCGGCACCGCCGCTGGGGCCCCCTCGCAGACCTTCGCCTGCGCGCCCGCGATCCATAGCAGCCACATCGGATGACCTCCTTCGGTGCAGAGGCGCGGCCTCTGCCCTCATTACACCGCCCCGACGCGATCCGCCGACGGCGCGTGGTTCGCGCCGTTAGAACGCCTCGCATGTGGTTGCTCGCTACCGTGGCCTGGGCCGATGACCCCGAGACTCCGCCCGATCCTGCGCCGGAGGCGCCGCCCGAGACGGTGGATCTCGGGGGCGACGAGCCGCTCGAGTCCGCGCTCGACGACTTCGACGACAAGGCGGCGGAGTCGCGCGCGGACCGCACCTCGGTCGGGTCGCTCGCGTCCATCCCGATGGGCCTCGGCCGCGGGCGCTGGTCGGTGCGCCCGCAGGTGAGCGCCGCGGTGCTCCGCGGGCGGGGCACCTGGGCGGCCCGCGTCGGCCTGTCGGTCGAGCGGCAGTGGTTCCCGCTGACCGATGCGCTCGTGCAGGTGGGAGGCGCGGTCGCGCTGTCCGCCGACTTCCCGATCGGCGCCGCGTTCGGGCGCCGCCTCGAGGCCGTGGGCCAGGTGGGCCCGTGGCTCGGCCCGGTGGGCCTGCGGATCGGCCCTGCGGTGCGCTGGGATCGGATCACCTGGCGCCGCGGCGCGCCCGGCGACACCCCCGCCACCCTCCCCGACGCGCTGCTCGTGGGCGCGCGGGCCTCGCTCACGGTGGAGCTCGGGCGGGTGAGCCCGATGGTCGGCGTCGAGCCGGCCTGGGCGGTGCTCGGCGACCGGGTCGCGCCCGAGGACCCACTCCTGCCCGTGCTCGGCACCGAGACCGCGTGGATGGCAGGGATCAACTGGCTCGCTCGGCCCGTCACGCTGGGCCTCCGCGCGACCTGGCGGGAGACCGCCATCGGCGCGGAGCTCGACACCTTCCTGATGTTCGGGATCAAGCTGCTATGACCGTGCTCGTCCTCCTCGCCGCGGCGGCCCACGGCGACGTTCCCCCCGACGTCGACCTCGACGACCTCGGCGCCTGGGAAGCGGGGGCGCGGGCCCTGCGCGGCGGCCCCACCCGGTGCTGGAACCTCCGGGGCACGGCGAAGGTTCAGATCGCGCTGTACACCGTGCCCACGCTGTGGTCGCGGGCGCGACGCCACGATCTCGTGTACCGGGGGCCCTTCGAGGGGCGGATCGAGGGCGGCCGCTGGCAGTCCTTCGCCCGCGACGTGCAGCGGGTCGACGGCGCTGATCCCGACGTGCCGGCCAAGCGCCGGCGGGCCACCGCGGACCTCCCGTCGTGGCTCGAGGACCTCGAGGTGCCCGTGGTCCCCCTGGTCGGCGCGATCGACCCCGACATCGTGCGACGGATCAGCGAGCCCGAGGCGCCGCGGCGCTCGGGCGCCGACGCCGCCGCCCAGAGCCCGTCCGAGTCGCTCAACGCGGTCGACCGCCTGCTCGACGCGATCGACCCCGCGACCACGGTGAGCTTCGCTGGATGGTCCGATGATCCGCGCGGGGTGCGGCTCACCGTCGATGCGCCGCTGGAGGACGGGCGCAACCCCAAGGTGGTGACCATGCGCACCTTCTTCCCCGACGGCGGCGACGTCCCTACCGAGCTCGACGTCGAGTTCCCGAGCCGCTGGCGGGTCGGCGACGGGATGGTCCGGCCCCTGATCATGGAGCCGCAGATGCGGATACGCGCCACGGCGGTGGCGGGGGAGCCGCTGCCCGTCGCAGAGAGCGCGTCGATGGTGGTGGGCGTGCTCGGCTTCACCTTGGGCTACGAGCAGTCCCTCGCCTACCTCACGGCCACCCGGTGCCCGTCGGCGGAGGCCGGCAGCAGCGATACGCAGCACGATGCGCAGCCGGAGACCCCGGAGGAACCGTGACCCGCGTATCGGCCCGCTTTGATGACCACAAGGCGGCGTCTGCCGCCATCCAGGCCCTGATCGCGGCGAGCTTCAACCCCGAGGAGCTCCAGCTCCGCGCCCTGGTCCCCGACGGCAGCCTCCCCGAGATCCCGATTCGCACGCGGTCGCACCTCATCCCGGGGTTCTTCCTCGGCGGGCTGGTGGGGGCCGCGCTCGGGGTGTCCATCGGGCTCGTGGAGGGCGGGGTCCAGCCGGCGACCAGCTACGGGGCGCTGGTGGCCGGCATCGGCGCCACCGGGGGAGCCGCGATTGGCATCGGCTCGTGGGCGGTCGTCGCTCCGCGTCGCTACGTTCCCTCCGATGCGCAGGGGCTCGTGGTCGTCGTCTCGGTCCACGAGGGCCGGGCGGATCAGGCCGCGGCGATCCTCGCGGCCAACGGAGGCACCGAGGCCACGCCGAGGCTCGTCGGCGGTCAGGAGGGCGCGTGAGCGGGGTTGTCGAGGAGCTGGAGCGGCTGGTTGCGTTTCCCACGGTGTCGGACCGGCCCGTCACCGCGCTCGCCGCGCACCTCGCCCAGCGCGCCGAGGACCTGGGGTTCCGGGTCGAGCGCTTCGACGACCCCGACGAAGACGGGAAGTGCTCGGTCGTGGCGGTGGCGGGGCCCGGGGATCGGCCACCCTCGGAGGGGATCACCCTGACCGGCCACATGGACGTGGTGCCCACCGAGGGGCAGCCGTGGTCGTCGGATCCGTTTCGGGTGACCGCTCGCGACGACGGCAAGCTCGTGGGCCGGGGCACCGCGGACATGAAGGGGTTCCTCGCGGCGACCTATGCGGCGCTGGAGAACATCGACGTCGCCGCACTGGCAGCCCCAGTCGCCCTGGTGTGGACGCACGACGAGGAGATCGGGTGCCTCGGCTCGGCGAAGCTCGTGCGCGCGTACCGCGACGAGGGCCGCCACCTCCCGCAGCCGTGCCTCGTGGGCGAGCCCACGGACTTCCGGATCCTGCGGATGCACGCGGGTCACGTCGCGGTCGAGATCGTGGTGCACGGCGAGGCGGCGCACTCGAGCCGGCCCGATCTCGGGCGCAACGCGGTGGAGGGGGCGGCGAGGGTCGTGGGGGAGGTCACCGCGCTGGCCGAGGACCTCCGGGCCGCGGCGCGCGACGATCTGCCGGAGATGGAGCGCCCCTGGGTGGCGGTGAACGTGGCGCGGATCTCCGGAGGATCGGCGATCAACATCGTGCCCGACCGGTGCGTGGTGCACGTGGGGTACCGGCCGCTGCCCGGGCAGCCCGCCGAGGCGGTGTGGGGGCAGCTGCAGGAGCGGCTGGGCGCGCTGGCGCCGGCGGTGCGCTGGGAGGGGCGGGTGCTCCGCACGAGCCCGGCCATGCTCACGGATCGCGGCACCGCGCTCGAGGCGCTGCTCGCCACGCACGCCGCTGCCCCGGAGCTCGGCGCCGCGGGGTTCGCGACCGACGGGGGGAACCTGGCAGATCTGGGTCTGCAGCCGCTCATCTTCGGTCCGGGCTCGATCGACGTCGCCCACAAGGCCGACGAGTACATCGACCGCGAGGCGCTCTACCGGGCGGTCGACGTGGTGGGGCAGCTGGTCCGCGCGCGGTGCACGGGCGGCTGACGCACACCGCCCCGCGGTCACCCGAGGTAGGGCGCCGCCTCCGCGCGGAT
>CAYMSU010000501.1:0-4538 GCA_964393165.1 uncultured Enterobacteriaceae bacterium
GGCGACGTCGGGGAGGCGCTGCACGCCCTCGAGGATGCGCGTGGTGCCCCCGCGGGAGCCTGCCGAGGGCCCACAGGCCCCGCAGCAGGGGGAACGCCGCGATCCCGGCCCCCAGCGCCCAGACGACGAGGACCTCGGGCGCGTCGACGGCGATCGCCGGGCCGCGGGTGCGCGCGACCACCGCGAGCGGCGGCAGCGCGCCGATCGCGGCGGCCCACGTGGCGTGGCGGGCCGCAGCCGAGCGACACAGCCGCGCGGCGGCGCCCCCGAGCCCCAGCACCGCGGTGCCCTTGAGGGCGGCATCCAGCAGTACGCCCGTCCACATCGCGAGCTCGGGAGGCCCACTCATCGCCCCGCCTCCCGCGCCTTGCGGATGGCGTCCTCGAGTGCGGCGAGCTCGGCCTCGTCGGGGGCGTCGTCGAGCCTCAGCAGCGCCACCGCGGCGCGGGCCGCCGAGCCATCGAAGAAGTTGGCGACGACCCGCTGCAGGGCGGAAGAGCCGGCCTGACCCGCGGGCACGGTGGGGGCATAGACATAGCGCCGCCCGTCGCGCTCCCGGGCGAGGTGCCCCTTGTCGACGAGCGTGCCCATGAGGGCGCGGACGGCGTTGTAGGACGGCGCGTCGTGCATGGCCGCGTGGATCTCGCTGACGGCGGCGCGCTCGAGGCGGTACACCAGGTCCATGATCTGGCGCTCACGGCGGGAGAGATGATCCGACATGCGGCTTTTCTAGCACTTGCTGGTTTTCCAGCATGTCAGGAGATGTCCCCCGGCGGGGACCGCGGGTCGGAGTCGGGGCTTCCCGACCCCGACGTGCCCGTGTACGGCGGGGGGCACCTCTGCACGTGGACCCAGCCGGGCGCAGCCGACGATCCGCCTTCGTGCTTCGCCCCCGACCGGAACGTGGAGCAGGCCTACACCCCTGGCAGCCAGGGATGCTCCTGTGAGGGATGCCCCGAGGGGGCGTGCGTGCGCACGGAGCGCGACGGCCGCCCCTGGGACGTCGCGCTCGACTGCGTCGACGGGCAGTGGCAGGGGGTCGAGGACGGTCCCTGCGCGCGCTGACCGCGCCGACCGCGCGCGGAGGCGCCAGCGCTCCCCAGTGGATACAGTCGCGGGGATCGGGAGACCCATGGTCGCCGTCCTGCACATGGCCTTGCTCGGCTCCCTCGCCCACGCCGGCGAGTGGGTCGAGCGCTACGACAAAGACGGCGTGACCGTGTCCACGCGCGAGGTGGAGGGCTCACCCTTCAAGGAGTTCCTCGGGCGCGCCGTGGTTCCGCGGCCTCTCCCCCAGGTCCTCGACCAGGTGCTCGACGTCGCCGCCTACCCCGCGTGGTTCCCCAACACCCCGACCAGCAAGCTGCTCGAGCGGGGCGAGAACACCGTGCTGTACTACGTCGTGACCAGCTTCCCGTGGCCTGTCACCGACCGCGACACGGTCTACGAGTACACCGTGACCAAGGGCGAGCGCGAGGCGACCATCGCGGTGCGCGTGCGCCCCGAGGCCTACCCCGCCCAGGACGGGCTCGTGCGCGTGCAGTCCTCCCCCGGCGCGTGGACGTTCCGCACGGTCGACGGGGGCACCGAGGTCACCTGGCGCCTGCACTTCGACCCCGCCGGCCGCCTGCCCGGCTGGCTCGCCAACTCCGCCATCGTCGACGTGCCCCGGGACATGCTGATCAACCTTCGCAACGCGACCCAGGGTTAGCGCGCCACCTGAGAGGCGGCCGAGCTCAGCCCCGCAGGGCGGCCATCGCCACCCCCGGGAACCGCCACCAGCTGGGGTTCGCCTCGAACGCCGTGATCTTCTCGGCCAGCGCCAGGCTGTTCGCGTGGTCCGTGAACCAGGCGGGCGTGGGGCTCATCACGAACGGAGCCCGGACCACCGACTTCTGCGGATGGTCGAACATCAGCCCGTTGTGCACCACGCCCTGCCCCGACTCGATGTCGTCGAGCGGGTGGCCGGGGAAGGCGCCCCACGTGGCCTCGGAGATCGCGTAGTTCATGCCCGTCCAGCAGTTGATGCCGATGCCGCCGTAGCGCAGATTCGCGATGGCCTGGTCGAGCCGGGGTCCGAGCTCCCGCTCGGTGCGCGGGTGGACCAGCACGTTCGCCGTGAGCGTGCCCCAGACCTCGTCGTTGACGAACGGCACGGCCTGGTCGAGGAACTCGTCGGGCGCCGTCGCGTCGAGCTCCACGAAGCTGAACAGCCCACACCACGGCTCGTTCTTCAGCGCGTACTCGTCCTGGTCGGGCGACAGCGACTCCACGACCGTCCAAGGCAGCTCGCCCTCGCCCGGTTCCCCGAGCTTCGTGGCCTGGGGGTACTGCTCGAGGAACGACGCCCAGATCGGCTCGGCGTTGGGGTAGTAGGCCTGCCGCGGCGGGGTGGCCGCGAGGCGCTCCTTGACCTTGGACAGGAACCGCTCGCGCAGCGCCCAGCCCTTGGCCACGACCACGAGCCGCGCCGCGTTGCAGTTGAACCCACAGTTGTACGTCAGCATCGAGGCCACGCTGCGCGCGTGGTAGTCGAGCTGCGCCTCCGACCAGGGCCCCGGCACCACGAGCACCGGCGACACGCAGCCGAGCTCGCTCGTGATGTGCTTGTCGATCCGGGGGGTGCCCGCCGCCTTGTTGCGCGCGCCCTCCTCGCCTGGGCCCCAGATGATCGCGTCGTGCGCCTTCGCCGAGCCGGTGATGTGGATCGAGGTGACGTCGGGGTGGTCGGTGAGGTGCTTGCCGACCTCGACGCCGCCGTAGCAGATCTCGAGGAAGCCCGCGGCGACCAGGGGGCCGAGCGCACGCTCCAGGATGGGCCCGAGCCCCTCGTTCACGGGGTTCATCTTGAGAATGCACACCTCGTTGTCCACCACGAGCTTGTAGAGCACGTCCATCGCGGGGATGGAGCTCTGGTTGCCCGCGCCGAGCACCACGGCCACACCGCGATCCTGGACCCCCTCGCGGTAGATGCGCCCCTGGGTGGGCTCCTTGCCGGGCTCGATCCAGATGTCGCACGTCACCCCGGTGAACAGCGCCCGGTCGAGCAGGGACCGGGGAAACACCCGGGCCACCCACTGCCCATCGGGGCGCTGCCAGGTCTTCGCCGGCCGAGCGCCGCCGCCCGCCTCGAGGCCCTCCGCGAACAGCCGGAGGTTGCGCAAGGTGGGGAGCACGCCTCCGAGGTACTCCTCGGCGTGGCCCTGGCTTCCGAGCGGGTAGCCCTTGATCCGGGCCGAGGTCTCGGCCCACGCGTGAGCCTCCGCGAGGGTGGTCTTCATGCACGCCCGGAGCAGCTGGGCCCGCTCCGCCGCGGGCATCTGGGCCCACGTGCCGGAGTGGGTGACGAGCCGCTGCAGCTTCTCGTCGACCTCGGAGAGCTCGGTGGGCGGAAGATCGGTCGCGATGGCCGTCATGGCAGACTCCTGCAAGGCCCTCTCCGTATCGCCGTTCTCCGCGGGCTACCGCTCGCCCGGCGCCGCCTCGGCCTCGGCCGCCACCTCGACGTCGAAGACCTCCGACCCCCGGGCGATCTCGAGCGTGAGCGGCCCCTCGAAGGCCATGACCTCCTGTGGGTCGAGGCCCTCGGCGGGCTCCCCGTCGACCGCGACGACGAGATCTCGCAGGCGGATCCCCGCCCGCGTGGCGGCACTGTCGCGCTGCAGGTCGTGGACCACGAGGCCCCCGGGCAGCCGGGCGAGGCCCAGCCCGACGCCCGGGGGGAGGGGACTGTGGAGCTCGAGGCCCTCGAGCGGCGCCGCGCCCCGCGCGAGCGGCACGGGGTCGGACTCGAGCGACCGGGCGCCGAAGACGCGGCGCACCACGAGCGCACAGTCGAGGTCGGCGGGCGCCTCCAGCGCGAACCGGCCGTCGGGCGGCAGCGATCCCGAGAAGCCCCCGCGCTCCGAGCCCTCGCACTGCGCGTGCACGGCCACGCCGCCGACCTCGATCTGCCCGTGCACCACGCCGCTCACCGCGCGCGCGGGGAGGGCCTCGAGCAAGACGAGGTCGATGCACGCGCCGGCGATCCACGCCAGGGTGGCCGGGGCGTGGCGGGGCGTGCGGATGCGGCCCAGCCCGTCGGCGTTCCGCGGCGTGAACCGGATCCAGTCGCCGTCCACGCGCGGCACGTGTACCGCGAGGGGCTCGAGGGTCTCGGGGTCGAGCTCCTCGATCTCCGTTCCCCAGAGGGGCACCTCGTCGGTCAGCTGGCACTCGACGGGCCCCGACGGTCTCGGCGCGGCGGGCGCGGCCACGGTCGGCCTCGGGCGTGCGGCGGCCGCGCGGACGGGCTCCGGGGCCTCGGGCGCGGGCGGACGAGCCTCGGGCGCGCGCCGGGGCTCGGATTGGCGGAAGAGCCCC
Organism: uncultured Enterobacteriaceae bacterium; assembly: GCA_964393165.1. Classification (GTDB taxonomy): domain Bacteria; phylum Myxococcota_A; class UBA796; order UBA796; genus DRPG01. Next base: position 4,363 of record CAYMSU010000501.1, read on the forward strand.
CCGAGGCCCGCCACCAGCAGCGCACCGACGGCCACGGCGAGCAGCACCGCGGCCGTCCGAGACCTTCGTTCGGTGGCGGGCATGGCCTCCTCGAGGGCGAGGACGCCTACGTATCATGCGCCTCAGCCGAGGAAGGACCGGGTGGCCTGCTCGACCGACGTCGTCAGCCCGTACAC
>CAYMSU010000502.1:0-4506 GCA_964393165.1 uncultured Enterobacteriaceae bacterium
CGGTTGGTGGGGGTGCGTGCTCGCGAGGCGACTCGACAGGTGTGGGTTGGATCCACCCTGCACGCAGTACGAAACCGCAGGTTCGACCTAAGGTGGAAGATCGCCCACCGCGTGACCTCGGCGGCTGACGCAGGTACGGGGGTCGCGACTCGAGCGCGGCCCAGCCCCCTGGGAGTTGCGTCCGAATCCGGCACACAACGCCAGTGCCTGGCGCGCGGCCGTGCCAGCGCGCAGGGGCCTGGCCTCCCCCGGAAGCGGGGCCGGGTCGTTCGCTCGGGGCGCGGCAGTCTCCAGCGCTTACAGCAGCACGAGGCCGACGACGACCACGAGGGCCGCGGCCACCCGCAGCGCCGCCACCGGCTCGCCGAACAGCGCCCAGCCGGACACCTGCGCGGCGGGCACGCCGAGGCCCCGCTTCACGCCCTCGACGAGGCCCACGGGGACCGCGGCCAGGGCGAGCAGCTGCAGGCCGTAGGCCAGCCCGAGGGTGACGGTGGCCCCCGCCAGCGCGGGGCCGTCGGCGCGGCGGGGGAGCAGCTCGGAGCCCCGCCCCTGGGCGGCGAGGCCCCCGAGCAACAGCCCGAAGGTGGTCGCGGCCACGATCGTGGCGTGGGTGGCGGCCGGGGCATGGAGCAGCGCGACCTTGTCGATCACCCCGTTGGCGGACCACAGCGCGGCCACCCCGGCCATCGCGGCCACGCCCTCGGCGGGCCGGGGGGCGCTCGCGGAGGCCCGACCTCGGCCGGCCAGCACGCCGTTGGCCAGGCACCCCCCGACGATCAGGAGGAGGCCGGCGCTCTGCGACGGGTTGGGCAGCTCGCCGAGCGCGAGCCACGCGAACAACGTGGACAGCGCCGGCGTGAGCGCCAGCATGGGGATGGTCGCGGACAGCCCGGCCCACCGGAGCGCGAGCAGGAACAGGAGCTGCGCGACCAGGCCGACGACGATCGAGCCGAGGCCCGGCAGCAGCCAGCCGGCGTCGGGCAGGCCCGCCCCGCCGAGCCACGCCCAGGCGAGGAACACGGGCACGGCCCCGCCGTTGAGCCAGGCGGACAGCGCGACGACGCCCATGGAGGCGGCCAGGCGCCGCCGCCACGCGTCGAGCGAGGCCCAGGCGAGCCCGCCGAGCAGTGCGTAGACCATGGCGGGGGGCGTATCGCTCTTGGGATCCGGTAGCCCCGCTCGAGCAGCCTTCACGGCGCCCGCAAGTCGGGGACCCCCCTCCGAGCGGAAGAAGCTCTGGCAGACCTGCGGCGTCTGCATGGCACGAAGCGTGCATCCTCCGGACCCACCCCGGAGTCCACCATGTGGCCGCTCGCGCTGTCGCTCCTCGCTGCCTCCCCCGCCGTCGCTGCCGACCCCCCCGAACGCTGGACCGCCGCCGAGTACCAGGCCCAGTCCCGCGCCTTGGCCCGCATCGAGCCCGATACCGCGCCGGCCGCACCGTGCATGTGGTCGGCAACGTGCTGGCGGCTACTGGTCTGCCGGCATTCTTTGCAGGCGGCATCGTCGCGCTCAACGACTGCTCGCTGTTCGGCGGCGCAGACTGCAGGTCCCCGGTCGGTGAGGCCGTGATGATAAGGGGATTGGGGCCGCGGCGGGAGATCCCGGCCGGGGAGGCACTCCCCGAGCCGGTCGCCACTCCCCACGATCTCGAGCTGGCCGACACCGTATCCATGGCCTTCCTTGTCGTGCTGCGGGCGCTGTCGCCGGCCGAGCGGGACGTGTTCCTCCTCCACGAGGTGTTCGACCACTCACACCCTCAGATCGGACGGATCCTGGATCGGGCTCACCCGGCTCCTCGCGTCGGATGCCCAGCTCGTCGCCGATCCAGAGGCCGGTCGCTTCGGTCGACTCCGGCGTGCGCTGGAGGGGGCGGAGGTGGTCGGTAGGTTCCTGCTCGCCGCCATGGCGAACGGGCCCGCCGACTTGTCGATCCAGGTCCGTGACGTCAACGGGCAGCCCGCGTTGTGGGCGGAGCGGCCCGGACGACCACCGGCTGTGGTGCAGATCGCTGCGGGCGACGGACAGATCCACCGGGTCTTCGTGGTGACGGGGCCGCGGCGCGGCGCTGGTGCGTGAATCGCCGAGGGGCGAGCACCAGCATAGATCCCCGTCCATGACCCTCCCGCCCTGGCTGGACGCCGAGGACGACCTCGCCAACCGCATGGTCGCCGCGCTCACCGACCTCGCCACCGACGAGGTCACCCAGAAGCGGGCGTTCTCCGACGAGCTGCGCCAGCTCCTCGAGAAGCGCGCCGAAGCCTGCGACGACCCCGTCCAGCAGCAGGCCATCGACCAGGCGGTCGACGAGCTCGAGCGGCGCCGGGCGAACTTCGACAAGGCCCACCGGGTGCGCGACCTCGACCCCGGCTCCCCCTACTTCGGCCACCTCGTGCTCGACGAGGGGGGCAAGCGGCGCGAGCTCCTCATCGCCAATGGGTCCGCGGTCGACGGGCGCCTGCCCGTCAATGTCGTCGACTGGCGCAACGCGCCGATCAGCCGGATCTACTACGAGTTCGAAGAAGGCGAAGAGTTCTGGGTCGAGGTCGCGGGGCGGGAGCGCGAGGGCGAGGTCGCCGCGCGTCGCACCCTCGACATCCGGGCCGGCGTTCTGCAGTCCGCCGAGACGCACGAGCTGGTGGCCCGCAAGCGCGAGGGCAACACCTGGACGGTGCTGCGCAAGGCCGACGAGGCGCTCGAGCGCAGCGACCAACGCGAGGATCCAGAGGACCACGCCCTGCCCGACATCGTGGCCCTGATCACGCCGGATCAGTTCCAGGTGCTGACCCGGCCCGATCGCGGCGTGGTGGTGCTGCGCGGCCAGGCCGGGTCGGGCAAGACCACGGTGGCCCTGCACCGCATCGCCTACCTGCACTACCACGACCCCTCCCGCTTCCGGCTCGATCGGGTGCTCGTGGTCATGTTCAACAAGGCCCTGCAGACCTACATCCGCCGTGCGCTGACGGACCTCGACATCGAGGGGGTGCAGGTCTCCACCTTCCACGCGTGGGCGAGCCGCATGCTCCGCACCCAGCGCCGGCCGCTGACGTTCGGGTCGAACACGCCCCCCGCGGTGGCCACGTTCAAGGAACATCCCGCAGTCGAGGGGCTGCTCCATCGGGCGGTAGCCCGGCTCGGCACGCGCCTCGAGGGCTGGCTGACCGTGCCCGAGAGCCTGCGCGAGACGTGGGACGGCACCCAGGGGAGCGGCCTTGCCCGCGTCGGGGCGTTCCTCGCCGCGGTGGCGACCCGGTCCGAGGGTCGCCCGCTGCGCGACCGGGTGTTCGGCCGCCTCCTCGACAGCCGCCGGGATCTGCTCGGCCTGCTCGACGACGTCGACGACGCCGCCGTTCCCGATGACCTTCGACGCTCCCTGCCCACCGTGCGGGCTCACCTCCAGCGCCAGAAGGAGACGAACGAGCTCGACTTCGCCGATGCGGCGCTGCTCCTCCGGCTCGGGCAGCTCGTCGCCCACGACGTCCCCGGGCTGGAGGTGCCCTGGTTTCGCACCCTCGCCCACATCGTGATCGACGAGGCGCAGGACCTGTCGGCGCCCGCCATCCGCGTCATGCTCGACGCCGCGGACGCCCAGCAGTCGGTCACCCTGGCCGGTGATCCCGCCCAGACCCTGTACGAGGCCGGCTCCCGGGGTGTGTTCTCCGAGATCGCGGGCGGCCTCGGCGACGTGCTGCAGTTCGATGAGCTGCCGGTCGGCCATCGCTCGACCCGGCCGATCATGGAGCTCGCGCTTCGGGCCTCCGGCCACGAGGCGCCGGACGTGCTCGAGCGTACGCGGCCGGGCCACCCGGTGGGGTGGCTGGAGGGCGACGACGCCACGATCGAGACCGCGGCGGGCCACATCGAGGCGTTTCGGGAGCGGCGTCCCCAAGCCCTGGTGGCGGTGCTCACCCGCACCAGGGCGGAGGCGGATCGCTGGGCCGCGGGCCTGAACGGGCGACTCGCCGGCGTGCGCCGCGCGTACCGCGACACGTTCGGCTTCGGGGCCGGGGTGGTGGTGAGCAACGTGCACCAGGTGAAGGGCCTCGAGTTCGATGGCGTGGTGCTGGTGGAGCCCGCGGGCTACGCCGAGCGCGACCGCAACCTGCTCCACGTGGCGATCACCCGGGCTGCCGACCAGCTGTGGGTGGTGGCCCGCAGCGGGCGGGGGGTGCTCGCCGACGTCTGACCAGCCCGCTTGACGCGGTGCTGCCGGCCATGTCCCCCCAGATGAGCATGCGGCGATCAAGAGCAACCTCACCGGGCTTCTGTTCGCGACTGCGGGGAGGTCCTTGTCGTGCCGCCGATGACGAGCAGCGAGTGGAAGTCCGCGAGCGAGTCGCGGAGGGCTGGCTGGTTCGCGAAGTCACGGAGGGTGAGGTCGTCCTGACTGCGCTCGTGCGGGTCGGGGGAGAACCTACATGGCGTCGACGGCGGCGCGGGCAGTGGCGAGCGCCTTGCCGAGCTCGCTGTCGGCAGACACCGCGAGCTCCACACCGAGGGCCT
>CAYMSU010000503.1:0-994 GCA_964393165.1 uncultured Enterobacteriaceae bacterium
GACGACCCCGTTCGATCCACCGGGGGATGCCGACGTCGAGGGCGACGCCGCATCCCTGCAGCGGTGGGTCCTGGTGCTCGGCACCTGGGGGTTGTCGTTCGCGGCGATCGGCACGGCCGTCGGGGGAGCGCTGCAGCTCACGGGTTGGGCGCCTGGCTCGGCGGCCTCTGCAGGGACAGGGGCCATGGCCGCGGGGGCCTTGGCGGGCACCCTCGTCCTCCGAGGCGAGCGCGTGCACGCGCTGCGTCGGCCCGAGCTGGTCGGTCCGGGCGGGGGCGCGGCCCGGCCACTCCACGGGGCGGTGCTCGCGATCCCGCTGCTGGTCGTGGCGCTGCCCGGGCTCCTCTGCCTGGCCATCGTCGGCACGGTGTCGCTCGGCTCCTTGGTACCGCTCCTCGTCTTCGGGATGGCCGCCGTCGGGGTCGTCTGGGCGGGCATGCGGGTGCTGTCGCACCACCGGCTGGCTCGCGCGCTCGAGGCACTGCACGTCGACGGGGCCCGCACCTCGCCGCTCGAGACCGTTGCAGGCACGTGGTGGCTCGCTGCCAAGGTTCGGTGGGCTGCGCGCGTGAACCTCGCGTCGATCGCGCTCCATCGTGGCTACCCCCGGGAGGCGCTCGCCTGGCTCGACGGCCGCTTCGACGGCTCCGCGGCGGCGTGGGCCTCGATCCAGCGGTCGCTCGCGCACCTGCTGATCGGCGACGAGGAGAACGCCGAGCAGCACCTGCGGAGCGCCATGCTGTCCCCCTGCGCGGGCGAGATCCAGGCCGAGGCAGACGCCGTGCGCGTGCTGCTCGTGTGGCGCACGGAGGGGGCCTCGGCGGCGAGGGGCCTCGCCGAGCAGCTCGGCGGACCCGGGGCGAGCTCACTGCACTGCGCGCTGCAGTGGGCCCTCGCCGGCCACCTCGACACACCGGGCCCTGCACGCACGGAGGCGGTCGACGCCGTCCTCACCTCGGCGCTCGGCCGGGCCATCCCAGAGCTCGCGTCAGCG
>CAYMSU010000503.1:1004-3021 GCA_964393165.1 uncultured Enterobacteriaceae bacterium
CCCAGCTGATCGGCGAGCGCGCGCGTGTCCGCGGGGGTGCGGCCCTGCACGATGACGAAGCGCTCGCCGGTGGTGACGAGCACGAACGGGGGCGCCTGAGCGTCCACGAAGATGCCTCCGACGCCGCGGTCGCGGACCCGGAACGAGCCCCGTAGGCGGCGACCATCGGCGTAGCCCCAGGTGCGCAGCTCGATGGGGGGCAGGCGGTCGATGAGCTGGACGTCGACGATGTCATCGCGGGCCACTGTAGTGGAGAACATCGAGCTGTCGATCTCGAGGTGCTCGGCCGTGACCTCGACCTTGGGCGGCGCCGCAGACCACACCACGAGACCGCCCACGGCGAGGAGCGTGAGCCCGGCGGCGACGACGGTGGCAATCGCGGGGACCGTCCGGCGTGGGCGATGCGAATCGAGGGCACTCATCGCGGCCTCCCACTCGCTCTACGGCGCGCTTCCAGCCACAATTGCGCTACTCGCGCGCCGCCTCCAGCTCGTCGTCGAAGCGGGCCCTCAGGTCCTTGACGACGGCCTGGTATCCTGGGTTCGCGATGCGGTTGACCCGCTCGTCGGGGTCGGCCTCGAGGTCGTAGAGCACGTCGTTGCGACGGTCGTCGAGGTCGACCACGAGCTTGTGGCGGGCGGTCCGGATCATGCCCGTACGGAGCCCGTTCACGAAGTGGCCCTCCACCATCGCGACGATCTGCTCACGGCCCGCAAACGCGGCGGCGCGGGAGGGGTCGAGCACCAGGTCGAGTAGAGGCTCACCGCCACCGCCCGACGAGTCGCCCCCGATGGCCAGCAGGGTCTGCGTGACGTCGCGCTGGTCGATCATGCCCGAGACTCTCGCGGGCGCCGCGAGCCCCCCCGGCGGCCGGATCACGAAGGGAATTCGCAGCGAACCCTCGTACATCGCCACCTTGCCCCAGAGCTCGTGGTCGCCCACGAGCTCGCCATGGTCGGAGCTGTAGACGATCCACGTGTCGTCGGTGAGGCCCATCTCGTCGAGCGCCGCCAGCACCTCGCCCACCATGTCGTCGATCAGCGAGATCTTGGCGAAGTAGCTCAGCATGACCCGCCGGTAGGTCGCCTCGTCGTGCCCCTGGAGCTCGGGCTTGCTGCGATGCAGATAGTCCACGAGAACGCCAGCGCCCTCGGGGGCCCCCAGGATCGGCAGCGGCATGTCCGCTACCTCGTAGCGCTCGAGGTACTCGGAGGGGGCATCGAAGGGCTTGTGAGGCCCCGGAAAGTTCACCTGCAGGTAGAACGGCTCGCTGCCGTCCTGCTGGCGGATCCAGTCGGCTGCGCGACGGCCACAGAACACGTCGAGATGGTCGGACTTCTCCAGGTAGTAGGGCGCCTCGTCGGGCGGCACGTTGTTGGTGACGTAGTCCCACTCCGCGACGTACTTCTTGTACCGAAGGTCCTTTGCTGGCCGACCAGGGGCGGTCGTCTCGCGCAGGTAGGCGGAGTACGGGTTGGCGTGCTCCGAGGTGTGCGGCTGGGACAGCAGCTCCATCACGTCGACGAAGCCCCACTCCTCGAGCCGCTGGAGGTTGCGCGGGGACCGCGTGTCGCCGTTGAGCAGGTCGAGGTGGGCCTTGCCGAACATCGCCGTCTTCCACCCGGCGTCGCGCATGCGCCGTACGTGGCTCTCTCCCAGGCGGTCGGCGATGTAGTTGTTGCTCCACGAGCCGTGCACGTGGGGAAGCTGGCCGGTCATCATGGTGGCTCGCGCCGGGCGGCACAGCGGCGAGTTCGTGAAGCAGTTCTCGAAGAGCACCCCACTGGCCGCCAGCGCGTCGACGTGTGGGGTGAGCACGGCGTCTTGACCGTAGCACCCCAGGAACGGAGCACGGTGCTGGTCCGCGTAGATGTAGAGGATGTTCGGCATGCGCGAAGCGGCCGGATCACAGCCAGCGGCGGCCAGGGCCGCGGTGGCTGCGGAGCTTCCGAGAAGGGTGCGGCGAGTTTTTCATTCAATGGACAACCATTGTTGTAGGCATACACGAGAATCTCTG
>CAYMSU010000503.1:3031-4487 GCA_964393165.1 uncultured Enterobacteriaceae bacterium
CGTCATGCCCTCGCCGACCGCCGATCGTCAACCCAGTCAGTTGTCCAGGGCGCCCTGGTCGATCCAGTCGCCGACCGTGCGAACCTCGCGCCGGGGGATGTCCGGCCGGCGGGCGCTGGGAGGGGGCATCACCGTAGGACCGTCCCCGACCGGCAGGTTCCCGCGGAGAATGGCCATGAAGTCGCTGTCGCTCGCGCTCCCGGCGACGATGAGCTCGCCTACGGTGCCAAGCATGTCATTGCGACGCTCCCAGTAGACCTCGTTCTCCACCGCGCCCGCGGAGGGGGAGCCGGTTCGCGTGTGGCAGAACCCGCAGTGTTCCTGCACGACGGGCAGCACGTCCTCCCGGAGGGAGACCTGCTCCACCGGAGAGCCGGAGTCCACCACGCCGGACTCCTCCCCGCCCTCGTCTTCGGCGCCTTCGCTCGCGCACGCGGCGAGGCAAGCCAGGCCGAACAGTCCCCTCATGAGTGAGCCTCCGAGGGCAGACTCTACCTGATCGCACTCCCGCTCACCGCGCCGCCTCGAGCCAGTCGCACACGCTTCGGCGTACGCCCGTCGTGACCAGGAGCTCGCGATCGATCTCGAGCCAGGTGCCGCCGCCCTGGGAGGACGTGCCGAAGGAAGGCCATACGCCGAGAGGCTCGATCTCGGGGGACCCGAGCCCCAACGAGGCGATTCCTCGCTGGATGTCACCCGACAGGGGATGGTCCCCCTTGTCGAGGCCTCCGGTGCCGAAGAGCCAGCGGCGATGTGTGCCGTGGACGGCTCCGCGCCCGGGCTCGTCGGGCATCGGCAGCAGGAAACGGTAGGCCCACGCGCCGCCGCGGGCTGACATCAGATCTGCGGTGGCCCGGAGCGGACACACGACGAGGAGGTCGGTGAGCGCGGCCTCCCACGCCGCCTGGGGGTTCCCTTCGAACGCGCCGCTCGGATAGCGACCGATCAGCTCGGTGGGGGGAACCCCCTCCCCCTCTGCCAGGACAGTGAGTGCCGCACGCAGCGCCTCGTCGTTGGCCACCGGGTGGGCCGCCGCCAGGGCGCTCCCGTCGCGCGCATTGTGGCCGATCAGCAGCCTCCGAGGGGGCCGCGCCGCGGAGCCCAGGGCCGCGGCCGGTGGCTCTGGAACCAGTTCCCCGCCGACGACGGGCCCCCAGCGGTCCCCGGAGTCGAGCGCGTGCTTCCGAGCGGGGAGGGCAACCAGCAGGTCCTCGGGTGCCACTGCGCGCAGGCACTGCGCGTCGGCGTCGGGGCAGCCCACAGTCTCGCTGAGCCTCGTCAGCTGCGCCTCGTCGGGGCTCGCCGCGAGATCGAGGCAGGTGCCGCCGAGGAGGGCGGTCGCGCTGAACAGTCCGTCCGCCTGCGGGCTCGCCATGAGGGCGCACGCGAGCTCGGCGCCCGAGCCGTCCCCCACGAGGACGATGCGGTCGGGCGTCTCATGGACGGGCACGGGATG
>CAYMSU010000504.1:0-4486 GCA_964393165.1 uncultured Enterobacteriaceae bacterium
GATGGTCGAGGCCGCCGGGGAGGAGGTCGCGCTGTGCTGGCTGCGGGGCACGCCCGAGGAGATCGGCACCCTCGAGGAGGCGCTGCGGTCGATGGCGACCCACGCCGACGCCCGCCACGGCGAGGGCCGCGAGGAGGTCCCGCCCTGGCTTCGCGCGGTGGCGCGCGCCTCGCAGCCTGCAGGGCGAAGCCCAAAGGTTCACCGGCAGGGGGAGTCGGGGCCGCCCAGGTCGGGGTGATCCCCGAGCCCTCCCGGGTCAGTGCGCGATCCCCAGGGCCAGGGTGACCGTGGACGCGCCCCACTCCCGCCGCCAGCCCACCTCCACGCGCACCCCGGCCACCGACGCGACGCCGTCGGGCTCGCCGAGCGCGCCGGTGAGCGCCAGGATCACCGACGGCTCCACCGCGAGCGCGCCCTCGGCGTCGTAGCCCACGTTCACCCCGCCGCGCAGGCCGACCTCCGCCCGCCCCTGCCGCTCGAGCCACCGCACCGAGCCCTCGACCGGCACCCAGAACCGGATGGCGGCCTCGGGGAACACCCCGCGCAGGCTCGCGCCGATGCCGCTCACCAGGGCGAGCCGCACCGCCCTGCGGGGCAGCAGGTGCACGCCGCCCACCAGCTGCGTGTGGGTGGCCAGCGAGCGGAAGCCGCGGACGTCGGAGGTGAGCCCCCACAGGAGCGGGCTGCGCCCGTACTTGCCGCGCCGGAGGTGGAACCGGGCCAGGAACGCGGTGGGCGCGAGGCCTCCCTCCTCGGCGGCGGCGGGCGCCGAGACCACGCCGAACAGCCAACCCTCGTCGTGGTACTGGCGGCCCAGGCTGGACATCGGCGCCTCTGCGGTCACGGCGCGCTCGTAGGTGGTCGGGGGCGCCTCGCCGCTCGCCGGGGCTGGCGGAGCGGCGTGAGCCGTGAGCAGCGAGACCTCGGCGATCACCGGCAGCGGGGTGCGTGGCGAGACGCTCGTGACCTGCAGGCTCGCGAACACCTCCGCCACACACGCGTCGATCGGGCCATCGTCGAGCCCCTCCTCGACGACGACGTCGCGCACCCGGCGGCGGGGCGTGACCGTGAACCCGATCGAGAGCTGCCGCCCCTCCGGCGCCGTCTCTCGCGCGAGCAGGCAGGCGTCCATGTCGCGCAGCCGTGGCTGCAGATCCCGGCCGAGCCGGGACAGCTCCACCTTCGCGACGCCCACGAGCGGGCTCGACAGGTGCACCGAGGCGTGATGCACGACCTTCGCGCGCAGCGCGATCGGGGGCGGCCCATCCGCGGGGGCCGCTTGCGCGACGCACGAGAACAGCACGGCGAAGAGGGACGTCACGAGGTCTCCCGGAGCTCCGGCATCCCCGATTGTGCACGCCCGGCCAGCTCCGGCAAACTGCGAATGTCCGAGGGGGTCCGGACCGACAGGGGACGAGGACGGGAGGGGCTAAGCTCCACCCCGGACCGAAGGGGGGACTCAGATGCGCGCAGTGACGTGTGCCCTGCTCGCCTTGGCGTGTGCAGAGGCGCCCGAGGGCGCCGACCCGCCGACGGGCGACGGGGCGGGGGACCGGTGGCCCGATCCGGGCGTGGACTGGGCTGCGTCGGTCACGGTGGTCCACGAGGGGCGGGTGCTCCCGGCCGGGGCCACCCTGGCGTTCGCCGCGCCTCCCGCAGGGATCGACGACCCGGTCGCCCTCGCGCTCGTCCTCACGAACCGCACGTCGGGCGCCCTCGACCTCGATCCGCCGGGCGCGTGGCTCGACGCCCCGGGCTTCTCCTTTCTGGTGCCGCCGCCGGGCCAGCTCGACCCCGGGGCCACGATCACTGTCGAGATCGCGTTCTCCTCGGTCGACTTCGCATCGGCGGCCACCGCGACCGCGGCGCTGTCTGCCGCGGGGGTCCCGCTCACCCTCGAGGCCCAGGTCCCGCCGCCGCTTCGCGCCGTGATCGTCGGAGACGGAGGGTACACCCTGGTCTCCGACGATGCGTTCGCCACCGTCGCCGCCGAGGTCGCGCCCGACGGCGACCATCCCGTCCGCACGGTCTCCTGGGGCGCCGGGCGGTTCTTCCGGGCGGGCGCGGATGCCCACGACTGGAACAGCGTGGGCGTCTACCAGTGGTCCGACGACGGGGAGGTCTGGCACGACAGCACCGCAGCCGACGACTTCTGGGTGACCGACTGCGCCTTCGGCCTCGACCAGTTCTTCTGCCTGCGGTCGTCGAACATCACGTGGTCGCTGCGGGGGCCCTCGGTGCTGCACGAGCCCGAGCAGTGGAGCTCCATGCTCAACGCGGTGGTGTGGACGGGCACCCGCTTCGTCGCGGTCGGTCGCGACGGCCGCCGGGTCCGCTCCGCCGACGGGCGCAGCTGGGCCGACGAGACCGCCCACCCGAGCGCCGACGAGTACGCGGACGTCGCGGTGGGGGAGGGGGGCGTGCTCGTGGCGGTGGGCGGCAACGACCGGTACACCCTGTCGGTGAGCAACGACGGCGGCGCCACGTGGGCCGATCAGTCGCTCGCCGAGGCGCAGTACGCGCGGCTGAACGGCGTCGCCTACGCCAACGGGTGGTGGCTCGCCTCGGGCGACAACAACGCCCATGCCCGCCTCCTGCGCTCGGCCGACGCCCAGGCCTGGACCGAGCTCGACGAGGACTGGCGCGTGCTCGGCGCGGTCGGCGGCTGGTTCGTGGGCGTGCGCTACGACTGGAGCACCGAGACGACGGCGGTGGCGCGCTCGCGCGACGGGGTCGACTGGAGCCCGGTCTTCACCACCGAGCCGGGGCGCGCGCTGCGGGCGCTCGCCGCAGAGCGCTGGTCCGCCGGGGAGGTCCCGTGATCCGCACACTCGCATCGCTGGCCAGCGGGCTGTGGCTCGTCGCCTGCGGCGCCGGTGCCGGCAAGGCCGACGACTGCGTGACCGACGAGGCGTTCTTCGCGGATCGGGTGGCCCCGATCCTCGAGGACTGCGTGGTCTGCCACCAGGCGGGCGGCCCCGCGGCCGACACGCGGCACGTGCTCCGCCCGCTCGACGAGCCGGGGGCGGTCGCCCACGCGCAGGGCACGTGGCAAGCCCTGGTCGACGCAGGCGAGGGCGAGCTGCTCCTGCGCAAGCCGACCGGCGAGGCGGCCCACGGCGGGGGCGAGCGATTCGACACCCTCGACCCGAAGTACGCGGTGTTCTCCGAGATGGTCGCGCGCCTCGAGGCCCCCGGTGGGTGCGCGCACCCCGGTGCGCCGATCGACTGCGCCGACGACGCGCCCGACCCGGGGCCCACGCCGCTGCGTCGGCTGTCCGACGTCCAGGTGCGGGCCGCGGTGCGCGCGCTGACCGGCGTGGCGCTGCCCGAGGGGATCTTCCCCGTCACCCCGCGCAACGACCAGCCGCGCACGTTCGCGACCAACAACGCGGTGTCGGCGAGCGGGGCCGAGTCGATCCAGCTCGCCGCCGAGTACGTCTCGGAGCGCGTCGATCTCGCCGCGATCGCCGGCTGCGCACCGATCGACGCGGCCTGCGCCCGCGCGGCCCTGCCCGAGCTCGCGGCGCGCGGCTACCGTCGCCCGCTGACCGAGGGAGAGGAGGCGCTGCTCCTCTCTCTGCTCGACGCGGGGCCGGAGGAGGGCCTGCGCCTCGGCCTCGAGGTGATCCTGCAGTCACCGCAGTTCCTGTACCTGGACCGGCCCGCCGATCCCGCGGGCTCCTCCGGGGGGGCGGTCGCGCCCCTCGCTGACTGGGCGATCGCCTCGCAGCTGTCGTTCTTCCTGACCGACGGTCCCCCCGACGCGCCCCTGCGCGAGGCGGCCGCGGCAGGCCTGCTCCACACCCGCGAGCAGGTGCGCGCCCAGGCTGTGCGGCTCGTCGAGGACCCGCGAGCGATCGACGTCGTGGGCCGCTTTCACGAGGACTGGCTGCACCTGTACCTGCTCGAGACGGCCACCCGCGATCCGAGCCGCTACCCCGCGTGGAGCCCCGCGCTCGCCGAGGACATGCGGACGGAGTCGGTGCTCTATGCCACCGAGGTCGTGTGGCTCGGAGCGGGCACCTACGACGCGCTGCTGTTCGGCCGCGACACCTGGGTGACCCCCGAGCTCGCGCCGCTGTACGGCGTGGCCGCGGGCGAGGGGTGGCAGCGCACCGAGCTCGACGAGGCGCGGCCCGGGATCCTCACGCGGGCGGGGTTCCTCACCGCCCACAGCTACGCGGCCACGAGCTCGCCGGTGCGCCGCGGGGCGTTCGTCCTCGAGCAGCTGCTGTGCGAAGACCTCGTGCCCCCGCCCGGTGTGAACATGGATTTGCCCGAGCGCGGCGAGGGCGGCAACACCATCCGGGATCGCCTCGAGCAGCACTGGACCGATCCGGCCTGCGCGTCGTGCCACACCCGGATCGACCCGGTGGGCTTCGCCTTCGAGCACTTCGGCGCCCTCGGCGAGTGGCGCGCGACCTGGGCCGACGGCACCCCGGTCGACGCCGCCGGCGCGCTCGACCACCCCCCCGGCACGTTC
>CAYMSU010000505.1:0-4476 GCA_964393165.1 uncultured Enterobacteriaceae bacterium
GAGGTCGTCGCGCGGGATCGCCGCCGCCCCGGGCGCCTCGTCGACGATCCAGTCGGTGAGCAGGAGCCCGAAGCGAGCTGCCTCCGGGTCGCCGCCGCGCCGATGGATCTCGTCGCACGCCAGGATCGCCCACGGCGCGAACAGCGCCAGCTCCACGCGGTCGCGCGCGCCATCGCCCGCCGCCCGCTCCCGGAACCACGGCTCGTAGAACGCCACGAACCGGCCGAAGCCGCCGACCTTCGACGGCTCCCCGAGGTGCGCCGCGGCCGCCGCCAGCGACGCGAAGGCGAGGCCCGGGGCGCGCAGGTCGCGGCCCGCATCCGTCTCGGCCGACACCTCGCCGTCAGCCTGCTGGGAAGCGGCGACCGCGCGGGCCAGCTGCCGGATGTCCGCGTCGAGCTCGGACTCGCCGGTGGCCTCGGCGAGCGCGACCGTGGCGAGCAGCCGGGCGGCGGTCGCCGCGACCGGCGGCGGATCCGCGGAGGCCTCGCCGAGGGGCGCTCGCGCGAGCGCCCGCCGCGCCGCGGCGAGCGCGGCAGGATCCCCCGCCGCGGCCAGCACCCGCGCGCCGAGCGCCTGCGACCACGCCTCGTCGCCGCCCGATGCCCGGTTCTCGACGGGCCGGTAGAGGTCGGTGAGCCGCCCGCTGGGCTGCTGGTTGGCCACGAACCAGTCCACGGCTGCCCGCCAGGCCCCCTGCCACACCGCGCGTGCGCCCCCTGCGGGGACCTCCGGCCGGCCGCGGACCATGCGCACCGCCCGGCCCCCTCCCGGCCTGGCCTCGAGGAAGTGCTCGGTCCGGATCAGATCGAGGCGGGTGCGGGGATCCGCCCAGGGGCGCGGGCGATCCCAGTGGCCCGCCGTGGCGTGGTCGAGGAAGGCCTCGACCGTGGCCCACGGCTGCTCGGCAGCCACCGACCCAGGGAGCGTGCTCAGGCGCGCGGGGAGGTCTTCGCCGGGGAGCTCCACCCGCTCGCGGAGGAGCACCCCGTCGACGCCGAGCTGCCACACCCGGGCGAGCTGGGCGGGCGTGCGCGGCTCCACCGGAGCGCGCTCGACGACGAGCTGGACCTCGAGGCGCAGCTCCGGCAGGCGCGCCGCGAGCCGGCCGTGGCCGTCGATCTCGACGGAGGTCGCCCATCCGCGCGCGAGCTTGGTCGCCAGCCGGTCGAGCGCCCGGGGCACCGCGCGATCGCCCTCGACCGCGGTCTGGCGGAAGAGCAAGGGCTGCCCCTGCAGGCGCAGGCCCGCGAGGATCTGCACCGCGGAGAAGTCGTCGGCCTCGTCCGCCTCGGGATCCGGCCGGCCCTCGAGCCGCGCCCGCAGCCCCGTGAGCAGGCGGTCGCCGACCTCGCGGGGGAGCCCCGACGAGGCGGGGCGCAGCGCGTAGATCCAGGTGTGGCGGGCGGCGTGACGCAGCTCGAGCCACGCGAGGTGGTCGTGGTGCACCAGGCGGGACAGCACGCGACCGTCGCGGGCGAGCGCTGCGTCGAGATCCCGGTGCACGACGGCCCCGGCGAGCCCCCGCGCCCGCAGCGCGTCGGCGAAGGCTCGCTCGTCGGTGCCCTCGAGCAGGCCGACGAGCTCCGGCTGCCCGCTGAGGTCCACGAGCTGGGAGCTGCCGGTGACCCGGGCGCCCACCCCGAGCAGCGACCCGGCCTCGGCCACCCTGTCGAGCGCGTTCACGCCCGCGGCGGACAGCACGAACCCGGGCAGGCGCGCGTCACACGCCCGCCAGCGCGCGCCGGAGGGGCCCGACAGCCCAGCACAGGGCGCCGGCGGCTCGGGGGCGGGGCCGGGCGGCCGCCCCACGCCGAACCAGGCCAGCACGGCCAGCAGGACGGCACCGATCAGCGCCGCGAGCACCAGATCGGTCGACTTCATCCGCGCTCCGGTTGCAGGGTGGCCCACCGCGTGGACGAAGTCCAGCAATCCAGATAGGGCTGCCGGGTCCTACTTCTACGATTCGAGGTTTCCATTGGCGAAGAAGAGCGCCATCAACAAGCAGAGGCGGCGCGAGAAGCTGGTTCGCAAGTATGCGGCCAAGCGCGAAGAGCTCAAGCGGCGAGCGAAGGACATGTCCAGCTCGGCAGAAGATCGCCAGGCCGCGCGCGAGGCGCTGGCCCGGCTGCCCCGCAACTCGAGCCCGGTGCGCCTGCGCACCCGGTGCATCGTGTCGGGCCGGCCGCGCGCGGTGTACCGCAAGTTCATGCTGTCGCGGATCGCGTTTCGTGAGCTCGCCCTCGAGGGCAAGCTCCCCGGGATCATGAAAGCCAGCTGGTAGACGCTACAGGTTGTAGAGCGCGCCGTGGCGTGCCCACAGGTGGTCGATGAGGTCGGCGACCTGATCGCGGCCGCCCGTCACCTCGTCCACCAGGTCTGGCGACTCCTTGCGGGCGCCGTGGCCGTGCACGTTCTCCCGCAGCCAGGCCAGCACCGGCCCGAACTCCCCGCGCCCGATCTGCTCCCACATCTCGGGCAGGGCCTGCTCGAGCGCCTTCGACAGCGACGCCGCGTAGAGGTTCCCGAGGGTGTAGCTCGGGAAGTAGCCGAACGCTCCGGTGGCCCAGTGCACGTCCTGCAGCACGCCCTTCACGGGGTCGGTCACCTCGAGCCCGAGGTCGCGGGCCATCGCGGCGTTCCACGCCTCGGGCAGATCCGCGACCGCCAGCGGGCTCGCGGCGAACAGCTGGCGCTCGAGGTCGAAGCGCAGCCCCACGTGCAGGTTGTAGGTCACCTCGTCGGCCGCCACCCGGATGAAGCCGGGCTCCACGCGATTCGCGGCGGCGACCAGGGCCTCGAGCGGGGGCGCCTGTCCGTAGGCCCGCGCGAGCGGGCCCCGCAGCCACGACAGGAAGGGCCGTGAGCGGCCGATCACGTTCTCCCAGAAGCGGCTCTGCGACTCGTGCAGCCCGGTCGACGCCGCGAACGACACCCCGGGCAGCCCCCGGGGGATCCCCTGCTCGTACAGCGCGTGGCCGGTCTCGTGGATCACCCCCCCGAGCATGTCCATCAGGTCCTCGGCGGGGTGCACGGTGATCCGCACGTCGGCGCCCGCGACGACCACCGTGAACGGGTGCTCGGCGACGTCGATGCGGCCGCGCCCGAGATCGTAGCCCAGGGCGCCGGCCACCTCGCGCGCAAGGCCCAGCTGAGGCTCGATCGAGAACCCGTCGAGCGCGGGGAGCGGCGCGGCCTCGCGGATGCCCTCGAGCAGCGGGCGGAGCTCGGACCGGAGGCGCTCGAACGTGGCCGTGAGCCAGGCGGGGGTGACCCCGGGGTCGTAGACCTCGACGAGCGCCCCGTACAGGTCGCCGCCCTCGGCGAAGCACGCCGCGCGCTCCCGCACAGCGGCCACGATCTCGGTGAGCACGGGCTCGAGCACACCGAAGTCGCCGGCCTCGCGGGCCTCCGCCCACGCGCCGAAGCCCTTGGCCGAGAGCCGCGCGAGCCGCTCCACGAGCTCCCGGGGCACCCCGAGAAGGCGGCCCTGGAGCCGCGACAGGGTCTCGACGCCGCGCGCCTGATCGGCGGTGAGCTCGCTCGTGCGCTCGCGGAGCGAGGCGAGGCACTCGACGTAGGCAGGCGCACAGGCGCGCTCGTGCTCGAGCCCCGACAGGAAGGCGAGCTGCTCGCCGCGGGCCTCCCCGGACTCGGGGGGCATGTAGACCTGCTGGTCCCACGCCGCGAGACCCTGCAGGCCCCCCAGCTGGACGAGCCCGTGTACGTGCGTGGTCAGCTCTTCCCAGAGTTCCGTCGTGCTTGCCACCTAAGCTCCCGAGCGGCGGGGGGGTCCCAGCTCCAGCACGTTCCGAAACGCGCGGCGCTCCCGTAGCGATAGCGACGATGCGGGCAACACGACATCGGGATCTGCACCGCCCAGGAGCGCCTTGAGGATCTCGACCTCCTCGCGGCTGAACCAGACAGCACCGAGCCGGTAGTCCTGAAAGGCGCACCACACCGCGGGCACCCAGGCCTCGACCAGCCGCCCGATCACCTCCCCATACGCGCGGATCTCGACCTGGGCGTGGGCGTCCATGCGCAGCGAGAGGAAGTGGAGCAGGTTGTGCAGGTCGATCTTCCAGTACCACTGGGTGTAGGTGCCCAGCGTGAGGTTGACCCGCGCGAGCTCCCGCGCGACCTGGGGGGCGGCGGGATCGCGCGGGACCCCGTCGCCTGCGTCGTTCAGCAGCACGTCGTAGGTCTCGAAGGCCTGCGCGGCATCGCGCCGGAGCAGCTCGCGCACGCGCTCGGCGGCCTCGGGCGCCAGCGCGGCGCCGCTCCCCTGGCGATTCGTCGCCGACTGGGCGGCGACCCTCGCGGCCTCGGGCACGTAGAACTCGCGGTCGAGGATCGAGTAGCGCGCCGAGATCTCGTTCACGTTCGCGGTCCGGTGCCGGATCCACTGGCGGGCGACGAAGATGGGCAGCTTGACATGGAGCTTCATGCCAACTATGATCCTGAAGCCGGATCAAA
>CAYMSU010000506.1:0-4472 GCA_964393165.1 uncultured Enterobacteriaceae bacterium
CTACGACAAGTGCCGACGCTCAGGTGGGGAGCTACTTAGGGATCGTCGTACTAGCCAAGTGAATTCGCAAGGGGAGCCTCATTGGCCGAGCCAGCGGCTCCGGCGGCGGCGGGCGAGCGGCGAGGCCCCCGGGTCGGGCTCGATCCTGAAGCGAGCGGCGGGCGCGGCTCCCAAGCGCACGGGAATGCGCCGCAGCCGCTCCCGGCGGGAGACGAGCAGCTCGCCTTCGTGGCCCTCGCCGAGCTGTTGGAGCATCGCGGTGAGCCGCGCTTGATCCAGGCGCTCGTCGTCCAGCGCGATCAGCTCGTCGCCGGCAACGACTCCTGCCGCCCATGCCGGAGTCGTCCGCAGGACCTCGCGCACTACGAGCCGGCCACTGTCGACTCCCACCGTCGCACCGAGCCAGCCGGGCGCCGGATCGTCTTCGGAGGGCTCGGGGGGCGGCGCGAAGCGCAGCCCGAACCACTGCAGCGCGCCTCCGTAGTCGAGCTCCTCGGCGCGGTCCACGTACCGCCCGAAGAAGCCGTCGAGCTCGGCGCCAGCGACCTCGCGGGCGACCTGGCGGAACTGCTCGGGGGTGAACCCCTCGTGGCGGTGGCGAGCCCACATCTGCCTCAGCACCTCGTCGAGGGAGGCGCGCCCCGAGGTCGCACGGCGGATCTCGGCGTCGAGGAGCCACCCCACCACGGCGCCCTTCGTGTAGTAGCTCACGGTGGCGTTGCGGGAGTTTTCGTCGCGCCGGTAGTGCTTGATCCAGGTGTCGAAGCTCGCGTCGGCCAGCGGCTGCACCGTGCGCCCGGGCCGCTCCTGGACCGCCTGCACGTTGCTGCTGAGTCGCTCCCAGTACTCCTGCGGGCGCATCAAGCCGGACCGCACGAGCAGCAGGTCGTCGTAGTAGGAGGTGAGCCCCTCCGCGACCCACAGCGAAGGCGTGTAGACCTCGGTCTCGTAGTCGAACGGCCCGAGGCCCCGAGGGCGGAGGCGCTTGACGTTCCACGTGTGGAAGAACTCGTGCGCCACGAGGCCGAGCCAGCGCAGCCGGTCGGCGCGCAGCGCGAGCTGGTCCCGCCGCGTCATCATCAGCGTGGAGTCGAGGTGCTCGAGACCTCCGCCCCGCTGCGCCAGCACGTTCAAGTAGCGGTACTCGGCATAGGGGATCTCGCCCCAGAACGACACGATCTCCTTGGTGATCGTGGCCACGTCGCGAGCGGCGCGCGCCTGGTCCCACTGCCCGCGCACCCCCACGGTCACCAGGTGGTGCGCCACGTCGGCCACGTCGAACGAGCTGACAGCGATCGGGCCCATCACGATGGGGCTGTCGAAGAGCTCGTCGACGTCGCGGGCCAGGAAGCGGTGGGGGTCGCCGGAGGGATGCGGGGACAGGCCGGTCTGCATGCCCGCCCACCCCCGCCAGGGCTCGACCTGCAGGTCGAGCGGGCCCGGGCCGACCTCGGGAACCACGAACGTGGCGGCCCCGTTCAGGATGCCCAGCTCGTCGTCGACGTACGCCCCGCGCACCGACAGCGTGGCTGCGTACAGCGAGTAGCGCAGCTGGGCGGGCGCCCCGGCCGTGCAGGGATGCGTCCACCGGTTCTTGGCGATCTTCTCCAGGGGAAGCGGCCCATCGGGACCGAGAGCCTCGGCGCGCTCGACGTGGCGGGCGTACTCCCGGACGAGGTAGGACCCGGGCGTCCACACTGCCATCCACCAGGTCAGCCGGCCCTCGGGGGGGCAGCGCGCGACGGCCTCGACCTCGATCCGCTGGGCGGGCGCGTCGGGGAAGGCCAGGCGGTAGCGCACCATGGCGTTGGCGGGATCGGGGAGGGCGGGCGCGGGAGCGACGACCGGCGCGGAGCTCGGGGAGGGGCTTCCTTCGTTGGAGGTCGTGCAGGCGAGGGCGATGAGGGCGAGCATGACTGCTCTTACCGGCCGAGGCCGGGACCCGCCCGGGAGACCGCGATTGAACCCCTCCGTTCCCGAGCCGATGGGTCCAGAAGACGGAGTTGTCATGCCCAAGGCGCGAGTCATCCTGGTGGATCCCGCCGGCGACGGCCACGCCGCAATGGCCGGGGTCCTGCACAGGCGCGCCTGGGAAGCCTCGGAGGTCGCGTACGAGGAAGTGGAGCGCGTAGCGCCGGACACTGCGGTCGTGGTCGCCCTCGACGACGACGACGGAGCTGGTCGGCTCGCGCTACGGCAGCTGCGGCGAGCGGGCCACCGGGCCGCTCGGATCCTCGTGTGTGACGCGGACGTCGGAGCGCGCTGCGTGGCGCGCGGGGAGCCGGCCCATCAGGTGGTGGTGCGCCCCGCCAGCGCCTCGAAGGTCGTGAGCGCCGTACAGCGTGCGCTCCAGGTGCGCGAGCTGATCGCTGACCCTGCCGTGCGCGCCGTGGTCAGCGGCTTCCGGAGCCCCCCGGCGATGCCGCGGATCTGGACACGCCTCACCGAGCTGCTCGAGAGCGAGACCGCCACGATGCAAGATGCGGCTCGGGTCGTCGAGCGAGACGTGGGGCTTGCCGGGAAGGTACTGCAGCTGGTGAACTCGGGTCTCTACGGGCTGGACCGTCCGATCGGGTCGCTCCTGTCGGCCGTCCAGCGGCTGGGGATCAAGACCGTTCGCGATCTGGTGCTCGCAGCCGAGGTCTACCAGGGCGGCGAGACGCTCGAGCTGCCCGAGGCGTTCGGGGAGCTTCCGCTCGTCCTGACGTCCCACCTCGTGGCGACCGCGGCCCAGGAGGTGGCCCCGCGAGCGGCGGTCGAGTCCGCATTCTCGGCCGGGCTGTTCCACCAACTCGGCCGGCTGATGTTCGCCACGCAGGAACCATCGCTCTATCGGCAGGTCCTGGACCGTCACCGCGCGGGCGTCCCGCTGGCCGACGCGGAGCGGGAGGTGTTCGGCGCGGACGCGCGGCTGCTCGCGGCGTGGCACCTCGCGAGCTGGGGGCTTCCCCACGAGGTGGTAGAGGCCGTGCGATGGTGCGATCACCCCGAGCTGGCGTCGGGGCGCGGCTCACCTCTGGCGCTCTCGGTGTTCCTCGCGGCGCGGCTGGTTCGGGAGGCCGAGCTCGAGCGGCAGCGTGGGCACCCGGTGGTCCTGGTCAGCCGCGCGGAGCTGGCTCCCTGGGGCTTGGCAGACTCGCTAGACGGCTGGAGGGAGCGGGTGCGAGATCTGCTCCACCAGACCCGCCGCGTAGGCGCGGGGCAGGGCGCGCCGGCGATTACGACCTGAATCCGCCGACGGATCGCGGAGGCGCCGACGCCATCAAGGGGAACAGGGTCGACGGTCGCGTCTCCGTGAGGCTATGACCGAGCGGGGAGGGACATTGAGACTTGCATGGTCGCTCGGAGCGCTGGGAGCGCTGGTTGCCTGCGACGGCCCAGAGCTGGAAGGCGAGGACTTCGTCGACTGCACCGGCGCAGAACCCTTCTCGGCCGGCATGGCCCACACGAGCGAAGAGGGCCTCACGGTCTCCCTCGTCGAGGCATCCCCGGCGCCTCCCGACCGGGGGGAGAACGACTGGGTCCTCGAGGTGACGACGGAGGGCGGGGCACCCGCAGAGGACCTCCCGCTGCTCGTGTACCCGTTCATGCCGCTGCACGGGCATGGGCTGGCCCCTGCGCTCTACGCCGCGACCGAGGAGGCCCCCGGCCGCTACGCCGTCGACACGTTCCGGCTGATCATGCCGGGGCTATGGGAGTTCACCGTCTGGCTAGAGCCGCTTCCGGAAGATCCCGAGGCCTCCACCGAGGAGGTGGATCGGGCGGTGTTCGCGCTCTGCGCGGAGGGGTAGGCGGTGCGCCGGCGGTTCCCCAGCGCGGTCGGGCTCGTCTCGGCAGCGAGCCTCGTCCTGGCCTCCGGCTGCGGGCGAACCCCTGTCGAGGAGCTCCAGGACCCCGCGGTGTGCGCGGACTGCCATCCCGCACACTACGAGGAGTGGTCCGGGTCGATGCACGCCTATGCGACCGAGGATCCGGTGTTCCGGGCCCTCAACGCCATGGGGCAGGCAGAGACCAACGGAGAGCTCGGTGACTTCTGCGTGCAGTGCCACGCACCGATGGCGGTCGAGCTCGGCCTCACCGACGACGGGCTGAACCTCGACGAGGTGCCCAAGCACCTGCAGGGCGTGACCTGCTATTACTGCCATCAGGTGGAGGCGGTCAAGGGGCGGCACAACAATCCCCTACGGCTGGCGCTGGACCGCACCATGCGGGGGGGCATCGCCGACCCGGCGCCCACCCCTGCCCACACCAGCGAGGCCAGCCCGCTGCACGACCGCACCCGGTCGGACTCCAGCAACGTGTGCGGGAGCTGTCACGACATCGTGACACCCCTCGGCGCCCACATCGAGCGCACCTTCGCCGAGTGGGAGGGCAGCATCTTCGCGGGCCCGCAGGTGGGCCTCAACTGCGGGAGCTGCCACATGCCGGGCCGCGACGGGGTCGCGGTCGACGCCGAGGACGCCCCGGAGCGT
>CAYMSU010000507.1:0-4442 GCA_964393165.1 uncultured Enterobacteriaceae bacterium
CCGCGACCGTGGGCGGCTGGACCCGCCGACATCGGCGGCCGAGCGTTCGCGGCCACGGACGTGGGCGGTTCGTCGCGGCCCACGGCGGCGGATCGGACACAACTGGGGGGATGCCGATCCATCCCCCGCGTTGTGTCTCCCTGGCGGACACGGGTGGCGGGATGGCGGGGCATGCTCCGGGTTGTGTGCTCAGGGCGGACAAAAGTCGGGGGCGGATCTCGCATCCCCGGAGTTGTGTCCCACCAGCGAGGCGTCGGGCCGTGGGCGCGCGGGAGAGGGTGCCCCCGCCACGCGGCCGCCCCCTCCGCGCTCCGCGGCAGACGCGGCCCCGAAGGGGTCCGCGCGCCGCGACGCCCAGCACAGTGTCGCCGCCTCCCCCCCCAAACGACCCCGTCCTCCCCGGTCGGAGCGGCTAAGGGGCCTGCACGGGGGCTCCATGAAGCGTCTGCGCACCGTCGCCGTGTGGGTCGGGCTCATCCTCACCGTCATCGTCGTGACCGCCTGGCTCGACAGCGGCGGAGGCGCGTCCGATGGCGGCGGCTGGCTGATCGGCCTCGTCGCCCTCCTCGTGCTCGCCGTGCTCGGCATCGTCGCGCTCCGCGTGTGGCAGGCCGTCGCCGGGCGCATGGGCAAGCAGTGGAGCGACATGGCCCGCAGCAAGGCCCGCCTCCTCGAAGACGCCCCCGACACCCGCGCCCGCGGCATCCTCCTCGAGGGGCCCCCCGGCACCGGCAAGACCCACCTCGCCCGCGCCGTCGCCGGCGAGGCCGGCGTGCGCTTCTTCGAGGCCAGCGGCTCGGAGTTCGTCGAGATGCTCGTCGGCGTCGGCGCCGCCCGCGTCCGGGACCTCTTCGAGGCCGCCGCCGAGGTCGCGCCCGCCGTCATCTTCATCGACGAGCTCGACGCCCTCGGCCGCCGCCGCGGCTCCGGCGCCCTGCCGTTCAACGAAGAGCGCGAGCAGTCCCTCAACCAGCTCCTCACCTCGATGGACGGGTTCCGGCGCACCGACCGCATCGTCGTGATCGGCGCCACCAACCGCGCCGACGTCCTCGACCCCGCCCTCGTGCGCCCGGGCCGCTTCGACGTCCTGCTGTCGCTGCCCGCACTCGACGACGACGCACGCACCGCCGTGCTCGAGATCCACGGCCGCGGCAAGCCGCTCGCGCCCTCCGTCGAGCTCGCCGCCTGGTCCGCCCGCACCCGCGGCGCCACCGGCGCCATGCTCGAGCAGCTCCTCAACGAGGCCGCCCTGATCGCCGTGCGGGCCCGCCAGGCGCGCGACGGCACCGTCGAGATCCGCGACGCGGATCTCGCCCAGGCCTGGGCCACCGTCACCGCCAAGCCCGGAGGCCTCGCGGGCCTCGACCAGGCCCTGGTGGGCTCGGCGTGGCAGCTCGTGCGACCCGTCACCCCGCTCGCCCTGCGCGTCACGCTCACCGGAGGCCAGCTCGTCGAGGGCGAGCTCGACTGGGCCGACGGCGCCTTCCTGAAGATCCGCAAGGCCGACGGCGCCGAGGTCGCCATCGCCAAGCGCCAGGTGGTGACGCTCGAGCACGAGCCCGCCGTCGCCCTCCTCCCGGCCGCGGGGGAGTCGGCGTGATCGAGTTCCTCGCGTCGCGCATGCTCGTGATCGTGCCGCTGTGGATGTCGCTCGCCGTCCACGAGTGGGCCCACGCCTGGGCCGCCAACCGCCTCGGCGACGACACCGCCCGCCTGCTGGGCCGAATGTCGCTGGACCCCACCAAGCACGTCGACCCGGTGGGCACGATCGCGCTGCCGCTGCTCGGCGTGCCCTTCGGGTGGGCCCGGCCCGTGCCGATCAACCCGCTGCGGTTCCGCGGCGTGCACCTGGCCACCGGCGTGTGCCTGACCGCGGCGGCGGGCCCCCTGTCGAACGTCGTCTTCGCCGCGGTGGCAGGGGTCGGGTTCCGCGGGCTCGACGCCCTCGGGCTGCTCGACGTGGTGCCCGGGATCCGCTGGCTGCTGGGCACGCTCGTGCCGCTGAACCTGCTCCTCGCGGTGTTCAACCTGCTCCCGGTGCCCCCGCTCGACGGCAGCCGGATCGTGGAGGCGCTCCTGCCCCGGCGGTGGCGCGCGATGTGGAGCGCGGCCGGCGTCGGCGGCCCGCTCGTGCTGATCGTCGGCCTCGTGGCCCTCGAGACGGTCCTGCCGTGGGGGCCGGTGACCGCGCTGTTCGCCTGGAGCACGTGGCTGCTCGGGGCGTGAGGCGCCTCGCGCCCCCGCTCGTCGCGCTCGTCGGCCTGGCGTTCGTGGGCGCGGGCTACGTCAACGGCGACGCCGCCGCCTACGCCGCCCAGGGGTGGGCGGGGGACCTGTGGGGGCGGGCCACCCACGTGGGCTACGTCGCGGTGGCGGCCGCCCTCGCGCCGCTCGCCGGCGACCACCTCCCGGTCGCGCTCGACGTCGTCGGCGTGCTCGCCATGGCCGCGGCCGCGGCGGTCGCCAGCCGACGACTCCCGCTCCTCGGGCTCGCCACGGTGGCCGTGCTCCTGCCGTGGGCGCCGTTCGCGGAGGTGGATCCGCTGTGGGTCGCCCTCGTGGTCCTCGCCCGCGCGGGGGTGCCCGCCGCGCTCGCGCTGGCCGTCGCGGTGTCCCCCGTGGCCCTGCTCACGGTGCCCTGGCTGGTCCTCGCCCGCCGTTCCCCCGCGCCCGTGCTCGAGGGGGCTGCGGCCGTGGTCCTGCTCACCGCGGGCTCGGCGGGGGCCTGGTGGACCGGCCCCCGAGGCGTGCTCACCCACGACACCCTGCTCCCCGGGCGCACCGCGGCGGCCTGGGGCACCGGGCTGCCGTGGCTGTGGGGCGCGGCCCTGGCCGTCGCCGGCGGCCCGCGCGCGCTCCGCCCCCTCGCCGCGCCGCTCGCCGCCCTCCTGCCGCTGCTCGTGGTGCCGCCGGACGTCCCCGCGTGGCTCGTGGGGGGCCTGGTCGTCGGGGAGGCGCTGGCGGAGGCGCACGCCCGCGCCGAGGGCCGCGTCCGCCGCTTGCTCGCCGCCGCCGTGGGCGCGCAGCTGCTGCTCGCCGGCGGGCTCGCGG
Source organism: uncultured Enterobacteriaceae bacterium (assembly GCA_964393165.1). Lineage (GTDB taxonomy): Bacteria > Myxococcota_A > UBA796 > UBA796 > DRPG01. Next base: position 3,052 of record CAYMSU010000507.1, read on the forward strand.
CCCACCGGGCCGCCCGGGTGCGCGAGGAGGCCGCCGTCGTCCGCCGGGTGGTCGACGCCTGGCAGCCCGGGGACGGCCTCGTGGCTCCGTGGACGTGGGGGGCCCGGGTCGCGGTGACCGCCACCGGCGACCCCTACGGCCTGCCCTGGCACCCCCCGGGGCGCTTCCTCCGGGACCAGGCCCGCCAGTGGGCGGACGCCGACGTACAGCGCGTCCACCGCCTGCCGCCGTGAGACCCCGCGGATAGGGGGGGACCGATGGACTCCCGAGGCCTCCTGTTCGCCGTGCTCGCCGCCGTCGTGGGCGGCGCCATCGCGCTGCTCGCGCTGCGGGGCGCGGGCTTGCTGCGCGAGCGGCCCGAGTACCTGTCGCTCGCGGTCGATCCAGCGCCCCCCGCCCGGCCCGCGCCTCCCGAGGGTGCGCCCCACGTCGTGCTCGTGATCGGGTGCACGGTGCGCCGCGACCAGACGTCGCTGCACGGGGGTCCCGCCCACACCACCCCGTTCCTCGTCGAGCTCGCCGCCCAGGGGGCGACCTTCGACGACATGATCGCCGCCGCGCCGTGGACGCGCGCGGCGAGCACCGCGCTGCTCACCGGCCGTCACCCCGTCGGGGTGGGCATGGTCGACGACCACCGCGGCCGCAACGAGCACGCCCTGCCGCCGCAGGTCGACACCCTCGCGGAGCTGCTCCGCGGCGCGGGCTGGGCCACCGCGGGGGTCACCCTCAACCCGAACCTCAACGACGTGTACGGCTTCGACCAGGGGTTCGACGTCTACCTGCAGACGGCGGCGCTGTGGCGGGAGCGGCCGGTCAAGATCCTGGGCCGCTCGGCGGTGCGCCGGCTCGACGACCTGCTCGACGCGCTTCCCGAAGCGGTTCCCGAGAGCGGGCCACGGTTCCTCCAGCTCATGCTGATCGACGCGCACCAGCCGCTGTTCCCGACCGAGGCGCAGCTCGCGGCGCACGCCGATCCGGACGTGCCGGGCCGCGTGGTCCGGTACCGGACCGGCCTGCGGATGCTCGACGACGCGGTGCGTGCGCTGCACGGCGCGCTCGAGGCGCGCGGGTTCACCCGCGACAACACGCTGTTCGTGGTCGTGAACGACCACGGGGAGGGGCTCGACTTCCCTCGGCACCACGGCCGCGGGCACGGCCGGTACCTGTCGTCGAGTGCGGTCGGCGGCGTGTGGGTGGCCACCGGCCCGGGCATCCCCGAGGGCCTGCGCGTGCGGGGCCTGGCCTCGCAGGTCGACCTGCTGCCCACGCTGGCGGGGTACCTGGGGCTCGCGCTGCCCGACACCCGCATGGCGCACGATCCGGGCCGTCCCGCGCGCCCTGGCTACGACCTGTCGCCGCAGCTCACCGGCGAGGCGCCGCCGACCACGCCC
>CAYMSU010000508.1:0-4415 GCA_964393165.1 uncultured Enterobacteriaceae bacterium
ACGAACGGCTGCTCTTACTGCATCAACTCGCACACCGCGGCCGCGCGCAAGCTCCTGGAGAGACTTCCCACCCTGCTCTGAGCCCGAAGTCGTGGCTCCTGTTGCCACGTTCTGCACGTGGACTTACAATCGGAGGGCCCCTGTTTCTCGCAACTATTTGTGGCACAAGGGATTGCAAGTATGTCCACCAGACCCGACCCCGCTCGCTCCGCCACCGCCTTCGGGCCCGAGCTCGAGCATCCGGTGCGTTTCGTGACCGCGGCCAGCCTCTTCGACGGCCACGACGCCGCCATCAACATCTTCCGCCGTCTGTTGCAGCGGGGTGGGGCCGAGGTCATCCACCTCGGCCACAACCGGTCGGCGCTCGAGGTCGTGACCGCCGCCATCCAGGAAGACGCCCAGGCGATCGCGGTGTCGTCCTACCAAGGCGGCCACATGGAGTACTTCCGCTACATGCGGGAGCTGCTCGACGAGCGGGGAGCCTCGCACATCCGCATCTTCGGGGGGGGCGGCGGGGTCATCGTCCCCGAGGAGATCCGCTCGCTCGAAGCCGAGGGCGCCGCGGATCGCATCTACTCCCCCGAGGATGGCCGCAAGATGGGTCTGCAGGGCCTGATCGACGACATCCTCGAGCGCTCGGACTACGACACGTTCGCGCGCGCACCCGCGTCGCTCGGGCAGGTCGAGTCGGGAGACGTGGGCGCCCTGGCCCGCCTGATCACCCGCTTCGAGCAGGGGCCGGAGGAGGCGCTCGCGGCCGCGCTCCGCCCCCACGCAGACAAGTCCGTCCCGGTCCTCGGGATCACGGGCACCGGGGGCGCGGGCAAGTCGTCGCTCACCGACGAGCTGCTGCGCCGGTTCCTCCTCGACGTGCCGGACCGTCGCATCGCGGTGCTGTCGGTGGACCCGACCCGCAAGCGGACCGGCGGCGCGCTGCTCGGCGACCGCATCCGCATGAACGTGCTCAAGCAGCACTCGCTGTACATGCGGTCGCTGGCCACGCGGTCGCAGAAGGGCGAGCTGTCCGCGGTGTGCCGAGAGGCGATCGCCCTGTGCAAGGCCGCCGGCTACGAGCTCGTCATCCTCGAGACGAGCGGGATCGGCCAGGGCGACGCAGACGTGGTCGAGCTCACCGACCTCTCGATGTACGTCATGACGCCCGAGTACGGGGCCCCGAGCCAGCTCGAGAAGATCGACATGCTCGACTACGCCGACCTCGTCGCGATCAACAAGTTCGAGAAGCGCGGCGCGCTCGACGCGCTGCGCGACGTCCGCAAGCAGGTCCGTCGCAACCGCAACCTGTCGGACGGCGAGGAGACCTCCCTTCCCGTGTTCGGCACGGTCGCGAGCCGATTCGCCGACGCCGGGGTCACGGGCCTGTACCACGCGCTGCTCGACCTCCTCGGCGAGCGATTCGAGGCCCCGCGGCCCTGGACGAGCGAGCTGCCCCGCACCGGCGACCGGTTCTCCCCGTCCCACGCCGCCCTGGTCCCGGCCGAGCACCAGCGCTACCTCGCGGAGATCGCGGGGGCCTGCCGCGACTATCGGGTTGAGGCCGAGGGGCAGGCCGAGGCCGCCCGCAAGGTCCAGCGGCTCCGAACCACGCTCGAAGAGGTGCGAGGAACGCCCGCGGAGGAGGTCCTCGAGGGCCAGCTCGAGACCGCCGAGCAGGCGGTGCAGCCGAGCACCCGGGCCTACGTCGCGAGCTGGCCCGAGCGGGTCGAGCAGTACAGTGGCGACGTGTTCCGCTACGAGGTCCGGGGGCGCACGATCGAGCAGCCGGCGGCCCACGAGAGCTTGTCGCACTCCCGGATTCCCCGCGTGGCCCTGCCCCGCACCGCCGACCACGGCGAGATCGTGCGCTACGGGCTGCTCGAGGGGGTGCCGGGGGACTTTCCCTACACGGCGGGGGTGTTCCCGCTCAAGCGGCTCGACGAAGAGCCCAAGCGCATGTTCGCAGGGGAGGGGGGGCCCGCGAAGACCAACCGGCGGTTCCACTACCTCTGCCAGGACGAGCAGGTCGCGCGCCTGTCCACTGCGTTCGACTCGGTCACCCTGTACGGCGAGGACCCCGACGAGCGCCCCGACATCTACGGGAAGATCGGCGAGAGCGGGGTCAGCGTGCCGCACCTCGACGACATGAAGATCCTGTACTCGGGCTTCGACCTCGCCGCACCGACCACGTCGGTGTCGATGACGATCAACGGGCCAGCCCCGATCCTGCTCGCGTTCTTCTTCAACACGGCGATCGACCAGCAGATGGACCGCTTCGCGGAGCGCGAGGGGCGGGCGCCGACCGAGGCCGAGGCCGCCGAGATCGCCGCGCGCACGGTGTCGACGGTGCGAGGCACAGTCCAGGCCGACATCCTCAAGGAGGATCAGGCCCAGAACACCTGCATCTTCTCCACCGAGTTCGCCATGCGGATGATGGGCGACATCCAGCAGTGGTTCGTCGACCACGACGTCCGGAACTTCTACTCGGTGTCGATCAGCGGCTACCACATCGCCGAGGCTGGTGCGAACCCGATCAGCCAGCTCGCCTTCACGCTCGCCAACGGCTTCACCCTCGTCGAGTACTACCGGGCGCGCGGGATGGACGTGGATGCGTTCGCCCCGAACCTCTCGTTCTTCTTCAGCAACGGGCTCGACCCCGAGTACACGGTGATCGGCCGGGTGGCGCGCCGGATCTGGTCGGTCGCCATGCGAGACCGCTACAGCGCCGGATCGCGCAGCCAGAAGCTGAAGTACCACATCCAGACGAGCGGGCGGTCGCTGCACGCGCGCGAGATTGCGTTCAACGACATCCGCACCACCCTGCAGGCCCTGCTCGCCATCCAGGACCACTGCAACTCACTGCACACGAACGCCTACGACGAGGCGATCACCACGCCCACCGAGGAGTCGGTGCGCCGGGCCATGGCCATCCAGCTGATCATCAACCGGGAGCTCGGCCTGGCCCGCAACGAGAACACGTGGCAGGGCAGTCACTTCGTGGAGAAGCTGACGGACATGGTCGAGGAGGCCGTGCTGCAGGAGTTCGAGCGGCTGTCGGACCGCGGCGGCGTGCTCGGCGCCATGGAGCTGCAGTACCAGCGCATGCGCATCCAGGAGGAGTCGCTGCTGTACGAGAGCCGCAAGCACGACGGTTCGCTGCCGATCATCGGGGTGAACACCTACATCGACCCCACCAAGTCGGCGGAGGACGAGGCGCGGTCGCTCGAGCTGCGGCGGGCGTCGACGGCGGAGAAGGACGCGCAGATCGCCAGCGTCCGCTCCTTCCAGGCGGCCCACGCGGACGAGGCACCGGCGGCGCTGCGGCGCCTGCAGGACGTGGCCGTGAGCGGAGGCAACATCTTCGCCGAGCTCATGAACACCGTGCGGGTGGCCACCCTGGGGCAGATCACCCGGGCGCTGTACGAGGTCGGCGGGGAGTACCGCCGCAACCTCTGACGCGGCACCTGCAGCGGTGCGTTGCTGTCACGCTGTGTGGCACAAGCGTCGATTGCGAGGGCCCGCGTCACGGCCTACGGGAGGGCACCCACGGAGGTGCCCCATCGAGTCCGAGCAGAAGACGTTCGTCATCACGTCCGGCCAGACCAGGAAGGAGGTCCTGGGCCGGATCGCCGCGGTTGCGGCCGCCAAGGACCTCTCCGAATCCACCGGTCGCCCCATCGGCCTCGAGCGCCACGACGGCAGGGTGAAGATGCAGTTCCAGCGTGGCGCGCTGCTCACCTACCGCTTCGAGACGGACCGCTAGGCATGCTGCGGCTCGCCCGCCCCACGCCGGACGGCTGGGCCGCGGCCCTGGTCCCGCACCTGGACGAGGTGCTGCTGGACCATGCCCACTGCGAGAAGAAGGCGGCGTCCACCGCCATCAACCTGATCTTCCGCTACCAGGACCGCGCCCCGCTGATGCGGCCGCTGTCCGAGCTGGCCCGCGAGGAGCTGGAGCACTTCGAGCAGGTGATGGACCTGCTCGCCGACCGCGGCGTCCCGTTTCGGCCGCTGGAGCCGAGTCCCTACGCCTCGCGGCTGTACACGGCCGTGCGGAAGGCCGAGCCCCACCGGCTGCTGGACACGCTGCTGTGCTGCGCGCTGATCGAGGCGCGGTCCTGCGAGCGGATGAAGGCCCTGGCCCAGGTGCTCCAGGGTCCGCTCCACGAGCTCTACGATGGCTTGCTGGCGAGCGAGGCGCGGCATCACGCCACCTACGTCGACCTGGCGCTGCAGTTCTTCGAGCGCGACCAGGTGTTCGCCCGGCTGGCCGAGCTGGCGGCCCACGAGGCCGATGTGATCGAGGCGGCGCCCCGGGAGGCGCGGCTGCACAGCCGGGCCCCGTGACCCCCTACAGGTAGTCCTCGATCTCGTCCAGGTGCGCGGTGACCACGCCCGCGCCGAGCTTGCGGTCCAAGGGC
>CAYMSU010000509.1:0-4397 GCA_964393165.1 uncultured Enterobacteriaceae bacterium
ACCTACACCCGCCGAGCCCCGAGCCCCAGTCGTGCAGCACGAGGGTCACGTTCTCGGTCAGCCCCTGCGCCTCGAAGAACGCGTCGAGGTACCGGGCGTGATCGTAGAAGCGGTAGCCGATGTCCGGCTTGTCGCTCTCGCCAAACCCGATCAGGTCAGGGGCGATGCAGCGGCCGAGGGGCGTGAGGTGGGGGAGGACGTTGCGCCAGAGGTACTTCGAGGTCGGGTTGCCGTGCAGGAGCACGATCGGCTCGCCCTCGCCCTCCTCGACGTAGGCCATCCGTGAGCCCAGCACGTCGACGTAGCGGGTCTCGAAGGGGAAATCGGCTCGAATGGTGTTCGACATGCCGCCCCGGTATCTCCGACGGAGCGCGCACGCGCCGGAGTCTCCAGGGGATCCCGGTCCGCGGGCATCCTGCGCCGTGCAAGGTCGGCAGCCGCGGGCTACGCCTTCCCTCGCGCACCCGTGGCTCAACTGGATAGAGCATCGGACTTCGGATCCGAGGGTTGGGGGTTCGAATCCCTCCGGGTGTACTCCATCGTGCCCCAGCCGCCTCTCTACGTGGCGCGAGTGCTAGGGCAGCGAGCGAAGGTGCGCGAGCAGGGCGCGCCGCGCGGCCGTGATCGTGGGCTGGTCCAGCAGAGACACCAGCAGGTCGAGATCGAGGTCGGGAAACGCCTCGCTCGCCTGTCGCTCCTCGTAGGCGCCGCCCTGAAGGACGTGCACGTCTAGCTGGCCACGACGCCAGGTCCAGACCTCCGGGACCCTCAGTCGCCGGTAGATCTCCAGCTTGGAGAGGCCCCCCGACGTCCACACCACCTCGATGGCGAGGTCCGGACGGTCGCCCTCCTCGGTAGCGATCTGGTAGCACTCGTCGGGCTCTGCCCCAGCATCCTCGGCGCGGTCTTCGAGCGTCCAGGAGCCGAGCGGAAGCAACTCGATGCCCTGCTCGTAGGCCCACGCCTCGACGAGCCGGCCGATCATGGACGTGAGCCGCTCGTGGTGCCGGGAGGGGCTCATGAACTGCAGCGCGCCGTCGAGATAGGCGAGTCGGGGCGCCGAGCGGTCACCGCGGGCTTCCTGGTGCCGCACCCAGTCGGACCACCGCATGCCGCGGACGACGACCAGTCGGTCCTCGCGGGAGGCGCCGGCGTGGTCGTTGGCGTGCGCTGGTGGAGACGTGGGCATGGAACACTCTCCGTGCGAGTCTATCGAGCGCGGTTCGGGGATGGGAGCGGGGATGGGAGCGCGGACGTCGATCCTGCGCCTCCCCCCGACCCGCGCCGTCGGCGCGATCGTCGGCGAGCTCCGCGCAAGATGCCCGGGGCGCGCACCGCGCGCGGGGTGATAATCGGCGGAATGACCACCACCACGCGCGTCCTCGCCATTGTGTTCACCGATATCGTCGGCTCCACCGCCGCGCGTCAGCAGCTCGGCGACGGCGCCTACGCCGAGGCGGTCCGTGCGCATCACGGCCTGCTCCGCCAGGCGCTCGCCGAGGTCGGCCACGGCGAGGAGATCGAGACCGCCGGCGACTCCATGCTGCTCGCGTTCGAGACGCCGTCTGCGGCCGTGCAGTGGATGCTGCAGACCCGGCGGGCGCTGGCCGCGTTCAACGCCGACCGCGCCGTGCCCCTGCGGGATCGGTTCGCGGCGCACCTGGGGGAGGTGGTGGTGCACCAGGGGGAGCGCACGGAGCTGTTCAGCCTCACGCTCGACACGTGCGCGCGGGTGCTGTCGCTCGGGGAGGCGGATCGGCTGCTGCTCACGCGTGCGGTGTTCGACAGCGCGCGTCAGCAGGTGTCGGAGCCCGGGCTGACGTGGTGGCACCACGGGCACTACGCGCTTCAGGGTCTCGAGGCGCCGGTGGAGGTGTGCGAGGTCGCCGGGAATGGGCGGCAACGTGCGCGACTGGTGTCTCGACACCGAGGGACGGGTTGTCGACAATGTCGTGCTCCCCCCCGAGGCCGGAGACACCGCTGGCCGCTCCCTCCGGGTGGTCCGGGGGGGCGCGTGGCTCAACGACGCCCGCGTCGGCCGCGCCGCGAACCGGAACCCGAGCCAGCCCCGGAGCCGGGGCTCGGACGTCGGGTTCCGCGGGGCCTTCGGCCCGGTCCCCCAGCACGATTGACCCCTTTCCCTTTTCCTTTTTCGCCCGTTCGGCGCGCGCAGAGTGGATGGGGCGGCAGGGGGGGCCGCTCCTTGCTGTCGACAATATCTCGCCGAGCTGGCGACGGGCGGTCGCCCCTCGTGACACGTTCGGCCCGCGCACCAGCGCATCGCTCGAATGGTGGTCGCCCGTTGTGGACACTGGGTCGTTTTTCGGGGCAGCTTGCCGCCATGCAGCGGGAGCAGAGCCCGCGGGGGAGCCATGGAGTTGTCGTTGACGGACGCGGCGAGGCTGCTGAACAAGACGCCACGGCAGGTGCGCTACCTCATCCGGCAGGGCAAGCTCGCAGCGACCAAGGTCAATGGCCGATGGCGCCTTCAGTCCGAGGCGCTGCCGCTGTCGGAGTCGCAGCTGCGGTCGAAGGCCCGCCAGGCCGAGGCGCTGCGGGAGACCCTCGACGAGGCGCTGGGGCCGAGCGGGCGGCTCGCCGGCCGCCGCTACAGCGTTCGTGACCTGCAGGCCTTCTCCGCTGCCCGCCAGCTGTGGGCCCGGCTGGTCGACACCCTCGGCGAGGCACACGAGGCCACCCGAGCGCTGCGCGCGGCGCTCGTGGCGCTCGGGCAGGGCTGCCACCGCTTCCACGACCGCGACAAGCGCGAGGCCTTCGCCGCGGCTCGCGAGCACGCCGCGCAGGCCGCGGTGGTCGCGCTGCTGTCCGACGTCGAGGGGGTCGAGGGGCTGGTCGACAGCCTGGAAGAGGAGGTGCTTGCCGCCAACTCGGGGCTCGTCCGGCGCGCCGAGCGCCGCGCCGGTCGGGCGTCGTCATGAAAGAAGCGACCATCTATGTCGACACGTTCGACCTGGCGACCCGGCGACCGTCGGAGCGGGCCCTCCCGTCCCTCGACTCGCGGGGCCCGTGTGAAGTCACTGGTCGGCTGGCACGAGGTCATCGAACCGCTGAACGTGTGGCGGGCGTGGCGGGACTACGCGAGGGGCAAGCGCCGGCGCCCCGCGGTGGCCCGCTTCGCGCTGACCGCCGAGTCCCAGGTGGCCCAGCTCGCTCGGGAGCTGGCCCACGGGACCTGGCGCCCGGGCCCGTATCGCCAGTTGCGGATCACGGATCCCAAGCGCCGGCTCATCGCGGCGGCGCCGGTGCGCGACCGCGTCGTCCATCACGCGCTTCACCGTGTGATGGCCCCCAAGTGGAATCGGAGCTTCATCGACCACAGCTACGCCTGCCTCCCGGGCCGGGGCTCGCACCGCGCCATCCTGCGCTTCGGGGAAGGCCTTCGTCGCCACCGCTACGTGCTCGCCCTCGACGTCCGGCGGTACTTCTACTCCGTCGACCGGGACGTGCTGTGCGACCTGCTCTGGCGCCGCCTGCGGGAGCCCGGCCTCCGACGCCTCGTCGCCCAGCTCCTCGACAGCGGCGCGGGCCTGTACGAGGACCCCGAAGTGGCGGCGTTTCTGGGCTGGGATGAGCCCGGGCGAGCGGGGCGGGGGGTTCCCATCGGGAACCTCACCAGCCAGTGGTGGGGCAACGTCTACCTCGATGGTCTCGACCACCACGTGCAGCGAACGCTGCGGGTCCCGCGCTATCAGCGCTACATGGACGACCTCACCCTGATGGGCGACGATCGGGAGGCCCTGTTCGATGCCCGGGATGCAGTGGCGGACTGGCTCGCCGTCCATCGCGGCCTCGATCTGCGCGACCCGTGGGTGCCCCCGCGGCCGACCGGAGGGGCGCACGCCTACCTCGGCTACGTGGTCTCGAGGGCCGGCGTGGGCCCGGGCCGGCGGATGCGGCAGCGGGCGGGAGCGCTCATCGCCTCCGGCGGCCGACCCGCTGGAGGAGGCGCCGCTCGAGCGGTCGCGGCGGCGTGGATGTGGCCACTCGGCAAGCGCGCGGCGGAGTAGGCTCTCGCCCTCTCAGTCTGCTGCCGCCTTCTTCGCGCGCTTGTGCTCCTCGTCCGTCGCGCCCAGCTTCCAGTAGCTGCTCAGGTACAGCGACTCCGGCGTCAGCCCCCGCTCGCCCCGGAGGTACCGCCGCAGCGCCCGCGACGTGCCGAACTCCGCCGCCGCCCACACCGTCGGGCGGCCCCGTCGCCACGGAAGCGCGCGCACCCGGTCGGCCAGCGGGACCTCGCCCACCCGTGGGCGCGGCACCACCAGCCACTCCACCTCCACCCCTGGCGGGTGGTCCAGCGCCTGCAGGTCCTCCTCCGACAGCACCTCCACCACCGCGTGGCCCTCCATGTGCGCCGGCAGGCGCTGAAGACACACCGC
>CAYMSU010000510.1:0-4391 GCA_964393165.1 uncultured Enterobacteriaceae bacterium
GGCCGCCGCGCTCGCCCGCGCCGGCGACTACCCCGCCGCGAAGGAGGCGGCCGCGGGCGTGGCGCTGCCCCCCGACGTGGCCACCGCGCTGGCGGCGCGGGCGCTCGAGGACGGGGCCGGGGACCTGAAGGCCGCCGCGCGCTGGCTCGAGGGCGGGACCTCCCCCCGCGCGGAGGTCCTCCGCGCCGCGGTCGCCGCCCGGCAGGGGGCGCCCTCCGACCAGATCCTCACGGTCGTGGCCGAGGCCGTGGCGCGGGCGCCGGCCAGCGTGGCGGTGCGGCGGGCGGCGGCCCTCGCGCTGGCCCCCGTGGACGGGTTCGCGGCGCACGCCCACGCGCGGGTCGCGGCCACGCTGGCGGGCCCCCGGGCGGGCCCCTGGGCCGAGGCCACGCAGGCCGCGTGGCGGATCGGGCACCTGCCGTTCGCGCTGGATGCCGCCCGGCGGGCGAGCGACGCGGCGCCGGCGCGCGCCGACCTGGCCGTGATCTGGCAGCAGGTGGCGGAGGCGGCGGGGGACGCGGCGGCGGTGCAGGCCGCGGCGGCGCGGGTGGCGGAGCGGACGCCGGAGGAGGTGGCGGCCGCGCCGGCGCTGCCGGACCCCCCGCTGGCCCGTCTGGAGGCGCTCGAGGAGCGGATCGCGCCCGAGGGGCTGGCCACTCGGGCGCGCCTGCGGCTGGCGGCGGGGCGGCGGGAGCTGGCGGCGCTGGACGCCCTGCGGCTGACCCAGGAGCACGGCCGCCCCGAGGGGTGGGCGCTGGCCTACGCGGCGACGGCCGGGCTGCAGGTGAGCACCACCCACGAGGCGGCCCGCGCGATCGAGGGCTGGCCGGCGCGGGCCACGGCGCCCGGGGTGGCGCCGCAGCCGGAGGGCTGGAGCGTGAACCGCGTGCTGTCGGCGCACGAGGCGGTGACCGCGTACTCGAGCCGCGACGAGGGGGTGGCGGTGCTCTACGTGGGCGCGTCGACGACGGCGCTGCCGCCTCCGCTGGGGGTGCTGTTCGCCCGCCGGCCGCAGGCGCTGCGGTCCGACGGCGACGCGCGCGTCTACGCGCTGGAGGGGGGATCGCTGCCGATGTACGGCGCGACCGCGCCGGGCGCAGAGGGGCAGATCTGGGGGGTCGCGTTCACGCCCGAGGCGGCGCTGCGCGCGCTGACCACCGCCCGACGCGCGGCTCGGTGATCCGGGGCTCGGGGTCTGGGGGGGGCTGGCGGGGCGACCCCTGAGGTCTGGTCGGGGCGGCTCGCGGGCCCCGAAGACGAGACCTGAGGTCTCGACGCGCCGGGAGAAGCGCGGTCGGGACGCGACCTGCGGTCACGATCTGACCGCCGGAGCGAGGGGGCGCCAGACCTGAGGTCTCGACGGCGCGCGAGATCGAAGAGGCGACCAGACCTGAGGTCTGCCTCTTCGTGTGCCGCCATGGCAACGAGCCCTCGGGCAGAGGGTCGGGCCCCCGCCAGCGCTTGCCCCCCGCCCCCCCTCGGTCCGTCGCGAAGCGCGGGCCGAGCGCAAGGAGCAGGGCCCCTCCTGTCTTCAGGGATCGAGGCGCGTCGACTCAGTCCAGGCGCACCTGGACGTCGCCGAGGATCTGCAGCGCGGTGTCGACCTTGGACAGGTCGGGGTCGAGGACCCCGCCGGGCGCGCCGACGCCGATGGGCGCGAGCTCGTGCGGTGATGCGCCGGCCGCCCCGCTGAGTCGCGCCTCGTACACCACCGAGGGTTGCCCGACCCAGTCGGTGTCGGCCTTCGTGTAGGCCTCGTTGTAGTCGGCCGAGGTGTTGACCTCGAGCCGAAGGCGAGCGTCGTCGGCGGGGCCGGGCAGGCGCGTGCGCAGCTGGAAGCTGGACGGGGGGGTGGCTCCGGTCACGCCGTCGGCGTAGGGCGCCTCCTTGGAGGGAAGCGCACGGCCGGCGCGCTGTACGGCGGCCGACCACACGGGCAGGGACTGGACCCACCAGTCGGCACCCTGCTGCTTGCCGCCGTGACGGAGCTGGGCGTAGTCGGCGCCGGTCACGTACAGCGTGTCGACGAAGGTGCCGTCGGGCTTCTCCACCCAGATCGCGAGGTTCGGCAGGCTGTTGAACTGCACGACGCCGATGCCGGCGCGCTTGGTCCACGCGGAGCCGCGGGGCACGTCGACCACGACGGGGGGCCCGGTGAACGAGGTGGGCAGCTCGACGGTGGTGGGGGCGTCGGAGAGGGGATTCATCACGCACGCCCCGAGGGCGATCACGCCGATCATGGCTGGCCTCCTGCGCCCGCTCGCGCTGCAAGGGACGTTCCAACGCGGCGAGGCGCCACCGCAGCGGGATGGGGCAGCTGACCGGGGGTTCTGGCCTCGACGCTGTTCGGGATCGCCCAGGCCACCTCGGGGCAGGGCGCGCGATCGGTGGGGCGTCTCGGCGGATCGCATCGCCAAGCCGAAGTGGATCGGCGAGTGACCACCCTGTTACCGGGCAGTCCAGATGGTGCCCTTCCACCACGAAGCCCATGGCCCTGGCGGCCATTCCCGATGATCCCGTTCTTCTCCAACGCGGATTCGTTGGCGGCCCGCACGCGAGGCTCCTGGGTATGGCTCGGGCAGGTCGGCGTGGTGATCCTGGGGATCCACCTCGCCGCCGACCGGCTCGATGACTACGTCGGCGCGATGCTGATGCGCGGGCCTCCGGCCTGGGTCGAGCCGTCCACGGTGCTCGAGGCCGGCACATGGGTGGCGGTGGCCCTGGAGCTGCTGGTCGTGGGCTGGGCGGTGTGGACGCGCCTGCGCGCCAACGGCGAGCCGATCAAGGAGCCGGCGGACTGGTGGACCCGCCGCAGCGTGCAGGCGGGCCTCGCGGGCCTGTTCTGGCTGCCCCTGGGCCTCGCGGGCTGCTGGGTGGTCGCGATGGCGGTGGAGGATCTGCTCGCACCCTTGCTGCCGGTGCTGGCGATCTACCTCGGGTCGCTCGTGGCGGTGTTCGTCGCGTGGCGCTTGGCGCTCACGGGGTGGGTGCGGATCGTGCGGCAGACCCCGAAGCCCCGCGGGATCACGGAGGGCTGGGCGTGGGCGCTGCCGGTGGCCCTGGTGTCGCTGCTCGCGGTGCGCCACGGGCTGCCGATCTGGGGCTGGCTGCCGTGAGCACGAGCACGAACACGTCGTTCACCGAGATGATCATGACCCAGCGGGTGGCCCGCCCGCCGGTGAAGGGCGGGCGCGGCCCGTGGTCCACCCGCGGCGGGCTGTTCGACCTGGTGCTGGTGATCTCGGTGGTGCTGGTGGTGATCTCGCGCACGCCCGCAGGCGCCCTGGTGCGCTACGTGGGAGCGGTGGTCACGAGCGAAGATGCCGAGCTCCCGTCGCTCACGGCCTACTTCTCGTCGGAGAGCTCGTTCGTCACGCCGTCGGTGGCGGAGATCGAGGCGCTGCCGCCGGAGCCCACGCCGCCCCCGGCCGACGACCCGACGGCGGTGCCCGAGCCGTGGCGGAGTGCCGTGCGCGCCTCGCTGAGCAGCGGGCTGCCGCCGGCGCTGCGGGACAGCCTGGTGGAGTCGGGGCGCAAGCCCACGCCCGACCAGGCGATGCTCAAGCTCGACGAGATGTGGGCGGAGCACGAGAACCCGGAGGTGGTCCTGGAGCTGGCCACGTTCGGCAAGGACATGCGGGAGCGGGCGATCGCCCGCGCGCTGGCGGCCGGGGAGTGGGAGCCGGAGCGCTACGAGGGGCACCGCCGCTACCTCGCGAGCGCGCTCACCCGCGAGGGGGATCGGTTCGTGGCGGGCACGATGGCGCTGGCCACGGCGCTGGACCTGGCCTGGCCAGTGCGTCGCCCCTACCGGGTGGGCTCGAAGTTCGGGTGGCGCATCCACCCGATCCTGAAGCGGCGGCGGTTCCACAACGGCGTGGACATCCCGCTCGAGGAGGGCCACCCGATCCTGGCGGCCCAGGCGGGGCGGGTGGAGCTCATGGGGAACAGCCGCACGTCGGGCAAGTACGTGGTGCTGGACCACGGCGCGGGCGTGCGCACGTCGTACTCGCACCTGTCGGCGCACTCGGTGAAGTGGGGCCAGACGGTGGAGAAGGGCCAGGAGATCGGCAAGTCCGGGAACACGGGCCTGTCGACGGGCCCCCACCTGCACTACAACGTGCGGATTGGCGGGCGCTCGGTGAATCCCCAGCGCTTCGAGCCGGCCGAAGAGGAAGTGGGCGCGCTGTAGGCGCGGGCGCGACCCGAAGGCATCGGGGGTCGAGCTGGACGGCCAGCGAAGCAGAGGCCCGGATGCCTCCGCCGGTGTCTGACTCGACCCCGGGTGCCTGCGTCTTGGGGTGGCCCGGGGTCGAGCGCGGGGGGCGCGGGCTACCTCGAGGTGCCGGTGTCGGCGGGCTCCCGCTCGGGGCGCTCCCGCTCGGGGCGCT
>CAYMSU010000511.1:0-4356 GCA_964393165.1 uncultured Enterobacteriaceae bacterium
GAGATCACGAGCAGCGCCGCCGCGATCGGCACCACCCAAGACTCGATCCTCCCGGTCGCGGCGAACGCCCGGCACGGCGCGGGCTCGCCGGTGTCGCTCGGCAGCGTCCCCGAGTCGGAGTCGCCAGGCGTGGTCGTGGTCGTGGTCGTGGTCGTGGTCCCGGAGTCGGACACGGCCGTGTCCGCGGCGGACGTCGACGCGTCGTCGGACGCCACCGGCGCGATCTCTCCGACGCAGGCGAGGAGCAGCAGACCGAGGGGCATGGGGGCTCCGACCAGGCACCCGCCCATCGGTCCGACCCCCTGTCGGGTCGAGCCCGACACCCCGGCCGAGGGCCTGGCCCCCGCCTGCAGCGGCCCCCCGGCAGCCCTCGGGCCGTCGCGAAGCGCGGACCGAGCGCCAGGAGCAGCGCCACTCCTGTCTCAATCCACACACGCCTCCAGGCACTCGAAGTACGCCGCGTTCTCCGCGAAGTCCACGATCGCCTTGCACCCGGCACGCTCGTAGGCGTCGTTCACGCAGCCCGCGATGCACGTCTGCACCGCGTCGCCACAGTCCAGCTCCGGGCTGTACGCCGGCGTCGGATAGGCCGAGCACGCCCTCAGCAGCTGGCTCGCCCCCACGCAGGGGTCCTCCGCGCACCGCGCGTGCTGGGGGAAGGACGCCGAGGCCTCCTCCAAGGCCCGCGCGCACTGGGCATCGCACGCCCGCGCCGCCACCGCGTCCACCCAGCACCCCGAGTCCGGCCCGTAGGCCGCGTAGGCCTCGAGCAGCGTGTCCGTCGAGACCTCGGCGAGACAGGCCAGGTAGTCCTCGCACTGTGCGCTCGGGGGCTGCGGAGCCGGCGCCTCCGCCAGCGGACCCGGCGGGGCGCAGGCCACCACCAGCACGGCCATCCAAGGCTGTCCGGGCCATCCCATGGCCGCACAGGATACCAGGGCCGCCGGGAGGCCACGATCGATTCCTCGGTGGTGCGGATCGTCAACCACCAGCAGATGCCGGACTGGTTCTCTCCATGGGACCTCCTGCCCGCCCAGCAGGTGTCGGGCAGCGGGTTCGTCATCGAGGGGGGCCTCGTGCTCACCAACGCCCACGTGGTGAGCGACACCCGCCTGCTGCTGATCTTCCTCCAGGGCGACCCCCGGCCCCACCAGGCCGAGGTCCACGCCATGGGCCACGACTGCGACCTGGCCCTGCTCCGACCGCTCGACCCCGCGGCGCTGGCCGGCCGCCCCGCCCTGCAGCTCACCGGCCTGCCCGCCCTGCGCTCGACCGTGGAGACCGTCGGATACCCCGTCGGCGGCAAGCAGATCTCGTCCACGCGCGGGGTCGTGTCGCGCATCGAGGCCCAGCACTACAGCCACCCCGGCAACGAGCGGCACCTCGCGGTGCAGACCGACGCGGCGATCAACCCTGGCAACAGCGGCGGCCCCGTGCTGCAGGACGGCCGCGTGGTGGGGGTGGCGTTCCAGGCGGTCACCGGACTGCAGAACGTCGGCTACTTCATCCCCACCGAGGTCGTCCGCCACTTCCTGGTCGACGCGGCCACGCCCCCCTACACGGGGTTCCCCACGCTCGGGGTGCGGCTGCAGAACCTCGAG
Source organism: uncultured Enterobacteriaceae bacterium (assembly GCA_964393165.1). GTDB lineage: Bacteria > Myxococcota_A > UBA796 > UBA796 > DRPG01. The sequence goes on from CAYMSU010000511.1 coordinate 1,602, forward strand.
AACCCCGCCGCCCGCGCGTTCGGCGCCCTCGGCGCGGAGGAGTCCGGCGCCGTCGTCGACATGGTGTTCCCCGACTCCAGCGCCGAGGGCCGGCTGCGTCCGGGCGACGTCGTCGTCACCCTCGACGGGCAGCCTGTCGCGAACGACGCCTCGGTCGAGCTCCCCCCCGAGGTCGACGGCCCCCGGGGGCTCCGCGTGGACCTCCAGGTGCTGGTCGACCGCCACCAGGTCGGCGGCGTGCTCGAGGTCGAGATCGTCCGCGAGGGCGCGCGCCACGGGCTGTCGATCCCGCTGTCGGGCTGGGCCCCCAACGACCGGTTCGCGAACCGCTACGACTGCCGTCCCCGCTACTTCGTGTACGGAGGGCTGGTGTTCCTGCCGCTCCACCGCGAGATGCTCAAGACCTTCGGCGGCAAGTGGCAGCGCACGGCCGACAAGGAGCTGCTCGACGAGTACCTCCTGAGGCCCTACCGGGAGCCCGATCAGTGGGCGATGGAGCGGGTGGTGATGATGCGGCGGCTGGTCCACCGGGTGAACTCGGGCCTCGCCAACGACCGCAACGTCGCCGTCGAGAAGGTCAACGGGCGCCGGATCACGAGCCTCGTCGAGCTGATCGCGGCGTTCGAGGAGCTCCCCGCGCACGAGGCCTTCCACGTGGTGGAGTTCTCGAACAGCCGGCTGGGGGTCCTCCGCCGCCACGCCTGCGACGCCGCCCACGAAGAGATCCTGGCCCAGTACGGGGTCACCCGGGACCGGAACCTGTAGGAGCCCGATGCCCACGACCACGATCGATCGCGTGCGCCGCGCCGTCATGGAGCTGTCGGTGGTCCACCAGGGGTTCGACGCCGAGCACCCCTGGTCGAAGCTGTACCCGGCCACGCGCCACGCCCAGGCCGCGGTGATCGAGGGCCCGTACCTGCTCACCTCGGCGCAGATGGTGCTCGGCGCCACGCTCATCGAGGTGCAGCCGGAGGGCCGGCCCCCGCGGGTGCCCGCCCGGGTGGTGCACCGGGATCTGGAGCTCAACCTCGCGCTGCTCACGGTCGACGAGCCAGGGTTCTTCGACGACGTGCAGCCGCTGCCGCTGGCGCCCGAGACCCCCACGGGGGGTCGGCTGGCCACCGTGCGCTGGCGCAACCAGCAGTTCGAGAGCGCAGCCACGCGGATCAAGCGCATGGAGGTGCGCGAGGTCTACTACGGGCGCATGCGCCACGCGTTCCTGCTCGGGCAGACCGATCTCACCGGCGGGGGCTGGGCCGAGCCGGTGATCGCGGACGGCCACCTGGTGGGGATCGCGTCGAGCCAGGACGACCACACTGCCTCGATCGTCCCCGTCGAGATCCTGCAGTCCTACGTCACCCTGGCCACCCGGCCGGGCCCCTACCCGGGGTTCCCGGCGCTGCGGTTCTCCTGGGACTGGAACATCGACGCCGCCCTCGCAGGCTGGCTCGGCCAGGAGGGGCCGCAGGAGGGCGTGCTGATCTGGCACGTCCCGAAGGGCAGCACCGGCGCGGGCGTGCTCGCGCCCCGGGACCTGCTCCTCGAGCTCGACGGCCACGCGATCGACGCGAACGGGTACTACCGGCACCCCCGGTTCGGCCGGCTCGAGCTGCACCACCTCGCGATGGACGGCCACGAGGTGGGCGACGTGGTGACCGCGCGCGTGCTCCGCGACCGCGAGGAGCGCGAGCTGGCATTCCCTCTGCGGTCGTACGCCAACTTGGTGGACCTGATCCCCGGTCGCCGCCGAGATGCGCCGCCGCCCTACGCGGTGGTGGCCGGGCTCGTGTTCATGGAGCTCGACGGCGACTACCTGCGCACCTGGGGCAAGGACTGGTGGGAGGAAGCGCCGGTTCGCCTGGTCGCCCCCTTCTTGCTCGAGGAGGGCCGCCAGGAGCCGGGTCGGCGGCGGATCGTGCTGCTGTCCCAGGTCCTCCCCTCGTCGTGGACCCTCGGCTACCAGGAGCTGAAGGACCTGATCGTCGAGCGGATCAACGGGCTCCCGATCCACGGGATCGCGGATGTTGTGCAGGCATTCTCGAGCCCGGTCGGGTCTTTTCACCAGGTCGAGTTCCGCCCGAACCCGGTGCGCCAGCAATTGGTCCTCGATGCGGGCACATTGGCCGAGGCCACGGGCCAGGTTCTTCGGGCCTACGACATTCCGGCAGCGTACCGATTGCCGGCTCCACCGCCTTCTCTCTGAGGGGTTCCCATGACGTCGCTACTCGCCATCAGCCTCGCCGGCTCCGCGTGGGCCGCCACGCCGCGCCTCCCCCTGCCGAAGGAGCCCGTGATCGCCCACGAGCACTCCGTCGCGCTGGTCGTGAAGTGGACCGATGCGGTGCGAGGCCGGGTCACCGCGTCGGGCGAGGTCGCGTTCACCGGCGGCGAGCCCGTCGACCGAAGCGAGCTCGACGAGGTGGTCGAGGCCTACGGGATGGTGTTCGAGCCCCTCCTCGGCCTGTCCGAGGGCCGGCTGCGGGCGCTCGAGCAGCGGGCCGAGGAGCGGTCGGGCCGCGCCCAGCCCGACCTCGCGGGGATTCACCGGGTGTGGATGCCCGATCTGTCGCTCGAGAACCTCGAGGAGGTGATCGAGGGACGCGCGCTGTACGTAAATGACCGCTTTATGTACAAGACCAACGTCGTGTACACGGGGGCCAGGCCTGACAAGCTGATCTCGCTGGATGTGAGTTCGCGCGTAGCGGAGATCGAGCTGACCGTGTTCGCCGTCTCACGCCAACGCGAGGACATGGAC
>CAYMSU010000512.1:0-4349 GCA_964393165.1 uncultured Enterobacteriaceae bacterium
GGTCCACCGCTAGTTTCAGAATTTCTACTCCCGTGCGACCTCAGGTCGTGGCCGGAGCCATTTTCTGGCCCCCGGATGGGACCCCAGGTCGCGCGGCGGGACAGATCCGCCGACGGAGCGCGACCCGGGGTGGCGAGCGGGGGCGCTCAGTACGGGTCGGCGCGAGAGACCTCGACTCAGGGCCGCGGAGGCGCCACCTCGAACGGCACGACGACCGTGGCCCACCCCTCCGGGGGCGGGCCGCCGGGCGTGGGCGCGCGTGCCGGGCCGACTGCGAGGTTCAGCGTGTGCGGCCCCGGCGCGAGCCTCCACGGCTCCTCGAGCCAGCCCTGCAGGCGGAACGCCCCGTCGGCGCCAGCGGTGACCTGCAGCGGAGCGGGCGCCTCCCACCCGTCGACGAACGGGTACAGCGCGACGTCGCCGGGCGGCGGTCGGTCGGGCACGACCAGCAGATCCAGCCGCCCCCCGACCGCGAGCGTGGGCACCGCCTGGCTCCCCTCGGGGCCGCGCACCGGCCGCTCCGGATCGTGGAGAAGCGCCAGTCGGTGCTCCTGAAGCCCGTCGGGTTCGGGGATCCGGGGGCCGACCAGCAGATCAACCCGGACCTGTCCAAGCTCGACACGGCCCTTCGAATCGTGAGCGAGATCGAGCTCACGGCCCACTAGTCGAGACGAGCGCCCTTGCTCGCGTAGTAGCTAGCCAGGGAGGCCCGGCTCGGGGTGCGGTGCGCCTTCGCCATCGCCTCCGTCCACGACGAGGGCTCGGCGCCGCGCTCGCGGCGGTACGCCCGGTAGGTCTCGTCGTAGGCCTCGAGCTCGGCCTGCAGGGGCGCCTCTTCGGCGTAGCGGTCCTTCATCCACACCGCGGCCACCGGCAGGCGGGGGCGCAGGGACGGATCCTGGGCCGGCCGTCCCACGCAGAGGCCGAAGAGCGGGTACACGCCTGGGGGCAGGCCGAGCAGCGCGTCCACCTCGGGGAGCTGGTTGCGCAGGCCGCCGATGTAGCAGATGCCGTACCCCATCGACTCGAACGCCACGCAGACGTTCTGGGCGAACAGCGACGCGTCGATCGTCGCGACGAGGAACGCCTCGAGGCGGGCGTCGTAGGGCTCGCCGTGCTTCTCGGCGGCCTGGCGGTGGCGGCGGGTGTCGCCGAGGACGACGAAGAAGCGGGGCGCCCGGGCGACCTTGGACTGGTTGCCGGTGAGCTCGACCAGGCGCTCGCGCACCTCGGGGGTCGTGATCTCGAGGAGCGCGTAGGCCTGCATGGCCGAGCTCGTGGAGGCCATCTGCCCGGCCTGCACGGCGGCCCGGACGTCGGCCTCGGGGACGGGATCGTCGGCGAACCTCCGGATGGAGCGGTGGCGGAGCAGCAAGTCGACGACCTGGTTCATTCGTCCCTCCCCACGTCGTGTAGCAAGGGCGTCGCGCCTTCGGCGTATGGGCACGGGCACGCTGGTTTACGTCGGCCTCGAGCTCTCCACCAGGGGGGCCATGACGACCTTCCTCTCCCTTGCTCTGTTCGCGGCGTGTGCTCCCTCGACCGAGGGAGCGGACCCCGCCCCCGCGGACGGCCCGCTCTACGCGGCGTCGGTCACCACCGTGGTCGCGTCCCTCCCCGGGGCCGACGGCATCGCGAGGCTGCCCGACGGGCGGGTGGTGGTCAGCGCGCCGCGGGCCGACGAGCTTCACGCCGTCGACCTCGCGACGGGAGAGGCGGTCTTGTACAGCGGGGACGTGGCGGAGCCGTACGGCCTCGCCGCGCTCCCCGGCGGCGACGTGCTGGTGGCCAACTGGCGGGCGCAGAACGCCCTGCGGGTGCCCGCGGAGGGGGCGCCGTCGGTCTTCGCCGAGACCGACGAGTGGTCTCCGAGGGGGAGCCCGGCAAGGGCCTGCACGCGGTGGCCTTCGACGACGAGCGCCCGCTGTACACGGGCTACGTCAACGCGGGCGAGATCTACCGGCACGAGGCCGACGACACGCGCACGCTCCTCGCGACGCTGCCGGGCCGGCTGGGCAACCTGCTCTGGCTCGACGACCGGCTGCTCGCCACGAGCTTCGACACCCACCGGATCTTCACGGTCACGCGGGAGGGCACGGTGGAGGTGTGGGCGGGACGACCGCGGCCGGGCGATGCGGACGGCACGGGGGAGGAGGCCCGCTTCGAGAGCCCGAACGGGCTGCTGCGGGACGGCGACACGCTCTACGTGACGGAGTCGCGACGAGCTCGGCTGGGTTCGGCTCCTGCCGATCCTGTCGGTCCACTTCCTCGGCACGCTGGGCTACTCGATCGCGATTCCGTTCCTGGTGTTCGTGGTGCTGGACTTCGGCGGCGCGGACTGGACGTACGGGGTCGTGGGAGCGCTGTACTCGTCGTTCCAGCTGCTGGGCGCGCGCCCATGCTGGGCCGATGGTCGGACCGTGTGGGGCGCAAGCCGGTGCTGGTGCTAAGCCAGCTGGGCACGTTCGTGGCGTGGGCGGTCTTCCTCGTGGCGCTGGCGCTCCCCAAGGAGCCGCTGGCGCAGGCGGCGGGGGCCACGCTGACGGTCCCGCTGCTGCTGGTGTGCGTGGCGCGGGCGCTGGACGGGCTGACGGGCGGCAACATGTCGGTGGCGTCGGCCTGGGTGGCGGACCTGACGTGTCCAGCATCGACCGCGTGAGGAAGGGTACGTCGCCCGGCTCGCGGTCCAGCGTGTGGCCCGTGAGCGTGATCACCTCACGGTCGGGCTCGCCCAGGCGCTCGAGGAGCTCGGAGAGGAACCAGGAAGAGCCACACTGCGATCTCCGACCGCCCCTCGGAACACGCTCGGCTGACTCAGTCGATGAGCAGCGGCGCCTTCCCGTCGGTGACCACCACCTTCGTGTTCTCCGACGCCGCCAGCGCCTGGAACGCCTGGATGCTGTTCCACTTCAGCATGCGGTCGTTCACCGACTCCGCCACGACGAGCTGGGCGTCGCGGATCCCCTCGGCCTCGACCAGCTTGCGCTGGGCCTCGAGGCGCTCCCGCTCGAGCACGAAGCGCATCTGCTCCGCCTGCTGCTCGGCCTCGAGCTTGTTCTCGATCGCCTGCGCGAGCCCCGCCGGCAGCTGGATGCTCTTGAGCAACACCGCCTCCACGAGGAACCCGCGCTCGCCCACCACGTCCATCATCCGATCGCGGATCGCCCCCTCGATCGTGGCCCGCTCGGCGGTGTGCATGTCCTTGGCGAGGAACCGGGCGCTCACGTCCGCCGCTGCCGAGCGGAACGTGGACAGCACCACGACACGCTCGTAGTCCGGGCCGATCTCCAGCAGGACGTCGCGCGCATGGTCGGTGCGCACCCGGTAGAGGATCGACACGTCGGCGCTCACGTTCAGGCCCTCCTTGCTGGGAAGCGACAGCGCGACCTCGAGGTTGGTCGTGCGCACGGGCACGCGGATCACCCGCGCGATGAACGGGTTGACGACGACTGGCCCCGGTTCGTGCACCTTCTCTGCGAGGGCGCCGAGGCGCCGCTTGATGCCGACCTCCCCGGGCTGGATCACGGCGCAGCCGGACACGAGGGCGAGCAGGAATGCAATGCGCGTCATCAGGGCCTCCTGGCGGTATCGCTCCGAGACGCTCGCTCAGGGGATCCGGTAGCCCCGCTTGAGCAGCCCTCGGGCGGCGGCGTCGTATTGCCGCTCGCGGAGCAACCGCCAGCCCATCGCGTCGGCGAGGCGGTTGTACACGTTGAAGAGGTAGGCGACCTCGACCGCCTCCCGCAGTGCCGGAGCCGAGACCCCCGCCTCGAGCACCGCCGAGGCGTCGGCCGGCCTGAGCGCATCGGGCTCGGCGCTCATCTTCGCGAGGTAGCGCAGGGTGGCCCGCAGTCGCTCCTCGATCGGGGCGGACTCGAAGTCCTCGACGATGTCCGCGACCAGTGCCTTGTCTCCGAGGGCCGTCGCCGCGACCGCGGCGTGTGAGCCCAGTCAGAACTCGCAGGAGTTCCGCTTCGAGACGATGGCGGCGATCAGCTCGCGCTCCCACACCGCCCAGTGCTCGGAGGGGCCGCGCAGGACCGCGTGGGTGTGGTCGCTGTGGGGCCTTCCGAAGAACGACGAGCGGTACATCAGCGTACGCAGCACGTCGGGGGCCCGGGTGCCCGACACCAGCCCGATCGCGCCCAGGATCGCCCGGCTCCTCAGGCCGTCGCCGCGGTCTACGTTCTTCAGTCGCACGCGCCCTCCAGCGCCGCGAGCGCGGCGTCCAGCCGGTACCTGGCGGCGCCGACGGCCGCCGCGACCACGATCTCGAAGCGCTCGTCCTCGGGGTACGGCGCGAGGCTCGCCCAGTCCTCGTCCGTGACGGCCCACGCCTCGTCGTGGAT
>CAYMSU010000513.1:0-4347 GCA_964393165.1 uncultured Enterobacteriaceae bacterium
GTCCTCACCATCACGGTCAAGTAGCGCACGCCTCCCGGCGATCAGCCTGCCGATCAGCCCGTGGTGGGCGCCGCCTGGCGATGGATCTCGGAGGGCGCCGCGCCGAGCTCGACCGACCGGGCCGCGGTCGACTCGCGCAGGACCTCGGCCGCCCGGGCGGCCCACGGCTCGCCCTCGACGACGATCCAGACCGGGCCGTCGTGCTCCATCACGCCGGCGGGCAGCGACTCGCGCCAGCGCCCCGCGCCGGTCAGGCCGCCACCGACGGCACCTGCCAGGCCACCGGCCGCGAAGACCTCGAGCCCTGCCGGCGGCAGGCTCGCGCCCGCGAGCCAGGCGCCGACCGCGCCGAGCACGCCGATGAAGGCGCCCAGGAGCAGGCCACCAGCGGCCTGGGTGGTATGCGACGGACGCCAGGAGACCAGCTCACCGTCTCGGCGGATCATGCCCCGCACCCGTCGCGGGGGTACGTGGGCGGCCATCAGGGAGTCGATGGCTGCGTTGGCGTGGTCGGTGGATTCGTACATCGCGCTCATCAGCAGGGGGCGGCGTGCCGCACTCAAAACACAATCTCCGTGGGTTGGGGAAGTAGTCTTCAGGTTGGGGAAGTAGTCTGCAATGTCGCGTATGATACCAGAGAAAAGAATGCAAGCGGAGCAGCCAGCCCCTGGTCGGTCCGGCAGCCTGCTCTCGATCGGCAGCACCGGCAGCATCCTGTCGATCTACAGCACCGGGAGCATCCTGAGCATCGCGAGCACCGGCAGCATCCTGTCGATCGCGAGCGTGGGGAGCCTGCTGTCGATCGCGAGCGTGGGGAGCCTGCTGTCGATCGCGAGCCTCTTCAGCATCCTCACCGTGGGCGGAGTGCGCGAGCGTGGCCCCCGGCGTCGCGCCGACTGAGCCTCGGTCACGCCGCGGAGGGGCTCGTCGCTGCCGCCTGGCCGGCGCGCACCGCGGCCACCCGCGGGTTCATCACCGCGAAGTAGGCCGGCGGGACCAGCGCCAGGAGCACCATGGCGGGGTACCCCAGCGGAAGCTCTGGCGCGCCCGTCCACGCCCTCAGCTGGTGGTAGGGGCGCGAGGCCCACGCGTGGTGGTCCGCGTGGCGCTGCAGGTTGAACAGGTACCAGTTCGTGAAGCGAAACGTGCTGTTCCAGCTGTGGTGGGGCTGCACCCGCACTGGCGTTCCGTCCACCACCTCGCGGAGCAGCCCGTAATGCTCGATGTAGTTGATCGCCTCGAGCAGGGCGATGGCCACGAGCGACTGGCCCGCCAGCAGGAGGACCCCGGGGAGGCCCGCCACCCCCGCCGCCAGGGCGTAGAGCGCGACGAGGCCGAGCGGGTAGCGCACCTGGGCGTTGCGCAGGCTCCAGACCGGAATCCCCCGGCGGGCGATCCGCGCGCCCTCCAGCTTCCAGGCGCTCACGAGGCCACCGACCACGCTGCGGGGCAGGAACGCGTAGAACGACTCTCCCAGCCGCGCGGTGGCCGGATCGTCGGGCGTGGCCACGCGGCGATGGTGCCCCTGCACGTGCTCCACGCAGAACCAGGAATAGGTCGCACACGCCATGAGGAACTCGGCGAGCCCCTGGTCGACCCTGGACTTCCGGTGCATCAGCTCGTGGGCGATGTTGATACCCCCGGCCGCGGTCAGGATCCCCAGTGAGGCCGCCAGTCCCGCGCCCTCGAGCCAGCCCACGCCTTGCGTGACGCGCCACAGGCCCAGGCCGAGGACCCCGATCTGGACCGGCACCCAGAGCCGCAGGGCGAGGTCGTAGAGGGGGTTGTCCCCCTCGGTGCCGTCGGGATCGGACGTGTCTTGCCCCACGAGGCCGTCGACCAGCGGGATCGCCACGAAGACGAAGGCGGGGACGAGCAGCAGCCACCCTCCGCCCCACAGGGCGGCGGGCACGAAGCACAATGGAATCAGGTAGGCGAGGAAGTAGGGGAGAGCGCGCATCTCAGGCCTCCGGGGCGAGGAACACGTCGCGGGTGAGCGCCCACACGACGTCCGGGTCGGGGTTTGCGAGCATCAGGTCGCCGAGGGGCGGGCGCGCAGCGGCGCCGAGCAGCACGTGCGCGATGACGTGCACGACGGCGGCGCGGACGGGCAGGCCCGGGCGGAACGCGCCCGCCCCGCGGGCCTCGAGGAACCCGACGACCCGGTCCAGCAGCGGGGCCACCTGTCCGGCGAGGAGCTCCTGCCCGGGCCCGCCCGTGGACAGCATCTCGCGCACGACGACGCGCGCATCGTCGGGATGGTCGGCGAGGTCCCCGGTGAAGCGCCGCACGAGCGCTTCGAGCTGCTCGGCCACGGGACCGTCGGTGGCCATGGCCTCGGCGAGCGCGCCCCCGAGGCGCCCGAACGACCGCTCCACCACGGCTTCGTAGAGTCGCTCCTTGGACGTGAAGTGGTAGAGCAGGCTCGGGCGCCGGATCTCCGCGCCCGCCGCGATGTCGGCGAGCCGGGCCTGAGCGAAGCCATCGCGGGCGAACACGGCGAGCGCGCTGCGCAAGATTCGCTCGCGGGTGTCTTCTCGATTCGCGTCGGCGCGGGGCCGTCCCACGTGAGCTGCTCCAATCTACTAGCGAGTAGATTAGAGGAGCTCGGGTCTCGCGTCAAGCATCTCGAGCCAGTTCAGGCCGTCTCGAGGTCGAGCTTCTCGCGGGGTGGGGTCCCGGATCGGGCGCGCTCTTCCAGCAGACGGTCGAGCTTGCCCTCGACTCGCTCCAGCGAGGCTGCCAGCGCGTGTTCACCTTGAAATTGGGATGACCACCCCCGCGCTCGCCAGCCACAACCGCCCCGAGGTCGGGATGCCGTCCTCCACGTCCTCCCAGGCGTCGCCCCACCACGCGCCCACCGCGCCGTGGAGGTTCAGCCCCACCGCATCGGTGATCATCCAGTCGGCCCCCAGCCGCGCGCGCCCCCCCAGGGCCCAGTGCATTCGCCCGTCGTCGTCGCGGTGGTACATCCCCGTGACCCCGTCGAGCCCCACGTAGGGCTGCACCGCACCACGGCCGAAGCCGTACTGGAGGCCCAGGCTCAGCGGGGCGAGCGCATTCCACACGCGGTCGCCCCCGCGCGCGTTCTCCAGCGGCGGGGGCAGCCGGCGCTCGACCGCGAAGACGGCGGCGCCCCCCACCACCGACAGGCCACCGACGACCCCGACGGACACGTCCAGCTCGCCGGCCACGAAGTCCAGCGGACCGTACCGGGACCACCCCGCGCGACCGCGGATCCGAGCCCGCTCCCGGCGCGCCGGGAGCTCGACCACGGGCGCGGCGGGGACCGCCTCTCCTGTGAGCAGCGCGTGCACCAGCACGCGGACCGCCCGCGCAGAGGCCCGCGCGCCCTCGGGGACCGGACCCGCGCGCATCCGGACGATCTGCCCCCCACGGTAGTACACCAGGCGCAGCTCCGGCACGGTGCCCCCCACGACGAGCTGACCCGCGATCATCGCGGGGGCCTCGAGCCCGATCGCCACCGCCTCCAGGCACCGCACATCCGCTAGGCAGCCCTCGTCGAGCCGCTCGGGGAGGAGGTCCGACGCGCGCACCGCCTCGAACGCTCCCTCCGCGATCACCGCCTCGACCAGCTCGCCGTGAACGTCCGCCAACGCCTCGGGCGACGAGGGCCCCGGCACCAGCGGAGGCACGGCCACCTCGGCGGCCCACGCCGCCCCCGACGCGAGCAAGCCCCACAGTCCGGACGAGCCGAGCACGGTCCTAGCCCACATGACCCCGGGCTAACCCCGTCGGGGGCGCGCGTGTCGCAGCCTGGATGCGGGACCTTTGTCGCGGCCGGGTCCCGGCGGAGGGCGAACGCCATGTTACCGGCGCGCCGTCCCGGCCTGGCTCTTGCAGGCTGGGCGCCCCACCCGCAGCCGACGGAGGACGACATCGGGTCCGTGCTTCAGCTTCGCTTGCGCGTTGCGTCAGCGCTGCTGTGCGCGAGCTGCGGGCTCGACAGCTTCCCCGTGCCCGAGGAGGGCGGCCTCCCCGAGACCAAGCTCGTCGCGCCCGACGAGGTCGACGGATCCGCGCTGTGCGTCACGCTCGGCGGCGGTGAGGCGGTGCGCGCGGTGAGCCCCGAGGGCCACGCCTGGATCGTGGCCCCGGCTCCCGCCGAGCAGGAGTCCGGTCAGCGCCTGCGCGTGGTCGATCCCTACGGCCTGGACCCCAGCCGCCCAGTGGAGGTCGACCTCCCGCCGATCCTCCAGCTGCGCGCCTGGTCGGGCACCGAGGCCACGGCCCTGACCGAGGAGGCGGCCTACACCCTCCGCGAGCGCCAGGAAGCTCCCGAGGGCCTCGGGCTCACCCGTCTCCCGTTCCCCGCGGGCGTCGATC
>CAYMSU010000514.1:0-4345 GCA_964393165.1 uncultured Enterobacteriaceae bacterium
CCCCTGGGTGGTCAGATTCTGGCCTCTGGATTCCTCTGTCCACACGCCCTAGCGCAGCCAGCCGGGCCCGGTCTCCGACTCCGCGAAGCCCGGGTCACCGCGGGACCGGGCACACGGGCACGCGGGCAACAGGAGAGGCGGAGCACGAGACAGGGCCAGCGTGGCCAGCCAATCCTCGCGCCGCGTGCAGTCCTGTCCGACCGCCCTGTCGCCGACTCTGTGCCCCGTCTCCGAACTCCCGAAGCCCGGGCTCCGGTCTCCGTCGGGCGCCATCGAGGTACGCCTGCGCGGCAGTGGATGATCCCGGGCGCGAGACTCGGTAGAGTGTCCACCGTTGTTTGCGCCACGCACACGGGAGGGCGGCATGCCGAAAGTCCGGCAGCTGCAGCAGCGCGACTGGGATCAGCTGCTCATGTTGGCCGGGGGCTACCTGCCCCTCACCGGAGGAGACCTGAGGGAGGCGATGGCCCGCGCGATCGCGGCGCACGCCGACCTCATCCGCGCCGTCCGCGAGGAGGGGATCACCACTCACGTGCCTCGCGGCAAGGTCACGCTGTTCGTTCCCCAGGAAGGAGGGATCGCGCTGGCCTTCGAGTCCGCCAAGGGCAAGTCGCCCGGAGCCAGCGAGGGCGTCCGCGTGGGCGTGCGGCCGGATATCGGTGATCTGGCCCTCAAGGTCGTGGAGCACGCTGGCTACGTGCAGCGCGAGGAAGAAGAGACGGGGCCGATCGAGGGTGACTGGCCCGAGGTGGGCTGAGCCGGGGAGGGGGCATGCGGCAGTTCGAGGAGGGCACCACCCTCGATCGGTACCTGATGGACACCCTCGCCGATCACCCGGGTGCCACCGGCACCTTCGTCAACCTCTGCCAGAGCATCGCCCTCGCCGGGAAGATGATCAGCGCCCGGGTCAACCGCGCGGGCCTGGCCGGCATGCTCGGGGGCACCGGCGACGTGAACATCCAGGGCGAGTTCGTGCAGAAGCTCGACTGGTACGCGAACGAGACCTTCAAGCGGTCCCTCGAGCACCGAGGCCACACCTGCATGGTCGTGTCCGAGGAGGAAGACGAGCCCGTGCTGGTCGACGAGCGGTGGCACTCAGGGCGGTACGTGGTCACCGTCGATCCGCTAGACGGCTCCTCGAACATCGACGTCAACGCCACGATTGGCACCATCTTCGGGGTCTTCCGTCGCAAGTCGCCCGAGGGGGCGCCGGCGGAGCTGACCGACGTCCTGCGCTCGGGTCGGGACCTGGTGGCCGCGGGCTACATCGTGTACGGCTCCGGCACGGTGTTCGTGCTCGGGTCGGCGGCCGGCGTCCACGGCTTCACGCTCGATCCCACGGTCGGAGAGTTCTTCCTCTCGCACCCGAACATCCGGATCCCGCAGGGCAAGACCTACAGCTGCAACGAGGCCTACGCGCTGCGCTGGTCCGACAAGGTCAACGGCTTCCTGCTGCGGGCGAAGGAGCGGGGCTACCGGGCGCGGTACATCGGCAGCCTGGTCGCGGACTTCCACCGCAACCTGCTCAAGGGAGGGATCTTCCTCTACCCGGGAGACGACAAGGCTCCTCGGGGCAAGCTCCGGCTGCTGTACGAGGGCTTCCCGCTGGCCTACCTGGCCGAGCAGGCGGGGGGCGCGGCCACCGACGGGGCCACGCCGATCCTCGACCTCGTGCCCGACGAGCTGCACGAGCGAACCCCGCTGTTCATCGGGAACGCCGACCTCGTCGCGGAGGTGACAGAGCCGGCACGGTGACGTTAAGGCCGCCTGCTTACACGTTCAGGAGGGCGGGTTGGCCTGCTTGATGCGTCATGGAACTGCCCTCGATGCGCCGATGTCATTCGCGGAGCCGGGGGCCAAGCCGCACTATCCGCCCAGTCGGTTCGTCCGCATCCGCCGGGCGACCATTCGGCTCACCGTCGATCCCGAGGCCCGATCCTTCTCGGGGCAGGCGGAGCTCGAGCTGGAGGCGCTGCCGACCTATGCCGGGGAGTTCTCGGTGGACCTCGACGACGTCGAGGTCGACCATGTGGCGGGCGACGGGGCCTCGGTCCGCTGGGCACATCGCGACGGCAAGGTGGTCGTACAGGCCGAGGCCGCGCCCTCGGTCCTCACCGTGCGGTGGCACGGTCAGGATCCGGTGCGCGGCCTGTTCTTCGTGGGCCCCACGGAGGCGGAGCCGGAGCGGGCCCCGATGGCGTGGACGCAGTGCCAGGACGAAGATGGGCACTTCGTGTTCCCCTGCCACGACCACCCGAGCGTGAAGCACCCGTGGACGCTCGAGCTGACCGCGCCCGCCGGCTACACGCTGCTGTCGAACGGGCGCGCGGTCGAGACGGTGGATCTGGGCGAGCAGGTGCGCGCGACCTACGAGCAGACCGAGCCGATGCCGGCCTACCTGGTGACCTTCGTCGCCGCCCGGCTGTCCGTGGTCTCGGCCTCGCACGCTGGCAAGGCGGTGCGGTACTTCGTGCCGGAGGGCGCGGAGCGCAACGTGGAGCGCGCGTTCGGCCGCACCCCGGCGATGATCGAGCACTTCGGCCAGCGCCTCGGCGTGGCGTACCCGTGGCCCCGCTACGACCAGGTGGTCGTCAACGACTTCATCTTCGGGGGGATGGAGAACGTCGCGTGCACCACGATGACCGACCTCATCCTGGTCGACGCGAAGGCCGAGCTCGAGTGGGCGCCTGACTCGCTCGTCGCGCACGAGCTCGCCCACCAGTGGTTCGGCGACCTGGTCACGTGCCGGGACTGGTCCCAGGGGTGGCTCAACGAGTCGTGGGCCACCTACATGGAGGCCGTGTGGTGGGAGAAGTCGCGCCCGGCCGTCGAGGCGACGCTCTACCGGTTCCACACCGCCCAGAAGTACCACCACGAGCACGATCATCGCTACGCCCGGCCGATCGTGACGTACGACTTCAAGGAGCCGATCGACGTGTTCGACCGGCACCTGTACAACAAGGGCTCCTGCGTGCTGTGGACGCTCCGCTACGAGCTCGGCGATGCGGCGTTCTGGGGCGGGGTGCGCCGCTACCTCGAGACGAACGCACACTCCACCGTCCACACGCGGGACTTCCAGCGGGCCCTCGAGGAGGTCAGCGGGGCGAGCCTGGAGGGCTTCTTCCAGCAGTGGGTGCACCGCGCGGGGCATCCCACGGTCACGGTCAAGCTGTCGAGCGACCACGGCCAGCTGTCGGTCGCGGTCCAGCAGAAGACCGAGGAGCCGTTCACGTTCGACCTCGGGCTGGAGATCGTCGAGAACGAGGCGGCGCGGCCCATCCGGCTGCGCGTCACGGAGAAGGATCGCACCTTCGTGATCGACGCGCCGGCGGGCACCCACGTGCGGGTCGATCCCGGCTACCGGGTGCTCGCGGAGATCCGGCTGGAGGGCCCGGAGGCCTGGCTGATGGCCCTGCTCGAGGATCGCGACCCGGTGATGGTGGTGCGTGCGGCCCGGTCGCTCCTCCGCAAGGACCCGCCCCGCGCCCGGCGCGCGGTGCTCGATGCCCTCGCCGAGCATCCCGAGCCTGTCGTGCGAGCCGAGCTCGCGTCGGTGCTGGGCCGTCGGAAGGATCCCGAGGTGGTGGACCGGCTCGCGGTGCGGCTCGCCGAGGAGGCGGATCCGCGGGCGCGCCGGGCCATCGCGCAGGCGCTGGGGGTGCCGGAGTCCACGACGGCGGCGGATGCCCTGCTGGCTCTGCTGGGGGAGCCGGCGCTGCCCACCTGGCAGCTGGAGGGGGCCGCGCTGGTGGCCCTCGGCAAGACGCGCGACCCGCGGGCGCCCGCGGTGCTCCGGGAGCGGCTGTCTCGGCGCTCCTGGGCCGACTGGGTCGCTCAGCGGGCGATCGAGGGGCTCGGGCACACGCGCGATCCGTCGGTGTGGCCGGACCTGCTGGGGCAGACGGAGGGCCGGTGCGGCGATCGCACCCAGGCAGCGGCCGCGCTGGCGCTGGCCACGCTGGCCGACGACCAGGGGGAGGCGCTGCGGCGCGAGGTGGTCGACCGGCTGATGAAGATGACGGCGGAGGCGGGCTTTCGGGCCCAGATGGCCGCGATGACGGGCCTCGGGAGGCTCCGCGACGCGCGGGCGCTCGGGGTGCTGAGCCAGGTGCACAGCACGGCTCCGGACGGCCGCACGCGGCGCGTGGCCTACGAGGCGATGGCCCGCATCCGCAAGGGGCGCACCACGGAGGAGGGCCTCGCGACGCTACGCGCGCGGGTGGAGCAGCTGGCGGCGGAGAACGCCAAGCTGCGATCGCGTCTCGACAAGCTGGTCGACAGGCTGTCCGACTAGCCCCGAAACAAGCGCTTGCGCTTGGTTCAGGGGCTAGCGCAGGGACACGCC
>CAYMSU010000515.1:0-4304 GCA_964393165.1 uncultured Enterobacteriaceae bacterium
GTCTACGTCGCGGGCGGGGCCACGGTGGCCTCGGCCTCGGGCCGCCCCGCGCTCGACCTGCGGGAGGAGCTGCCCCGCGCCCGCGCGCGAGACTTCGACCGCATCGGTGAGCTGCTGGCGGTGGCGGCGGCTCGGGCGCTGCGCGACGGCGGGCAGACGGTACGCGGCCCTGAGCGGGATCGCGCCGGGCTGCTGGTGGGGATCGCGCGCCGGCCGTGGGGCAGCGCCACCGCCTACCGCGACAGCGTGCACCGCCGGGGGCCGGCCGGCGCGTCCGCGGCCGCGTTCGCGCGCACCGTGATGAACGCCGCCCCGGGCGCCGTGTCCCGCGCGCTGGCCCTCCGGGGGCCCACCTGCACGCTGTCGGTGGGCGGCGGCGGCGGGCTGTTCGCGATCGCGTGGGCGGCCCGCATGCTCGCCACCCGCGACGACGCCTCGGTCCTGCTGGCCGGAGGCGCCGACGAGCTCGACCCCTACGAGGTGTCGAGCGAGGAGGTCCCCCGCTGGGGCGAGGGCGCCGCCCTGGTCGCGCTGGTCACCGAGCCGCCGCCGGGTCCCCGGCTGCACGTCGGCGGCGTGGGGCTCGCGGGGCCTGCCCACGCGGCCGTGGCCGTGCACCAGGCGCTCGGCCGCTCGGGCGCGGTCCCCGCCGCGGTCGCCTCGTGCGCGGAAGGGCCCCGGGGGCTCGCCCGCGAGCGCGCGGTGCTCGCCGAGGCCGGGCTCGCCGACGTCCCCGTGCACCCGTCGCCCGCCGCCCGGGAGGGGTTCGGCCTGTCGTTCACCGCCGCGGCCGCCCTCGAGCAGGCCCGCTCGGCCGGCGACGTCCTCGTGCTGTCGGTTCACCCGGAGATCGGCGCGTGCGCCGTGCACCTGCAGCCGGAGGCCCCGTGATCGCCGTCGTGACGGGGGCCGCCCGGGGGCTCGGGCGCGACGTGGCAAGCCTGCTCGCGGCCCGCGGGTGGCGCGTGGGGGTGGGCTTCCGGCCCGGCGGGACCCCACCCGACGACACCCTCGCGGCGATCGCGGCCGCTGGCGGGGAGGGGTTCCCGGTGCCCTGCGACGTGACCGACCGCGCCGCGGTCCGCGCCGCGCTGCGCGGCGTGGAGCGGGCCGAGGGCCCCGTGGAGGCGCTGGTCAACAACGCCGGGGTCACCGCCGACGGATGGTTCGTGCTCGGCGCCGACGCCGACTGGGACCGCGTGCTCGAGGTCAACGTGAGCGGCGCGCGGGCGTGCGCCCAGGTCGTGGCCAAGGCGATGATGGCCCGCCGCCGCGGCGCGATCGTCAACGTCGCATCGGTCTCGGGGCTCCGGGGCGCCGCGGGGCAGTCCGCCTACGCCACGTCCAAGGGCGCCCTGCTCGCGCTCACCCGGGTGCTCGCCGCGGAGCTCGCGCCTCGCGGGATCCGGGTGAACGCGGTGGTCCCCGGGCTCCTCGACGTGGGCATGGCCGCGCGGCTCCCCGCCGCCGACCGCGACGCCCGCACGCGCCAGATCCCGCTCGGGCGCCCGGGCACCGGCGCCGAGGTGGCCGAGGTCGTGGCCTTCCTGCTGTCGGACGCGGCCCGGTACGTGGTCGGGCAGGCGGTGGTGGTCGACGGCGGGCTCACGCTGGGCGCTACACCAGCCCCGTGAGCGGGCCCACGACCGGGTCGTCGAGCACGATCCGGCGGAGCGCGATCCGGAGCTCGCCCTGCTGCTCGACCACGCGGTAGCGGAGCTCCCCCGAGTACAGCGCCGCGGTGTCGGGCCCGATCACGCGCAGCAGCAGCGGCGCACGGACGGCGAAGCCCGGCGGCGCCTCCGTGATCCGGGCGGCGCCGACGATCCGGCGGGTGCGCGGGCGGCCCGCCGGGGGCTGCGCCACGAGCTGGGCCACGCGCTGCGCGACCCGGCGCCGGTCGTCGGCCACCAGGTGGAGCACCTCGGCCGGATCCGCGTCCGGCTGATCCGGCGGCGGGATCTCCACGCGCACGTCGTCGGTGAGCAGCGCGAGCCACCCCTCGAGGTCGCCGGCGTCGAGCCGCGCGGCCTCCTCGGCGAGCAGCGCCTGCACCCGCGCTTCGATCACGGCGCCCCCGCCGGCGGTGGCCCCATGCGGCGCGCCCACTCCCGCCAGAAGCCGCGCATCTGGGCCTCCGCGCCCGCCGCGGGGGCGACCTCGTCGAGCCCCCGCGAGTAGTCGGACCACCCCTCGCCCACCGCCCCCATCCCCCGCTGGCACGACTCGAGGATCGCGAGATCGTCGGCGTGGGCGAGCCCCGCCGGCCCGAGGAAGTGCAGGAACCGGTCGAGGCGCAGCGCGCGCAGCGACGCGCCCTCGTCGACGGGGGCCAGGGCGACGGCGGAGACCTCGAGCGCATCCGGCCGAACGGGCCGGATCCGCCGGAGGGTGACCGCCATCAGGTCGTTGATCACGAGGTTGGGGAAGATCAGCAGGTTCCGGCTCCGCGACGCGATCCGCGCGCCCCGCTCGGGGCCGTGGCGGGCGAGCAGGGCGGCCCGCCGCGCCTCGACAGCCTCGCGCACCTCCGCGCCCTGGTCGGGGCTCCACCGCCCGGCGAGCCGGCCCCACGGCGCGTCGTACTCAGCGACCGCGTGGCCGAAGGCGAGGCCGTGCCCTGCGCCCCCCGGGGTGGTCGCGCCGAGCAGCTCGACGCCCTCCTCCTTGAGCGACGCCAGCCAGCGGCGGTGCAGGGACGGGACGTGGTGGACGTCGACGGAGTTGTCGGCGAGCAGCTTCCAGTTGGCCGCCGCCCGGTAGCGCTGCTCCCCGGGCACGGGGACGAGGCCCTCGCTCGCCTGGTCGAGCACGAGGTCGAGCCACGGCCGCACGGGCGCGAGGTACTCGGGCAGCGGGGGCGCTCCCGGATCGAAGCAGGCGAACACGAGCCCGCGGTAAGCGGCGACCCCGGGCGGCACCTCGAGGCCGTCGCCGGCAGGACCCCGCAGCCGGGCGCCGGTCGAGTCGTAGACCCAGCCGTGGTAGCGGCAGCGGAAGCGCCGGGCGATCCCGCGCGGAGCCTCGCAGACCTCCGCCCCCCGGTGGCGGCAGGCGTTGCGCAGCACCCGCACCTCGCCGTCGCCCCCGCGGATCAGGATCAGCTCCCGCCCGGCGACCTGGCGACGGACGAAGGCGTGGGGGGCGGGGACCTCGGCGGCGTGGCCCACGTACTGCCAGCACCGGTCGAAGATCCGCTGCTGCTCGAGGTCCGCGACCGCCGGTGACGTGAACACGGCCCGGTGCACCCGAAACGCTCCCGGCTCGTCGACTACCCAAGCCACGGGCGCCCCTCGAGCCGGGCGGTGGTGAACGTGCCGCGCACCACGGGCTCCCCCTCGACGGTCGCGTCGAGCGTGAAGTGGGCGGTGTGGTCGACGCGCCGGGTGAGGGCCACCGCGTAGTCCAGCCGCGATCCCGGGAAGATCGGGCGCACGAACTTGACCCTGGCGGAGCCGGCCACGCTCGGCACGCGCTCGCCGGCCGCCAGCCTCGCGGTGAGCGCCTGGGCGCGCGCCGCATCGTAGCCGGGCCCGAGGCGCGCCCCCCGCTCGAGGTTGGCGAGGTCCGCGAGGAGGTCTTCGTCGCGGTCGTAGCCGGCGCGGAGCGCGAGGAGGGTGGCGAGCGCCTCGGCGGCCTGCGCGAGGCCCTCCATCGCGAGCACCCCCGGCATGAGGCCGAGCCGCGGGAAGTGCCCCCCGAACACCGCCTCGTTCGCCGACAGGTGGCGACACCCCCGCAGCGCGGCCGGCGCGAGGCCGATCCCGGTGATCCGATCGAGCCAGAGCATGGGCGGCCGCTGAGCGATCAGCCGCTGCACGACCTCGGGACCGAGGGAGACCCCGGTCACCGGAGCCTCCGGAGGATCTCGGTGGCGGCCAGCCACCCGGACTGCATCGCGGCGGTCTGGCCGGCGCCGGGGAACACCCACCCACTGGCGAGGTGCAGGTCGTGGATCGGGGTGACGCCGGACAGCCGCCGGGGCCCCGACTGCTCGGGGGTGGCGGCGAAGCCGAAGACCGCCCCCCTCGGGTGGGTGGTGAACCGCTCGAAGGTCCCGGGGTGGGCAATCTCGGTGACCGCGAGGTGGTCGGTGAGCCCCGGCAGGAGGTGCCGCTCGACCGACGCCACGATCGCCTGGCCGATCGCGCGCTTGTCGTGGGTCTGCAGGACGTCGGCGAGGTCGCGATCCGAGCTCAGCGCCGCGCACCCGCCGCCCGGCGGCGCCCACGCGGGGTCGAGGACCGTGGGCGATGGTAAAATAGAGGTAAAAAGCAAAATATCCGCAGAGCGCAATATTGCGG
>CAYMSU010000516.1:0-4294 GCA_964393165.1 uncultured Enterobacteriaceae bacterium
GAGGACCGCCTCGACGATCCCGGAGACCCGCGGCGCGTGGAGGCGTCGGCCCGGCAGCGGCTGCGGGTGACCTGCGCGCCACTGGCACAGGCCGCTCTGGCGCTCAACGACACGCTGCCCGCGCCAGCGGCGGGGCGCGTGAGGGCGGCGGCCGAGGCGCTGGCCTCCCGGTGTGCGCTCGACGGCGACGAGCCGGCCAAGGCGGCGAGGCTCGCCCTGGACGAGCTGCAGACGGCGCTGGGGGGCGTGTCCACGGCCTGCGAGGGGAGCACCGCGGCGGCCACGCCGGCGCTCCGCTGCGCGGTCGCGCGCCGCGTGCTCGAGCCCATGCTGGCGCCGCTCGCGGGGATGGACGACGCGACCCTGGCGCTGGCGGAGGCCCGCCAGGCGCTGCGGAAGGCCGCGGCCGAGGTCCCGTACGACCCCGACCGCCTGATCGGTCCGCTGTCGGCGCTCGGAACGGCGGAGGGCGACCACGGGGTGCGCTGTCAGCAGCTGGTCCTGCTGCTCGACGCCCACACCGCGCGGCACCGTGACCTGGGGCTGACGGCCGCCCACGACGCGCTGGTCGCGTTCTCGGCGGCCTGCCCCGCGCCGATCTTCGGGCTGTCTCTGCCAGATCTGCGGCTCACGGCGCCGGGTGACCGCGCGGCGGAAGCGAAGCGCGCCTATCGGGCCGCCGCCCAGGCCTACGCCGCAGCCTTCACGGCCTGCGCGGACTGACCACGCCGCTCGGCCCTGCCTCGACGGCGTGGGCCTCGAGGGCTGCCCGCTCCACGATCGTCAGCGCCTTGCGATGGGTGGCCTCGAGCAAGACCGCAGGGGCGTGGCCGGCCTGCCGGGCCTCCTCCCACCGCGCGGCGCACAGGCACCACCGGTCGCCGGGGCGGAGGCCCGGGAAGCTCCCCCGCGCGGTGCTGAGGTCGTTGCCCTGGCCGCGGGTGTAGTCGAGGAACCCCTCGGTCATGACCGCGCACACCGTGTGCAGGCCTCGGTCGGCCGCATCCGTCCGGCAGTGCCCGTCGCGGAACCAGCCCGTGAGCGGATCCGTGCTGCACGAAGCAAGCGGCTCCCCGTCGACGTTGGCGCCCGCCGCGGGCGCGGCCGCGGGGTCCTCACAGGCGTCGGCGATGCACCCGGGGCCTGCGGGGGTCGCCGACGACGTCGCGCATCCGAGGGCGATCGACAGAATCCACGAGCTTCGCATCCCTGCTCCCTTGGTTCGCGGAGTTGCCCCGCGGGCGTATCGATCGTGGAAGACGCGCTCTGGATGATAGGCTCTCCCCATGCTTCCGACTCTGCTCTCCGCGGTCCTGTCCTGGGGCTTGGCCACCGCGTCACCGTCCGCCCTTCGCGCCGATGGGCTGCGGCTGCAGCTCGCGCCTGCCCAGGCGACCTACTGCCAGGGCGACAGCGCTCGCGTCCACTTCCTGGTCGACTTCCCGGCGCGGGTCCGGCTGTACTCGGTCACCGCCGACAACACGGCGATCCAGGTCTGGCCCTCCCAAGGGCAGTCGGGCTTGCTCGAGCCGAACCGCGTCCAGTCCTTCGACGTGACCATGATCGCGGACCAGGACGGCCCCGAGCGCCTGGTGGCCGTCGCAGTCCCGCTCGACCAGTCGTGGCCGCTGCTCGTCAACCAGCGCAGCTGTCGGGTCTCCGACCGCTGGTCGCCTCCTCCGCTCCCGCCGGGCAGTCAGGTCGCCAGCCTGTCCTACGAGATCCTCTCGGGGCGCTCGTGCCCGCGCCTCACCTCGCGCCAGGCCCGCACGGTGGAGATCCTGGACCGGGTGCTGCGCTCGCTGCCCCGCTGCCGGTAGAGCTCTCTACAGGCCGAGGCGCGACTGCAGCCGCGGGTCGAGGCGCAGCGCCTGCAGCGCCCGGCGGGCGCGCTGGGCGGTGGCCGGGTGCTGAAGCGCGCGCATGAGCCACTGGTAGGCATCCGTCGGGTAGCCCTGGTCCGCCAGCAGCTCCCCGATGGCCAGCTGGAGCTCGGCCCGCTCGGCCCCCTGCGCACGCGACGCCGCGCGACCGAGGAGCTGCAGCGCCTGCTGCACCTGCCCGCGCTGGCGTAGCTCGGCGGCCTGCTCCAGCACCGAGCCCGAGCTCGAGCCAGAGGCCGGCGCCGGTCGCCCCCCGAGCCACCTCGCGCCGTAGACCACGGGCAGGCCGACCAGCACACCCGCCACGAAGCCACCGAGGTGCGCGCCGTAGGCCACGTTCGAGGCCGCCCCCGACAACAGCGGGAACAGGTTGTTGAACACGACGTAGGCCGCGAGCACGACCCAGGCGGGCAGCAGGATGACGTTGAAGAAGAACGGGGGGATGCCGATCAGCATCTTCACCACGTTCTGTGGGTACGCCACGAAGTACAGCCCGAGGACGCCGCTGATCGCGCCCGAGGCGCCGACCAGCGGGGTGTCGGAGGCCCCCGCGAGCGCGGCGAACGACAGCGTGGCGACGACGCCGCTGCCCAGGTAGGCCAGCAGGTAGCCCACCCGGCCGAGGCGGTACTCCACGTTGTCGCCGTAGATCCACAGGAACAGCATGTTCCCACCGAGGTGGGCGAAGCCCGCGTGCATGAACATCGACGCGAACAGGTCCACGAAGGACGGCGCCCCGGGCCGGTACCCGAACGCGAACACGAACAGGTCCCACTGGCTCACCTGGCCGAGCGCCAGCGCGAGCTGCTCCCCCGAGACTACGGTGCGCAGGTACTCGACGTACTCCGGGTAGAGCGGGTGGGCCGGATCCGCGATCTGCAGCCCCATCGGGAGCGTGAGGAACACGTAGACCAGCACGTTCGCCGCGATGAGCAGCCAGGTGACCCAGGGCATGTAGCCGGTGGGGTTCGGGGCATCGCCGATGGGCAGAATCACGGCGGCGCCGTATCCCGTCAGGCGGGTCTTGGCGGGCCCACGCGGGGATCAGTACGGCCTTCGGCAAGAGGGGGTGCGATGTCGATGTCCCGGTGGGCCAAGCTCGGTGCGCTCACGACCCGGCTGGCCGGGTCCACGCTGTCCGAGAAGCTTCAGGACACGTTGCGATCCCCCATCGAGCGCCTCCGGGCGGCCAAGCGGGCCCAGCAGCGGCGCGCCGAGATGCTCGTGTCGAGCCTGTCGAGGCTGAAGGGCGCGGCCATGAAGCTCGGGCAGCAGGCCGCGGTCATCGCCCAGCACCTGGACCTGCCGCCGGAGATCCAGGAGCGACTCGCCACGCTGCACGACAAGGCGGAGCCGGTGCCGTTCGACGTCATCCGCGCGACCGTGGAGCACGCCCTCGGCGGGCCCCTCGCCGACCACTTCGTCGACTTCGACGAGGCCCCCCTGGGCACCGCGAGCCTGGCCCAGGCGCACGCCGCGCGCCTGCCCGACGGCGCCGAGGTCGTCGTGAAGGTGCTCCACCCCGACATCGACGCCTCCGTGCAGGCGGACCTCCTCGCGCTGCGGACGTTCCTCTGGGGCGGGCGCGCTGCCGGGCGGCCAGCCGACGAGCTGCGCGAGCTGTTCGCGGAGCTCGAGGAGCGCCTGCTCGAGGAGCTCGACTACGAGCAGGAGGCCGCGAACATCGAGGCCTTCCGGGAGGCCTTCGGCGACGACCCGCGCGTTCGGATTCCGCGCGTCTACCGCGACCTGTCCACCGCGCGCATCCTCACGCTGGACCGGCTGCCCGGCAAGCCCCTCGGCGCGTTCGTGGAGGAGGCGACGGACGAGGCCCGCCAGCGGGCGGGCCTGCACCTGGCGGACTTCTTCTTCGAGGCGACCTTCCTCCACCGCACGCTGCACGCCGACCCCCACCCCGGCAACTTCCTGTTCGAGCCGGACGGGCGCGTCGGGGTGCTCGACTATGGCTGCGTGAAGCGCTTCGACGCCGCGTGGATCGGCACCTACGCGCGGCTCGTGCGGAGCGCGCTGGCCGGAGACCACGACGACGTGCTCGCGGCCACGCGCGAGCTCGGCGCCTGGCGAGGCGACGACCCCGAGGCGGCCCAGGTCATCGTGGACTTCTGCGAAGCCGTCGTCGACCCGCTGCGCCACGGGCCCTACGAGCTCGGCGCAGACGACGCGGACGTGCTCTCGTCGGTCCGGCCCGTCACGAAGCGGATGTGGCGCTACCCGGAGATCCGAGGCCCGCGTCACCTGCTGTTCCTGCACCGAACGCTCGGTGGCCTGTACACCATCGCCCGGCGCCTCGGCGCGCGGGCGGACTGGCCGCCCCGCATGGTGCCCCACCTCGACCAGGCCGTCGCCGCGGGGGAGCGCGCATGAGGGTGCTCGTCGTCCAGGGCCATCCC
>CAYMSU010000517.1:0-3988 GCA_964393165.1 uncultured Enterobacteriaceae bacterium
ACCGTGACGCGTGGCCGGGGCTACCTGACCTCGAGGACGACCTCGACCTCGGCGAGGTCCCCGCGGGGCCCGGACGGACGGAGCACGACCGCGCGCAGGGTCTCCCCAGGGCGATCCCGGAGAGCTGCGTGGACGGCCTCGGGCTGCATGTCGGCCAGGAGGCGACCGTTGACCTCGACCAGCACGTCTCCTTGGTGCAGGGGCCCGTCGTCTCGCAGGACCTCCCAGCCGATCCCCATGGCCTCGGTGAGGCCGGCCCGCACGGCGTGCCCGGCCCCGGCCAGGAGCACCTCGAGGTTGAGGGTGGCGTTGCTGCCGGGGCCGATGCGCAGCGTGGCGGGCACCGAGCGCCACTCCTCGGACCCGTCGAACCAGCCGGCCTCGACGGTCCAGGTGCCCTCGGGCACGGCGAAGTGGAACTCGCCGTCGCCCGCGATGCGGTGGGCCTGGCTCCCGCTCGGGCCGGACAGGTGGAGGATCGCGCCGCCGATCGGCCGCCCGTCGTCGGCCACCACGTGGCCCGAGATGAAGCCGGCGTGGCGCGCGTCAGCCGGCCCCTCGGGCTCCTCGGGCTCGCGCGCCGTGGGTGCGGCCTCGTGCGCGGGGAGGGCCGCCGGAGGAGGCCGGGGCGCGGGGCGCAGGATCGGGGTGGCGATCGCGCCGAGGGCCGCGGTGCTCCGCGGGATGACGAGGCGCGGGGCGGGCGCTGCGGCCTCGGCCGCGCTCGGGGCCCCGGGCGCAGGGGACTGGGCCCGCGGCGCGAGGAGGACTCCGAGCACGAGCGCGACGAGGCTCGTGGCTGCCAGCTTGGTGCGTTCCACAACAAAAGTTTACCGATGGCCCGGCTCCGAGTCCAGGGACTCACCTGCATTCGCGCCTGCGTCACAGGAGCTGCGGCCACGCCGTCTCCCCTGCAGAGGAGGTTCGATGCGCGTGGCGATCGTGGGGGGAGGGTACGCGGGGCGGCTGGCGATGGTCCGGCTGCGCCGTGCGGGCATGGCAGTGACCCTGGTCGACGCCCGGTCGGACTGGGTCGAGCGCACGCGGCTGCACGAGGCTGCGGCGCGGGGGCGGGAGGTGCGGCGACCGCACCGCAGGCTCGCGGATGCGGTCGGCGCCAACTTCCACCACGGGCGGATGACGGGCCTGGACGGGACCTGCGTGATCACGGACCGGGGCGAGGTCCCCGCCGATCGGGTGCTCGTCGCGGTCGGCTCCGAGCCGGTCCGCGACCTGGCCGGGGTGCGCGAGCACGCCTGGTCGCTCGGCGACCCCGCCGAGGCCGGGCGCATCCTGGCGGCGCTGCGCGCGCTCCCCGGGGCCCGCCCCGTGGTGGTCGTCGGGGCCGGGCTCACCGGCCTGGAGCTCGCGACGGAGGTAGCCGGAGCCTTCCCCGCGCGACCGCTGACCCTCGTGGGGGATCCGACCACCGGGCTGTCCCGCGGGGGCGCCGAGGCGGTCCGCCGGCGCCTTCGGCACCTGGGGATCACGGTGGCCCCGGTCCGCGCCCTGTCGGTGGTCGAGGACGGGGTCGAGACCACGCAGGGGTTCCTGCCGAGCGCGCTCACGCTGTCGGCGGCGGGCATGCGGGCGCCGCCCGCCCTCGGGGTCCCCGAGATCGGGCTGCCGCTCGATGCCGCAGGTCGTATCCGGGTCGACGAGACGCTCGCGGTGGTCGGGCGCCCGGGCGTGTACGCCGCGGGGGACTGCTGCGCGGGCCCCGGGGCGCTGGCCATGGCGTGTGCGACGGCCATGCCTCAGGGTGCCCACGCGGCCCGGGCCATCGCGGACGAGGCTCGCGGGCGGCGGCCGGCCCCCTTTCGGTTCCGGTGGGTGCTGCGCAGCATCTCGCTCGGTCGGGGGGCGGGCCTCGTGCAGCCGCTGACCCCCGGAGGCGACCCCTCGGATGCCTGGTGGCGGCTGTCGGGGCGCCCCGCGGCATGGGTGAAGCGCGCTATCCTGGCGGGCGCGGCCGACGTGGCCGCATCCGAGGTGCGCTGGGGGCCGCTGTTCACCTGGCGGCAGGGACCGGCGCGGCGGGCGGAGGCGACGTGAGCCCGGAGGCGTTCGAGCCCCATCGACGCAAGCTGTTCGGGCTCGCCTACCGGATGCTCGGCAGCGTGGCCTCGGCCGAGGACGTGCTGCAGGAGGTGTGGGTGCGGTGGGTCGACGCGGACGACGTGCAGCACCCCGCGGCGTGGCTGTCGACGGTCTGCGGGCGGCTGTGCCTGGACGAGGCGAGGAGCGCGCGGGCCCGGCGCGAGGAGTACGTGGGTCCGTGGCTGCCCGAGCCGGTGCTCACCGCGGAGCCGCCGTCGGGGCTCCTCGGGGAGTCGCTCACCATGGCGTTCCTGCTGCTGCTCGAGCAGCTGTCGGCGCCCCAGCGGGCGGCGTGGCTGCTGCGGGAGGTCTTCGACGAGGACTACGACCACATCGCAGCCGTGCTGCAGAGCACCCCGGCGGCCTGTCGACAGCTCGTGCGCCGTGCGCGGGTGGCGCTAGCCGAGGGCCGTGCGCGGTACGCGCCGGAGCCGGGCCGCCACCACGCGATCCTGGCGGCGTTCGGGGCCGCGGTGGTCGCCGACGATCTGCAGGCGCTCGAGGCGGTCCTGACCGAGGACGTGGTGTTCACCGGCGACGGGGGAGGCCAGGTGGCCGCCGCGCGCCGCCCGGTGCGGGGGCGCACGGCGGTGGCGCGGCTCCTGCAGGGCTTGAGCCGGATGCTGCCCGCCGGGGTGATGCCGACGCCGGTGGCCGTGAACGCGGGGCCGGGGCTGGTGCTCGCCTGGCCCGACGGCCGGCCGTACGCCGTGGTGGCGCTCGAGATCCGCGACGGGCGCGTGGCCGCCGTGCGCAACGTGGCGAACCCGGCGAAGCTCGGGCACCTCGCGCTAGGGGTCAGCTCCCCAGGGGCACCCGAATCGTGACGAGGACGGGCACGTGGCCCTGGCCGGCGGCCTCCCGCAGCGCGCTCACCTGCTCGACGGGAACCCGGGGGGAGGCGAAGACCACCAGCGGGTCGTGGTCTGCCGGGAGGTCGGGCACGCGGGCGGCGCCGAACCGCTCGCGGAGCCCTGCCAGCGGCGCCGAGCCGGGGGTGGGCGGGAGCTCTGCCGCGAGCAGCCAGGGGACCTCCTCGCGGTTGGCCTCGGCGAGGTGCTGCGCGACGACGGCGAGCTGGCGGGGCAGGGTGTCATCGGGGCCGCGGCGGGCCAGCGGTGCGTGGAACACCCGCAGCCACCCCCCGCCGACCACCGGCAGATCGAGCTGGAGCAGTGGCCGCCGCTCTCCGAGCTGACGCTGGAGCCACCCCCCGCCGCGCCCCCGGGGGAGCTGCCACCGCGTGGCCGCCTCGATCCGGCAGCGCGCGAGGGCCGAGACGTGGGCGTCGACCCGGCCGAGCGGTGCGTGCAGCGGCAGCGGTACGTACGGACTGCGGTGCGCGCTGACGCTCGCGTCGCAGGCCGGAGCGAGCGCCCGGACCAGGATCTCGTGCTGATCGACCCGCTTCGTGCGGTCGGAGGCGCGATCGACCTCGCCGAGGAGCGCGACGTCGGGGTTCACCGCGCGCAGGACCTCGACGGCGGCTCGCAGGTGGGGGTCCAGTCCCGCCGGGCCGAGGCCGTGGGCGAGGTTCCAGATGAGCAGCACCAGCGGCTGCCCCGCCTCGACGAGGGGGCCCGCGCCTCGCCGGCGAACCGGCTCCCGGGAGCGGCGCGGGGGCCGGGCCACCGCCGACCACGCGAGAGCGCCAGCGGTGCGCAGGAGTCGGCGTGCGGGGGGCAGCGACGGCAGGATGGCCCTCCCTCCGATGACGTCCGATGACGGTGGGGGTGGATACGGGGGTACAGTGTCCTGGTAGGAGTCTCGCTTGCAGATCGCTCGATTGTTCGGCATCCCGCTGCGCCTGCACTGGTCCTTCTGGCTGCTCGTGCTCGGCATCGTGGGAGCCTCGGCGAGTTTATTCATTTTAGGCTTCCAGCCTTTC
>CAYMSU010000517.1:3998-4292 GCA_964393165.1 uncultured Enterobacteriaceae bacterium
GCTTGTCGGTGGCTCGCCTCGGGCCCCCGGGACTCGCCGCGGGGCTGATCATCTCGGGGGTGATGGTCGTCTCGGTCGTGCTCCACGAGTACGGCCACGCGCTCGCCGCAAAGCGGTTCGGGATCCGCACCCACCACGTCACGCTCTACCCGTTCGGCGGGGTGGCGGCGATCGAGAACATCCCCGAAGATCCGCACCAGGAGACGGTGATCGCCCTCGCGGGCCCCGCCGTGAACCTCGCGCTCGCCGCGCTCGGGGGCCTCGCGTTCACCACGACCGGGCACGCCACCGCCT
>CAYMSU010000518.1:0-4279 GCA_964393165.1 uncultured Enterobacteriaceae bacterium
ATCAGGCCATCGACCTCGTGGTGTCGTCGCTTCGCGGGGTCGGGGGGCTGGACCGGGCCCGCATGCGCCGCCGGACGGGCCTCGATGTCCACGACGGCACAGTCGCCACGCTGGTCACGCATGACCTGATGTGGCACCGCGGCGATCGGGTCGGGCTCACCCACGAGGGATTTCCCGTCGCTGACGGGGTCGTCCGACGACTCCTGGATACGCTCTGTGCAGCGGCGTCAGGGACCTCGGGCGGACCTCTGCGCCTGGGTTAAGGTGCCGCCCTGCTGGAGGCGCCACCTTGGCGACCCGGGACTACTACAACATCCTCGGCGTGGACCGGAGCGCGACCCCGGAGCAGATCAAGCAGGCCTACCGGGAGCTGGCTCGCCGCTGGCACCCCGATCGCAACCAGGCCGACGACGACGGCACGCGCTTCAAGGACATCACCGAGGCATACCGCACCTTGTCCGATGCGGACAAGCGCAGCCGCTACGACCGCCTCGGCCCGCTCTACACCGAAGATGGGCGCCCGCCGCGGCCAGAGGACATCAACGAAGTCGTGGGCAACGTCTGGAACAACCTCTTCCGGCGCAAGAAGGCAGATCGTGGGGAAGACCTGCGGTTCACCGCCTCGCTCACCCTCGAGGAGGTGGCCGCCGGCACCGAGAAGGACATCGTCGTCCCTCGATTCGTGCAGTGCCCGACCTGCGAGGGCGATGGCGCGAACCCCGATGGCGGCAAGCACACATGCGAGGTCTGTGGCGGCTCGGGGCGCGCCACCGGCAACCGGCTCTTCGCGACCGATTGCTACCACTGCCAGGGAAAGGGCTTTACCATCTCGGACAAGTGCCCCACCTGCAGCGGAGACGGGCGGAAAGGCGTGGAAGACAGCATTCGCGTGAAGGTGAAGCCCGGCGTGGCGACCGGCCAGAAGCTGAAGGTCGCCGGCAAGGGCAACGCCGCCCGGGGCGCTGGCGAGCCAGGCGACCTCTACGTGATCGTCAGCGTGGCGGACCACCCCCTGTTCCGCCGACGCGGCGACGACCTGATGGTCGAGCTCCCGCTGGCGTACCACGAGCTCGTGCTCGGGGCTGACGTGACGGTGCCCACGCTCGAGGGCACTACCGTGATCCGGGTGCCTGCTGGCAGCGAGCCCGGCAAGGTCCTCCGGCTCGGCGAGCGGGGTCTGCCCCGGCTCGGCCGGAGCGCCCGCGGCGATCTGCACCTGCATCTCGCGCTCGAAGTGCCGACCGGCCTCTCCGAAGAACGAAGCGCCCAGCTCCGGGAGTGGTCGCGGTCCCTTCCGCCGTCCGCCCACCCGCGCCGGGCCCAATTCGACCAGCTTGTCGAGGACCGAGGATGACGATGTTGCGAACCCCGCTCGTGATCGCCCTGACTGTAGTGGCCGCCCTGTCGTGGTCCTCCGCCGATGCCGAGGCCAAGCGGCGGCGCCAGGCCCCCACGGTGGTCCAGGACGCGCAGGCGCTCGCCGCCACCGACCGGTCGCGCGCGATCGAGCTGCTCGAGGCAGCACTCGCGGGTCGCAAGGCAGACAAGGACAGCGAGCTGATCGCGCTACATGCCGGGGAGCAGCGGCGCCTCAACGGCAATCCCGAGGAGGCGAGCGCCTGGTTCACCCAGGTCCTCCAGCAGGGACCGTCGGGCCAGTGGGCGGATGCCGCCCGGCTCGGGCAGGCCCTTGTGCTCGCCGCGCAGGACACACCGTCGGCCCGCGTGATGTCCACGCTCGAGGCCGTGCCCGACAAGGCCGCCCTGCCCACCCAGAACGCCGACCGCTATGCGATTCGGGCCCTCGACGCAGCGCGGCGCGGAGACGCGTCGCGGGTCCGGGCATTCAAGAGCAAGGCGCTCGACTACGCACGCACCGACGCCGAGGTGCTCCGGCGCATCTCCGCCGCGCTCGCGGACCTCGACGGCGCGGCGCCGGAGGACGTCGCGGCCGAGATTACGATCGAGCCCGGCGCGGAGCCGCCCGGCCCGGTCGACAAGGCGATGAAGGCCTACATGGCCGGGGACTTCGCCGCCGCCCGGAAGCTCGCCGAGCGGGCGAGCCAGAAGCCCGACCAGGCCGCTGCAGCGCTCTCGCTGCTCCGCACGCTCGACGCCCCGCTCGACCGCAACCGCATTGCGGTGCTCCTGCCCTTGTCCGACCGGTTCGGTGCGGTGGGCAAGACCATCCGCACTGCGTTCGAGATGGGCTACGGCAACGCACCCAACCGGCTCACCTTCGTCGACAGCGGGTCGTCGCCCGAGACCGCAGTGGCCGCCCTCGAGAAGGCGGTCCTGACCGACGGCGCGATCGCTGTGGTGGGGCCCCTGCTGACCGTCGAGACGGACGCCGTGGTGGCTGCTGCCGAGCGCATGGCGGTGCCGTTGATCTCGCTGTCACAGTCCTTCGAGAACCCCGAGGACGGCATCTGGGGCTTCCAGGCCATGTACACCCGCGGCGACCAGGTCGACGCGATCATCGAGTGGGCGATGGCCTACGAGGAGATGTCGAAGTTCGCCGTCTTCGCGCCGGACAACCCGCTCGGCACGTCCTCCGCGGCGCTCTTCGAGAAGGGCGTGCTCGCCAGGGGCGGTGAGATCACGGCACTCGGAACGTACCCTGCCGAGGAGGGCAGCCTCCTCGAGTACGCGGCGCAGCTCGGGGAGCGCGACGGCGACGACACCACCCTCGCCGAGCTCCGCGAGAAGGCGCGCCGCGACGGTGGCAACCCGAACACCGTGGTGTTGCCGCCCGTCGTCGATCACCACGGCATGTTCATCCCGGAGCGAGCGAGCCGCACGCCGATCGCCACCGCCGCGCTCGCCTACCAGGAGTTCCCCATGGGCACGTTCCAGCCCAAGAACGACCAGCCCGAGGTCCCACTGTTGGGCCTCGCCACGTGGAACGTCGAGGGGTTGATCGCGCAGGGCAACCAGTACACGCGCAACAGCCGCTTCCCGGATGTCTTCTCGGCCGCCATCCTCGACGACGAGGATCCGGTGCTCGTCCGCTTCAAGGAGGCCCTCGGGAAGACGCCGACCGCCCTCGAGGTGGCCACCTACGACGCGGCGCGCCTCGTCGCCGCAGCCGTGACCAAGGCGCCCGCCCACCGCGGCGCGTTCCGCCAGGCGCTCCTCGACGTGGCCGTCGCCGACGCGGTCACCGGAGCCAGCGGGTTCGATCCCGAGTCGCAGCACGCCCGCCGCAACATGAAGATCTTGACCATCACGCGGAGTGAGATCGCCCAGCTCGGCGACATCGCGCTGCATGGCGCCACGCCGCGCGAGTTCGTGCGCCCCGGTGAGGAAGGCGCCAACGACCAGCCGGAGTAGCGCCACCCCGGCGGCGCGCCGGCTCTGGCGCGACCGCGCCGGCTTCGGTACGATGATTCCCGCAACCCTGGGCCCTCGCAGCTCTGCGTGCGCCTGATCGGTCCGAGCCTGGAACCTCCTCCACCCGATCCCCAACCTACCGAGCAGCGCGTCATCGACCTCCTCCTGGCAGGGCGCGCTGCGATGCCGGACTGGCTCGCCCTCGACGCCGGCGATGACGGTGCCGTGCTCGCAGACGGCCAGGCGATCACCGTCGACGCGCTGGTCGAGGGCGTGCACTTCGATCACCGCCTCACCCCCGAGGACGTCGGGTTCAAGTCCATCGCCGTGTCGGTCTCCGACCTCGGGGCGATGGGCGCAGCGCCGAGGTGGGCGGTGTGCGCGCTGTCGCTCCCGCGCGACCCGGATCCCCTCCCGTGGGTCGAGGGCTTCGCCGCGGGGCTGCGACAGGCGTGCACGGTCTTCGGCGTCCGCCTGGTCGGCGGCGACGTCACGTCCGCACCCGTGGGGTCCCCCCGCTACGTCGCGAATACGCTCGGCGGCGCGGTTCCCGGGGCCCCGCTCACCCGCGGCGGCGCCCGGCCCGGCCACGAGCTGTGGGTCACCGGCACCCCCGGGCTGGCGGGCGCCGGCTGGATGCTCGACGATCCGCCGGAGGCCGCCCTACGGGCGCTGCGCCGTCCCTCGCCCCCCCTCCAGTTCGCGGTTGATCTCGTCGAGCAGGGGCTCGCCACTGCGGGGATGGACCTGTCGGACGGACCAGCCGCCGACCTGCCCCGACTCGCGGCAGCCTCTGGCGTGCGCGTCGTCCTCGACCCCTCCCGGCTGCCGGTGGCGCAGGCTCTCCGGGAACACCCGCACGCCCGCCGCGCGCAGCTCCTGGGCGGCGAGGACTACGAGCTCGTCTTCACCGCCGATCCCGCGGCGCGCCCCCGGATCCTCGCGC